>CAZCVP010000276.1:0-8617 GCA_964501915.1 uncultured Enterobacterales bacterium
CGAGGCGCAGGGCCTCGTTCTCGACGTCGGGGGGCGCCGGCATGTACGCCACCACGGCGTCCAGCAGCTTCTGGACCCCGCGGTTCTTGTAGGCCGAGCCCATGAAGACCGGGCAGATCTGGAGGTTGATCGTGGCCTCTCGGACCGCCTCGTGGATGTCCTCGGGGGTCAGGGTCTCCTCGAGGATGGCCTCCATCAGGTCGTCGGAGAACATCGAGACCGCGTCGAGCATCTCCTCGCGGTACTGCTCCGCCTGGTCGGCGAGCTCGGCGGGGATGTCCTCCTCGGTGATGATCTCGCCGTTGTCTCCGCTGAAGCGGCAGGCCTTCATCGTGATCAGGTCGATCACGCCCTCCAGCTTCTCCTCGAGGCCGAGCGGGATCTGCATCAACACCGAGTTGAGGCCGAGCTTCTCCCGGAGCTGGGAGGCGACCCGGAAGGGGTTGGCTCCCTGTCGGTCGCACTTGTTCACGAAGGCCAGCCGCGGCACGTTGTAGCGCCGCATCTGCCGGTCCACGGTGATGGACTGGGACTGGACGCCGGCGACGGAGCACAGCACCAGCACGGCGCCGTCGAGCACGCGCAGGGCGCGCTCGACCTCGATGGTGAAGTCGACGTGGCCGGGGGTGTCGATGATGTTGACGTGGTGGTCCAGCCAGGTGCAGTGGGTGGCCGCCGACTGGATGGTGATGCCCCGCTCCCGCTCCAGCTCCATGCTGTCCATCTTGGCGCCGACACCGTCCTTGCCACGGACCTCGTGGATGGCGTGGATCCTGTCCGTGTAGAAGAGGATCCGCTCCGTCAGGGTCGTCTTGCCTGAGTCGATGTGCGCGCTGATGCCGATGTTTCGGATGCGCGACAGGTCCGAGATCACCGTGGACTCCGAGTCCTTGGAGTTGAGGGGCCGCCGTTTAGCCCGGCTCAGTCGACGTGACCAGCGACGGACTTGCAACGGACCCCCCGGGTGCGGTATGCCCGGGCCCCCACGTGGAGGTCGTCGATGCAGTGGCTCCTGGTCCTGATCGCCTGCGGAGGCTCCGAGCCCGAGCCCGCTCCCGCACCCAAGCCCGCTGCCGTCGAGCGGCCCGCACCCACTCGACCCGCCGTCGAGGAAGCGGTCGAGGAAGCGGTCGAGGAGGTCGCCGGGGAGGTCGCCGAAGAGGTCGTCGAAGGTGGGGCCGCCGCGGCCGTGGGCAACCCGGGCCGCGGCCAGGTCGGCAAGGCCCAGCCCAAGCAGCGCGAGACCGCTGCGGACGAGGGCGGCTCGACCCACACCGTCGGCAAGGCCCAGCCCAAGGAGCGCGAGTCGAAGCAGGAGCGCGAAGGCGGAGACGAAACCCAGGTCGAGAAGTAGCATCGGCAAAGCGGGCGTTCCTGCCGGGAACCGGGGGCAGCATGTTGAATCGACGCGCGGCGCTGTCTGGGCTGGTCGCCCTCTGCGTGGGCGTGCCTCGCCTGGCCTTCGCCCAGGAGGACGCCTCCACCATCCTGGCCGAGGCCGACCGCCTGTGGGCGGTGCGCGACGCCGGCACCAGCGCGGAGCAGGCGGTCCGCGTGCTGGAGCGGGCCCTGGCCCTGGAGCCGAACCACTTCGGCGTGCGGTGGAACCTGTCCCGCTTCCACTACTGGCTCGCCGCCGGCACCAGCCAGGACAAGCTCAAGGCCAGCCACGGCAAGAAGGGCTGGGACCACGCCGAAGTCGCCAAGAAGCTCGAGCCCGCCCGTGTGGACGGCTGGTACTGGGCCGCGGCCAACATCGGGGCCTACTCCAAGGGCCACGGGATCGTGACCGCCCTCAAGGAAGGCCTCGGCGACAAGTTCAAGCAGAACGCCGAGAAGGCCGCCCAGATCAACGCCGCCCACGACGACGCCGGGCCCTTGAGGGCGCTGGGTCGGTTCTACTTCTCCCTGCCCTGGCCCCTCCAGGACCTGGAGAAGAGCCGCCAGTACCTCACCCGGGCGATGAAGATCGCTCCGAGCTCGGCGATCAACCTCTTCTACATGGCCGACCTGGAGCGGGAGGAGGACAACCTGGCCGCTGCCCGGTCCTTCGCCCAGAAGGTCATCGCCCTGAACCCTGCCTCCGGCGACGGTCCCTCGATCCGCAAGCACCAGCGACTGGCCCGGCAGATGCTCGCCGAGCTGGGCTGAGGACCGCGTATGAGCTTCTGGGAGAGCGGGCTCGTGCTGACGGGCCTGGTCATCGGGGTCCTGCTCCTGATCGCCACGCTGCTGCGCCGGTCCTTTCCGCCGCTGAGGCGGCTCGGCGTCCCGGACAGCATCGTCGCCGGCGTGCTGGGGCTCGTGCTGGGGCCGGGCTTGCTGGGCCTGCTGCCGCTGGACACCTCCACCCTGGAGTCCATCGTCTACCACGGCCTGGCGATCCTCTTCATCGCCGTGAGCCTCCAGTCACCGGCTCGGGGCAAGGGGGGCGGCGGGGCCATCTCCTACGCCTTCTCGATCCCGGTGCTGGCGCTGATCCAGGCGGTCATCGGGGTCCTGGTCGTGTTGGCCATCGCCGGGCTGAGCGGCGAGGCCACCCATCCCGGCCTGGGCCTGCTCTTGCCCCTGGGCTTCCAGCAGGGGCCTGGCCAGGCCCTGTCCCTGGGCAAGGCCTGGGAGGCCTCGGGGCTCGTGGACGGGTCCCAGCTCGGCCTGATCATCGCCTCGGTGGGTTTTGGCTGGGCGGTCCTGATCGGCGTGCCGCTCGTCGCGCTCGGCCGCAAGCTCGGCTGGGCGATCGACCGGGGTCGCGGCGGCGAGTCCGCGGAGGTCAGCGAGGCCGAGGAAGAGCCCATCCCCCACACCGAGGTCGGTGGCCTCGAGCCCCTGTCGAACCAGGCCGTCGCCATCGGTGCGGTCTACCTGGCGACCTACGCGGCGGTGCTCGGACTGACCTCGCTGCTCGCCGGCAAGCCGCAGATCGCGGCGATGATCTGGGGCTTCCACTTCATCATCGGCACCCTCATCGCCCTGGCCGTGCGCGGCCCCTGGCGCCGCATCCCGGCGATGCCGGAGCTCAACGATCGGCAGCTCGGGCGCGTGGCGGGCTTCACGGTGGACGTGATGACCTGCGCGGCCCTGAGCGCGGTCTCGGTCAAGGTCCTGAGCGCCAACCTGCTGCCGATCGTGGTGCTCACCACCCTTGGTGGCGTCGTGACGGCGCTGTTCGTGGTCTGGATCGCCCGCCGGGCCTATCCGGTCGCCCCCTTCGAGCACGCCGTGCTGCTCTTCGGCACGGCCACCGGCACCCTGCCGATGGGGCTGGCACTGCTGCGGCTGCTCGATCCCGACCTGGAGGGTCCCGCCGCCACCAGCGCCGTGCTCGGCTCGGCGGGGGCCCTGCCGCTGGGGGCCGCCCTGTTGGTGGTGCTCTTGCCCTACCCCGTCGCCAACTACCCCGACGGCTTCCCCGGGGCCCTCTGGCTCACCCTCGGCGCGATGGCGCTGTACCTGGCCGCCCTGATGGTGGCCTGGCGCAAGCTGGGTCCGCTGCGCTTCGACGCTCCGCTGCGGGCGCTCTGGCCGCGCGGGGAGGAGTCCTCCTGAGCTCCCATGACTACGACCTGGTGGTCCTCGGCGCCGGCTCGGGCGGGGTGCGGGCCTCTCGCATGGCCGCGGGCTTCGGCGCCCGGGTGGCGGTGATCGAGGAGCGCTACCTCGGCGGCACCTGCGTGAACGTGGGCTGCGTGCCCAAGAAGCTCTTCGTGTACGGCAGCCACGTGCGCGACGAGCTGGAGCAGGCCGCCGGCTATGGCTGGCAGCTCGGTGAGCCGTCGTTCTGCTGGCCGGTGATGCTGGGCAACAAGGACGCGGAGATCTCCCGACTCAACGGGGTCTACGGGCGCATCCTGGGCAGTGCCGGGGTGGAGATCATCGAGGGGCGAGGGCGTCTGGCAGGCCCCCACCAGGTGGCGGTCGGCGACCGGACGCTGACGGCGGCCAGGGTGCTGGTGGCCACCGGGTCCTGGCCCTATGTGCCCGACATCCCGGGGGTCGAGCACGCCATCACCTCCAACGAGGCCTTCCACCTCCCCGAGCTCCCCGAGCGGGTCCTGGTGGTCGGCGGGGGCTACATCGCGGTCGAGTTCGCGGGCATCTTCAGCGGCCTCGGGGCCCAGGTCACCCAGATCTACCGGCGGGAGATGATCCTGCGGCGCTTCGACGGCGACGTGCGGCGCTTCGTGGCCGACGAGATGGTGAAGAAGGGCGTGGACCTGCGGTTCTCGGTCAACCTGGCCGCCATCGAGCGGCGCGGTGACCTGCGGGTCTGCACCTTGACCGACGGCTCGGTCCTGGAGGTCGACTGCGTGCTGATGGCCACCGGTCGGCTGCCCCTGTCCCAGGGGCTGGGGCTCGAGGAGCTGGGCGTGGAGCTCACGTCGCGAGGCGGCGTGGTGGTCGACGTGGACTACCGCTCGTCGGTGCCCTGGGTCCTGGCGGTCGGCGACGTCATCGACCACATCCAGCTCACCCCGGTGGCCCTCGCCGAGGGCATGTACGTGGCTCGCACCCACTTCGGTGGCCTCGACGTGCCCTGTGTCGACTACACCAACATCCCCACGGCGATCTTCAGCCAGCCCCCGATCGGCACGGTCGGCCTGAGCGAAGAGGCGGCTCGCCTGGACCACGACGTCGCGATCTACCGCTCCACCTTCCGCCCGATGAAGCTCACCATGACGGACAGCACCGAGCGGACCCTGATGAAGCTGGTGGTGGATCGCCAGACGGATCGGGTGCTGGGCTGCCACATGGTCGGTCCGGAGGCCGGGGAGATCATCCAGGGCTTCGCCGTGGCGCTGCGCTGCGGGGCGACCAAGTCCCACTTCGATCACACCCTCGGCATCCACCCGACCGCGGCCGAGGAATTCGTGACGATGCGGACACCGGTGGAGTAGGCCCCGGGGGACCGGTTCAGCCCTCCGCGGAGGGCACGAGCTCCTCGATCGACACGAAGCGCTCGTCATCTCGCCGACGTCGCCGACCGGAGAAACCCCCGCGGCTGACCAGCCCGAAGGTCAACTCGGCCCCAGCGAGCGCCGGTACCGCCCGAGCCCGATCCTTCAGACCATCCATCAAGGCCCGGTTCGCCGTCCCCCTTCGCCACTTCACCTCGGCGACAAAGGCACGACGCCGCGTTCCATCGATCAGCACGACATCGAGCTCGCCCTCCGGACTCCAGTGGCGGCCGAGGTGAGCGACCTCCCAGTCGAGTTCCAGCTTCTCGGCCAGCAACTGCGCGAGCACTGGCTCGACCTTCTCACCCAGCCACCGCCCGAGACCGGGCCGCACGTGCAGACGCACCACCTCGTCGATGTAGCCCCGCTCCAGTCGATCCCGGTGTGGGTGGACCCAGGCGTACCAGGTCGCCACGAACGGGTCCGAGATTCGGTAGCGGCCCTTGCGGCTCTTCCCCGGGCGAGGTTCGGTGACCGGTACCTCGCGTTCCACGAAGCCCAACTCAGCGAGCGACGACAGGTACTTGGAGAGATTGGCCTTGTCGAGACCCACCTTGGAGGAGATCTCTCCGAACTTGCGTGCGCCTCCCGCGATCGCCGCCAACACGCCCTGGTAGACGCGCGGCTCCCTCAGCTCCTCGCGCACGAGGAACGCCGCCTCTTCGTAGAGCGGCTCACCTGGGCTCAGCACGTGCCGCCGCAGCGCCTCGAGCGGGCTGTCGTCTGGGCTCAGCCGGCGCAGGTAGCCGGGGATACCGCCGAACATCGCGGCGAGCTCGACGACCTCGGCCGGAGGACGGGGCACCATCGCGCCCACCCACTCGGGCGCCAGTGGCCTGACCCGGAGCTGCCCGGTCCGCCGCCCGAACAGCGGTGCTCGCCGGGACAGGAAGAGCTCCTCCATCATCCCGATCGACGAGCCGCACACGATGAGCTTCAACGGAAGGTCCTTCAGGCTGCGGTCCCAAGCCGCTTGGAGCTGTCCCGGGAGCGAGGGGTCGCTGCGCACCAGGTAGGGAAACTCGTCCAGTACGAGCACGGAGGGCCGATGCCTGCCCGCCAACAGGGCCAGGAGCGCCTCGGTCGACCGCAGCGGCTGTGCGTTCAGGAGCGGCAGCTCCCACGCGCGGTCGAGCTCCCGTGACAGGCGGCCCAGCTCCTCGGTGATCGTGGACTGGGTCCCGACGTGGTAGGCGCCCCTGGGTACCCCTTCCAGCAGGCGACGCAGCAGCGCCGTCTTTCCGACCCGCCGTCGCCCATAGACGACGAAGAGGCCTCCCCCAGGCCGACCCAGGTGATCCTCGAGCACGGCCAGCTCTCGCTCACGATCGATGAACATAGGGTAGATAGCGTATCATACTTTGTCGACACCTTATCCACCTCCAGGGCGACCACGTCCCTCTTCGATCACACCCTCGGCATCCACCCGACCGCCGCCGAGGAATTCGTGACGATGCGGACGCCGGTGGTGCAGGCCTCGAAGGACCGACGCTTCGCCACCGTCCGCCGCGCGGACGACATAGGATGAGGACGGAGGTACCGGACGCGACCTTCGATCGGAGCGCCGGGGGGGTGGGCGGTCTGGCTGGGCCTGTGCCTGGCCTCGTCGGGTCCGTCCGTCTCGGCCGCCGCACCTCCGGGCGCTGGATCGACGACCCAGGTGGCGGCGGGGGCCGGCCTGCAGCTCGACCGCAACGGCACGCCTCAGCTCCTGGTCGCGCTCGACGTGGAGCTGCCCGTGTTGCCGTGGCTCGCGGTCATCCCTCGGGCCGAGGTGCTGGGTCCGGGCTGGACCTGGGCGCCCCGGGACGGCCCGGTGGTCTGGGGGGGTACCGCCACGGTCGGAGCCGCCTGGACCCCCTCGACGCGGTGGCAGCCGTCCGTCGAGGGTGGCCTGGGGCTGGCCGCCCGGATCTACCGCTTCGAGGAGAAGCTCGGAGCCGCGGCCGTGCCGGTGGCATCGCTCCAGGTCTCGGCGGTCGCCCCGCGACGTGTCGGTCTCCAGCCGCGCGGGCGGCTCGCGCTCCAGGTCGACCTGCGCGAGACCGTGATCCTGACCGACCAGGGCGAGGACGGCTGGCGGCGGGCGGCGCTGGTGTTGGGGATCGACGCCCTGTTCCCCGTCCGGCGGACGCCGTGACCCGCCGGGGGGCCACCGGCACCTGGGCCGTCGCCGCCCTCGCCAGCAGCGCCTGCGCACCCGCCGTCGTGGACCTCCGCAGCCCGCCGCGCCTCACCTCGGAGCAGACGGTCTCGACCTGGTGTGTCGTGGCCGACGAGCCGGGCCAGCTCGTGGGGGCGGGGGCGCTGGTCGGCCTCGAAGGGGTCTCGGGGCTGCCCCAGTCGGTGCTCGTCGGCGCACCGGGCCACGGAGACCCGGCGGATCCCGCGGGGGCGGTCGCTCTCCACGCCGACGCGGTCTCCGGCCAGCTCCAGGTCCCCCTTCGCGGTGGGCTGGCGATGATCGTGGGGGCGCCCGGTGATCGGATCGGGACCGCTGCGGTGCTGCTGGCCGAGCCGAGCTGGGAGAGTGGCGCGGTCCTGGTGCTGGGCACCCCGGGTCGGGACGGCGAGGACTGGAACGAGGGTGCCCTGAGCCTGGTTCCGACCTCCGCCGCCCAGGGAACCTGGGGCCTGGGCGAGGTCTCGTCCTGGGTCGTGGAGGGGAGCAGCGAGGACGGCGGCCTCGGCTCGGCGCTGGCTGCGGGAGACCTCGACGGCGACGGCCAGGCCGAGCTCGTCTTCGGTGCCCCGGGAGAGGCCTTCGCCTCCGGGCGGGTCTACGTCGTCGACCAGGAAGATCTCGCCACCCTCGGCGAGGCCCGGGACGCCGCCTGGCAGGCGCGGGGGCAGACCTTCCAGGACGCCCTGGGGACCGCCGTGGCCGCCGGAGGGGACGTGGACGTCGACGGCTACGACGACTTCGTCGCCTGTGCCCCGGGCAGCGCCGGAGCCGGGGAGGACGGCGGGGCCTGTGTCCTGATCCCGGGCGCAGCAGAGCTGGCGATCGCGGACGGGGAGGTCACGAGCGTGGCGATGGCCTCTGTGTTCGGCGACGGCGAGGAGGACCGCATGGGCAGCGAGCCGGGCTCGGTGGCGCTGGCCGACGTGAACGCCGACGGGGCCGCGGAGCTGATCGTGGGGGTCCCCCGGGCCGACGACCAGGAGGGCCTCGTGGCGGTGTTCTCCAATCTCCAGGACGGCAGTCGGACCGTGTCGGAGGCCGACCTGGTCTGGACGGGACGCGGCTACGCGGGCCTGTCGCTGAGCGTGGTGCCCTCGGCGTCGCCCGAGACGGCCGCCTGGCTGCTGATCGGCGTCCCGGGCTGTGGTAAGTCGCTCACCGCGAAGGCCGTCGGCGCGTTCTGGCAGATGCCGCTGCTGCGGTTGGACGTCGGCAAGGTGTTCAGCAGCCTGGTCGGCTCCTCGGAGGAGAACATCCGCAAGGCGATCGGCACGGGCGAGGCCGTCGCGCCGTCCGTGCTGTGGCTCGACGAGCTGGAGAAGGGCTTCAGCGGTACGAAGAGCTCGGGCCAGAGCGACGCCGGAACGACGGCCCGCGTCTTCGCCAGCTTCATCACGTGGCTGCAGGAGAAGACGACGCCGGTCTTCGTCATCGCCACCGCCAACGATGTCTCGATGCTGCCGCCGGAGCTTCT
>CAZCVP010000277.1:0-8360 GCA_964501915.1 uncultured Enterobacterales bacterium
GCAGCGCGGGTCACATGGCTCACCGGTGCCCTCGCGCGCGAGGCCCGCGGCGTGGCGGCCCTTCAGGCCGCGCTCCCCCACGTCTTCGGAACTTGCCCAGCCCTCGGACGGGTGGAGATCCGCGGGGTGGAGGGTGACTGGCTCACTTGGTCCGCAGCCCGGCCTTCGACCGGGGGCACCGGTACCCTGGAGTGGACGGAACGCCGGATCGAGGTCTCTGGCCAATCCGCGGCAACTCGCCGCCTCATTCTCGTTCGGGTGCCGGCCCAGGACCTTCCCGGCGTCGCGGCACAGTTCCTAGGCGAAGAATGCGAAGACGGGGTGCGCATCGTCGAGCCCCCCGAGGGGTTCGCGAGGGTCTTCCGCCGCTTCCCGGTGCGCGGGACCACGAGCGTCCCGATCTCGGTGATTCTCGACGGCCCGTTCGACGTAGACCAGGAGAGAAGAAACGTTGCCCTTGCGCCCGAGGACCGCGCCCTGATCGCGGCGGCGCTACAAGCGGGTGTCGACGCTGCGCCCACCGCTGTCTCCTTGGGGTTCATCGGAGCAGCACGCCTGGCCCGGGCAGCGGAGCCGTCTGCCGTGGATGACCCAGATGATCGACGCTGGTGGGCCGGCGTCCTGAAGGACTTCGCTGAAGCGCTGGCCGGCCATCCGCTCGTCTTGTCAGACCACGGATACTTCGGTGCGCTGGCTGGGGGTGCCCATGAGCGATGGGCGGATTTTCCCCTTCCGCAAGTCGAGGAATCGGGTCACGGTCCTGAGTTCCCGCTCCCGCGAATGCGCACTCTCATGGCTGGGGCGGAGAGTTGCGATCCACCCGCCTTGGAGGTTGTGGACCTCTGGGCATCGATCGCGGCGGGTTGGGCATCGCTGGACGTTCCGATCCGGCGGGTCTGCCTGCGCTCCCTCGCCGACGAGATTCGAGGATCAGGGAAGACCTGGGCCGCTATCCGGGCGGTGACTTCGTCCGAAGACTGGCTCGTGGACTTCCTCGATGTGGTCGGCGCGGCCTGGAAGGCGCGGCGAGGTGCCGACACCTCACTCGTCAACGGGCTCCTTCCCGATCAAACCGGCACTTTGCGAAGCGCGCCAGACCTTGAACGGGACGGCGGGATCCCTGAGCGCCTCAAGGACGTCGCGGACGAGCTTGGAGTCGGGGTCCGCACCTCGCTGCTGCACCTCGACATCCAGTCAGCGGCAGTTGGCGAGACGTGGCCCAACCTCGGAGAGATGCTGAAGACGGCCCTTCCGCGGCTTCGAACGTGGGAACAGGTCGTAGATGCCTGCGTCAAGCGGCTTGAGACGCTCCCGCTTGAGAAGAGGCTGGACGAATCCGGCCGTGCGCTCGCCGAGGTAGCGGTGCGTCTCATCGGGTTTCTGTGGGACGAGCACGCCGAGGGTGCGGAGCGCTGGGTCCAGCGCATTCCTCTGCTCACCCGGGCAGGAACCTGTGATCGAGCGGGCGGGACCAAGATGATGATGCTACCGGTCTCTCGGTGGCGTGAGCGTGCACGACCATTCCTGGATGCATGGCCTGCGTCAAGGGTCCTGGACGAGCTGTTTGCATCCGAATCCCTCGCGGAGGCCCTGTGCAACTGGGGGCTTGCACACCCAGACCCTCTCATCGAGCAGCGTGCAAGCGAGCTGAAGGGTCCAAGGCTAGCCGGCATGGCCTGGGAGCCGCTTGATGACACGGAGCTTGAAGGGCTCGTCGTCAGGGACCAGACGTTCACCCAGATAGCACTTCTCCAACCGGAGGTGATGAACCACTGCGTCGATGTTGAGCACGCCGCTGCCCTGCTGGGACTCGTGGTCGACTGCCTCGCGCGCGAGGACGTCACTTGGAAGGTGAAGCGTGAACTCATGGGTCGGCAGCGGGGGGAGGACCGGCCGATCGAGCTGAGAGACGCTCTCTGGCTTGGGGATCTGCGCTCGCGCGCCTGGGTTCCCGTTGCCACCGGCGAGCAGGGAGAGACCGCCCGTGTGCGAGCGACAGCAGAGTCCCTGCGGGCCCTCCTGGACGCCCAGTGGCTGCTCGACAATCCATCAGCGGTCGAGCTTCTAAGCACGTGCTTCGGATTCGACGCCCTGGAGCTGCAGCTCCTGGGAACGGCCCCCGACGAGGGCGAGCGTCAGGTTCTCCGGGACCAACTCGCGCGACTCGTGGAGGCGTCGGCAGGGCGGCCGGATCTGATCGCGACCGCACTCGAAGCCGTCGAGGCTGAGCAGCGAAGGACCAAGTCGGTCGAGGCGCTGCGGAACTATGGCTTGGCGATTCAGGACGCCGTGCGGGAGGCTCTGAAGGAACACGGCCTGGATGTGGAACTTGTCGACCGAGGGTTCGACTTCAAGGTGGCAGTCGAAGCTGGGGATGTCGCAGAAGATGTGGCGATCGCATCCTTCGAGGTCCGCGAGTGGCTGGTCGAGGTGAAGGCCACTGTTCGCGACGAAGTCGCGCTGACGCCTCTACAGGCGCGTACCGCGGGGGAGGACCCGTCGAGGTTCATTCTCTGTGTGGTCAATCTGGAGTCGATTCCCGATGCGGCCACGCCCGTCTCGGACCTGGTGCCGCTCGTGCGGGACAAGTCCCGTTTCATCTTGGATCTTGGACCCGACGCCGCACTCACCATCGGCCATGTCACAGCCGCAGCAGCCGGCCAGGTCGGTATCAAGTACGACAACCACTTGAGGTACACCGTTCGCCAGGCGCGGTGGGTTGAGGGCATGACCTTGGACTCATGGGTCCAGGGAATCAAGGCGAGCGAAGAAGCCGGCGCTGCCAGGCTGGATCAGCAGCCCAACGACGGGGTGCCCGGTGTGCTGTAGGCCCAATGATCGATCACCCAAGCCGGAGACCGCTCGATGTCCGATCTCATCCATGAGATCTTCGCCGGATGGCTCGAAGCCCACCCACAGCTACTCTATGGGTCCCGGCCACATACCTCCCGCTGTCCCCCCACGGCGGGCCCGGGGGGGACTGGTAGGCCGGAGGCCGGACAGGCCCCGCAAGGAACGCCGTCAGCGCCCGCAGGGCGCGAGGTGCCGGAGGCCGGACAGTCCCCGGCCGGGCCGCCAGCGATCTCACCGTAGGCGAGGGGAGACTCCGGAGGCCTTGGCCCTCGGGGATGGGAAGTCCGAACCACTCCCCTGCACTCGTCGTGGAGGTAGACCCCGTCGAGGGCCCCGTCGACCTCAGGGCCCCCGTCGCGACCGCTCGATCGTCGCTTCCGCGCGGCGGCGCACCGCGGCGTCGGCGATGGGCGTTCGGGCCAGGCGCTCCCTCAGGGTGGTTCGTTCGACCAGCCCGGCCTGGATGGCCACGGCGATGAAGCGCAGGTCCTTCGGTCTCCCCGCCACGGCCTTGGAGACGACGAGGTCGTGGGGTTCCAGGCACAGGCCGGTCGCTCCCCGCGTGTTGGCGTTCCGCACCGGCACCAGGCGCCGCTGCCATCCAGCGGGCAGCACGGCCGTCTGCTCCCCGACCCCCTGGGCGTAGTAGCCGAAGGTCTCGTGGAAGGGAGACAACTCCCCGATGGTACCGTCGATGAGCTCCCAGCGGTCCGGGTGGTTCCTGGGGTAGACGTCGGCCTCCACCGAGACACAGAGCGGGGCCGGCGCGTCGGGGTACCGCCCGAGGATCGACTGGCTCCCGAGGACCACGATCTCGTCGTCGTCGGCGATGTCGGCGCAGGCCCGGATGAGGTGCTCGAGCTGGGCGCGCGTCACGGCACCGCGCCCGCGCCGATCTCCCGGTGGATCCGCCAGCGCTCGGAGGCGCTCAACACCCCGACGAAGGGGCTGGACTGCCGCAACTCCCGGGCATCGTCCGTGTCCTCCACCAGCCGGCGTGCCAGCTCCGTCGGCGGCAGCTCCAGCCATCCGAGCCAGGCCTCGGCGTGGGGGACGGCCATCAGGCCGCGACTCCGAAGACGCCCGATGCGCTGGCGGGCTCTCTCGATGACCTCGGGGTTCGCCTGGAGCCGCCGCCCGATCTCGCGGTGGTAGGCGATGCTGCGCAGCTCTCCCAGGCGGTGGGGGTCCATGGCGGCATCGTACCCGAGGACCCGGAGGAGCGAGGGCATGGGAGGCGCCCTGGCCCGTGAGCACCAGCACCCGCGCCGTCCCGGTCCGCCAGCGACGCCCACGGCCTCGCCGCCGCACCTCCCGAAGCAGGTCCTATCATCGGGGTCATGACGCCCCTCTCGATGCTCACCTTCGGTCTCCTCGCCTGCGACGGCTCCGGTGACGACTCGGGTCTCGACTCCGCAGGCGGCGACCCCACCACGACCGAGACCCCGGCCCCCGCCGAGCTGCTCTGGATCCCGCTGCCGGACCAGGGCACGGCCCGGCTGCTCCTGGCCCGGCTCGGCGCCGACTTCGCCTGGCCGACCGACGACGAGCTCGACGTGGGGCTGCTGGCCCGCGAGCCCGGGGCCGACTGGAGCTTCTCCGGCGAGGTCTACCGGCCAGAGGTCCACCGCGCCCTGCTCACCGTGGGCCACGCCTACCCGGACTCCGAGGCGACCGAGCTGGAGTTCGCGGTGGAGGAGGGCCGGGCCAGCGAGGAGGAGGACTGCGCCAACGGCGACTGCTGGACGGCCACCGGCTCCCCGCAGGAGCCCTGGGCGGGGCAGGTGAACCTCGAGCTCGAGTGGGGTGCGGTCCTGGCCGAGGACCAGGGCTACTGCCTGGCGGGGGAGACCCTCGAGGCCTGCCTCGAGCGCTGGCTGGGCGAGGCGGCGACCGCCTACTGCGAGGCCTGGGGCCTCATCGACGACGGCGAGTGCCAGGAGATGAAGCGCGTGCTCGACGCCCACCCCTTTGGCGCCGACGGGATCCGGTCCTTCGAGGACGACCCCGGCTGCGGGGGACGCACCGACCTGGAGGGCGACGTGCGTCTCGCCGGCGAGCCCCTGCTCCAGCACGCCGGCGCCGCCCTGGAGGTCTTCTTCCACCAGGTCCACCACGCGGTCCGGCGGGATGGCACCCCCCCGGACTGCGACGGGCGCATCGACCTGGAGGGCGAGGCCTACGCCTTCGCACGCCTCCAGGCCGGCGACACGATGCTCGAGGACGACGACGAGGGCGCCGAGTGGGCGGACCTCAGCGTCGAGGGCTTCGCCGACGGCATGGCGCAGCTCTTCGCCGCCTGCGGCCCGGCCCCCACCGAGGACCAGGTCACGCGGGTCGGGGCCTACCTGGACGAGTGGAAGGCCTGGGGCACCAAGCGCGGCGCCGAGACCTCTCCGATCGACGAGGTGGCGGCGGTGTGGGGCTACGAGCCCTGAGGTTCAGTCTCCGTCCGGCGCGAAGGTGTCGATCAGCAGCTTCACGTCATCGCTCATCGGGTAGAGCACCGGACAGGTGCAGCCGTGGTCGATGTACTCCTGGACCTTCTTCTTGACCTGGTCCGGGGTGCCGCTCGCCGAGATGCGATCGACGAGCTCGTCGGGCACGTGCTGCATGGCCTCCTGGACCTGCTCCCGGGTCGCTGGCCAGCCGAGGATGGACTGGACACGCTCCACGATCTCGAGCGGCGTGTTCGAGGCCTTGGCGATGTGGGGCTGCTGGGCCAGGTACTGGGTGAGCAGCCACTTGGCGGCGGTGCGGGCCTTGTCCTCGTCGTGGTCGACGGAGGCCACGATGAGCTGGGGACGGTCGATGTCGTCGAGGGTGCGGCCGGAGCGGCGGGCGCCTTCGGCGAGCAGCTCCATCGCCCGGTCGTTGTAGTCGGGGGAGACGCAGTAGTTGAGCACGGCGCCGTCGGCGATCTCGCCCGTGAGCTGCAGCATCTTGGGACCGGTGGCGCCGACCATCAGGCGCACGTCCCGGGGCTCGCGGCGACCGTGGACCACGTCCAGCTCGATGCCGTCGACGTGGTGGAACTCGCCGTGGAAGGTGACCCGCTCCATGTTCAGCAGGCGGCGCAGGACCTCGAAGGTCTCCCGCATCGCGCTGAGGGTCTTGCGGCGGGTGACGCCGACGTTGCGGGCCAGCGGGTCCCACCAGGAGCCGATGCCGCAGATGATGCGGCCCGGAGCCAGGTCGTCCAGGGTCAGGAAGGTCGCCGCCAGCAGCCCGATGTTGCGGGTCCAGTTGTTGATCACGCCCGCGCCCACGTCGATGCGCTCGGTGGTGGCCGCGAAGGCCGCCATCGGCACGATCGCGTCGCGCACCAGGCGGGACTCGGCCTGCCAGATCGCCTCGAAGCCCCGCTCCTCGGCGTACTTCACGTAGTCGATGGACTCGCGGAGGTCGTGCTTGTCCTGGAGGTAGAGGGCAACCCTGTCCTTGGCCATCGGCGACGTCCTTGTGCTGGGAGGCCAT
The DNA here is from genome assembly GCA_964501915.1 of uncultured Enterobacterales bacterium. Lineage (GTDB taxonomy): Bacteria > Myxococcota_A > UBA796 > UBA796 > CAJQPC01 > CAYFPX01. The sequence continues at coordinate 6,331 of CAZCVP010000277.1, forward strand.
GTCTAACCGGATGCTGGGGGGCCCCTCATCCTGTCGGCCCATCCGGCCGATTCCATGGGAGCCCCGGGAGGGTCGTCCATGTCCCGCAATTCACCGATCGCCCAGGCGGTGGTCCCACTGGTCGGCGAGCCACACGAGCTGCCGGCCGAGGCCGTCACCTACCTGCAGAATGTCGAGCGGCCCAGGGGCGAGACCCGGACCTTCGCCGACAAGCACAGGGAGAAGCGGCTGGCGAGCTCGCTGGTGAGGAGTGGCCTGATCAGCCAGGAGCAGGTCTCCGAAGCGATGCACCACCAGGAGCTCTACGGCGGGCGGCTCGGCAACGCCCTCGTGCTGCTGGGCCACCTCACCGAGGAGCAGCTCCACGGGAGCCTGGCACGACAGCTCGGCCTGGAGACCTGCGACGTCGAGAGCCTCAACCCGCCGCCGGAGGCCCTGCGCCTGATCCCCGAGGACCTCGTCCGACGCTACGAGATGATCCCGATCGACCTGACCGACGAGACCCTGCTGGTGGGCATGACGGACCCGTCGAACCAGAGGGCGATCGAGGACGTGCGCTTCCTGCTGGGCTGCGCCCGGATCGAGGTGCGGCTGATCACACGCAGCACCTTCGAGCGCTTCCTCTCCACCCGCTACGCCTCGGAGTCGATGGGCCAGGCCGCGGCCGCGCCCGGGGAGAGCGAGGAGGTCGACTTCGGGCTGGAGCTCGAGACCACCGACTTCGAGACGCTGGAGTTCGACAACGACAGCGACGACGGCGCCAAGGCACCCGTGGTCCGGCTCGTGAACCACCTGCTGACGCGGGCGGTCCAGCTCCGGGCCTCGGACATCCACGTCGAGCCCTACCAGAGCTTCTTCCGGGTCCGCTTCCGCGTCGATGGACGCCTCTACACCATCATCACGCCGCCCAAGCGCCTCCAGAGGCCGATCGTCTCGCGGATCAAGATCCTCTCGGGCATGGACATCGCCGAGTCCCGCAAGCCCCAGGACGGCCACCTGGTGATGCACTGGCAGCGGGAGACCCTCAACTTCCGCGTCTCGACCCTGCCGACGGTGCACGGCGAGAAGTGCGTGGTGCGGCTGCTCAAGAAGGAGGCGCACCTGGCCGACGTCGCTCGGCTGGGCTTCGCCCCCGATCAGCTCGGCCTGGTCCGGCAGATGGCCCGCCAGACCCAGGGACTGATCCTGGTGACGGGCCCCACGGGCAGCGGCAAGACCACCACCCTGCACGCCCTGCTCAACGAGATCAACGACCCCGACATCAACATCGTGACCGTCGAGGACCCCGTCGAGACCTCGATCCCGGGCGTGAACCACGTGCAGATCCAGGAGCGCGGCGGCGTGACCTTCGCCTCGGGCCTGCGCTCGATCCTGCGCCAGGACCCGGACGTCGTCTTCGTGGGGGAGATGCGGGACAGCGACGTCTCCCGGATCGCCATCCGGGCCGCCCTGACCGGCCACCTGGTGCTCTCGACCCTGCACACCAACGGCACCATCGAGTCGTTCACGCGCCTGATCGACATGGGCGTCGAGACCTGGCTGCTCGCCTCCAGCCTCAACCTGGTGCTCGCCCAGAGGCTCCTGCGGCGGCTGTGCACGCACTGCTCCACACCGGGACTCTTGCCCCCCGAGGTGATCGACGGGTTCCAGCTCACCAGCGCCCAGCTCGGCCAGGCCTGCTACCGCGAGCCCGTGGGCTGTGAGCACTGCCTGGGCACCGGCTACCACGGCCGGGTCGCGGTCTACGAGTGCGTGGCGCCGGACGACGAGATGCGCAACGCGTTGCGCAAGGGCGCCGACGAGACCGAGCTGGTCCGCCACGCCGAGGACCTGGGCACGACCTGGCTGTGGGAGGCCGGCATCGGCCGGGCCCTGGCCGGCGAGACGAGCTTCGCCGAGGTGAGGAGGGTGCTCAACCGCGGGAGGCGCTAGATGACCTCGGCACAGGGGTTCTGACTGGTTGGGCCTGGTCCGAGGGGACAGCTCACTGGCGCCACCTCCACCGCCGGGTCCGGTCCGTCGCCGTCGGT
>CAZCVP010000278.1:0-8345 GCA_964501915.1 uncultured Enterobacterales bacterium
GCGACCCCAGACCAACAGGGACGGAAGTTGCCTCGCGCACCCGCTCGCCACTCATGCCGAGGTCATCTCGGACACCCGCCGCCGCAGATCGACGACTCTTGCGCCCCCCCACTCGACGTCGGCACCGAGCCCGCACCCATCGCCGGGATGGCGCTCGCACGCCTCGACCCGGAGGTATGGTGACCCATGCGATCAGGCCGCCCCCCGCCATGACGCCCCTCCTCCTGCTCGTCGCCTGCCAGGGCGGCCTCGTCGTCGACTCCGGCCCGGTGGACCCGACACCGGACTCCGAGACCCGGCTGGCCACGGCCCCCTGGACCGGCGGAGAGCGGCGGCTTCGCCCTACGAGGTGCCGGGTGACCGCAGGGTGTCGCTCGGAGTGGAGTGAGACAGCACCACTCCCGGCCGCAGGGTGCTGAGAAACTCCTCCACCGGGAGACAGGTCACGCCGCCGCGAACCAGCGTCTCGGAGCCGCAGTACAACAGCAGAGGCGTGCACTCCGGGTAGTCCTCGCGAAACGCCCTGAGCCCGCGCAGGTCCCGCGATCGGACCTCGCCCGATCGCTTCACCTCGATCGCCCAGAACCCCAGGGGTCCGTGGACCACCACGTCCACCTCCGAGCCTCCCCTCGTCCTCCAGAACGCCAGGTCGTGGCGCTCGCCGTCGTACGCGTTCCAGGCGCGCAGGTGCTGCACCACGAGCCCCTCCAAGGCGGCCCCGTCGATCTCGGCGGGTCGGTCCAGGGGTCCAGCAGGGCGCAGCGAGCGGAACACACCGCAGTCGGCCAGGTAGAACTTCGGATGTACCGTGGTGGCCCTGCGAGCCCGTCGCCTGAAGACCGGCAGCCGGAATCCCAGCAGCAGGTCGACGAGGATCTCCAGGTACCCCGCGACCGTCTTGCGCTCGATGCCGCAGTCACGAGCGACGTCGCTCACGTTGAGCAGGCTCCCGTGGGAGAAGCTCACCGCTTCCAGGAAGCGACTGAACGCCCCGACGTTTCGCACCAGGGCCTCGGCCTGGACCTCCTCTCGAACATAGAGGGCCACGTAGCTGCGCAGGACCTCCGCGGGCTCTGCGTCGGCGACCACCACAGGGAGCATTCCTTGCACCAGTGCTCGCTCGAGATCGAAGGCTCGGCCGAGCTCTGCGGCCATGAACGGGTGCAGGGTGCACAGCGAGGCCCGGCCGGCCAGCAGGTCCACACCGGTCCGACGTAGCTTGCGAGCACTGGACCCGGTGAGCACGAAACGGGTCTTGGGGCGCTCCTCGATCAAGAGGTGGACGACCTCCAACAGCTCGGGGACCTTCTGGACCTCGTCGATGACGACCTCGCGATCTTCGGGCAGCGCTCGGACGAGCTCCATCAATCGCTCCGGCCTGGCCTGGAGCCTCCGGGCCGTCTCAGGGTCGAGCAGATCGACACGAAGCGCGTCGGGCAGTGCGCCGAGAGTCCAGGTGGACTTGCCGGTTCCGCGCGGGCCGAACAGGAAGAAGCTCCGGCGCGGAGGGCTGAAAAATCGGGAGACAGTTTCCATAAACGGTCGCAATTTGGAATTACTCGACCCAGAGCATACCACCTCGTGTCAACACTGGATCTCCGGCGTGCGACGCCGCTCCGGCAGCGCTCTCGCCGACCTGGGCCCACCCCCCACCGGTTACCCCCCCGCCATGACACCCCTCCTCTTCCTGCTGCTGGCCTGTGGCGACACCACGGGGACCGACTCCGCCACCGACTCCGCCACCACGGAGACCACGGAGACCACGGAGACCACCGACACGGGCCCCGCCGAGGTCCACCAGCTCTCCGTCCAGGACCTCAAGGCCTGGCTGGACGGCGGCGAGGACTTCCTGCTGATCAACGTGCACGTGCCCTATGCCGGCGAGATCCCCGGCACGGACACCCACATCGCCTACACCAAGACCAGCGACCTGGCGGCGGAGATCGGCGACCTGGACCGCACGACGGTGGTCTACTGCCTGTCCGGCCCGATGAGCGCCAAGGCCGCCGCCGACCTGGTGGACCTGGGCTACCGGCAGATCTACGACCTCCCCGAGGCGATGATGGGCTGGGAGGACGCCGGGTACGAGCTCACGGAGTAGCTCGCTCAGCCTCCCCGCAGCGCCGCCCAGGCCTCCCGGGTCACCTCCCAGCGCTCGGTGCTCGTCTCGCCGCTGTTGTGCGCCATCTCGATCGTGCCGAGGTAGCGGGCCCCGGTCTTCTCCTTGACCCGGCGAGAGGCCATGTTGCTCACGGCGTTCATGACCACGATCCGCTCCAGGCACAGCTCGAAGAAGACGTAGTCCTGGAAGGCGGTCACGGCCTCGGTCATCAGGCCCTGGCCGTGCCAGGGCTCGGCGAGCCAGAAGCCCCGGTTGTCGTCGCGCTCCTCGGTCGCCTGCCGGTACTCGAGCACGCCGATGGCCCCTGGGGGACCGGACCGCAGATCGAGCACCCAGGCCAGCACCTCGCCGGCCTGCATCCTGGGCAGCATGACGTCCCGCACCCACGTCTCGGCACCATCGGCCGGGTAGGGCCAAGGCACGGCCACCGACATGTGCTGGATGATGTTCCAGTCGTCGAAGTGGCGCTGGATCGCCGGCGCGTCCTCGAGGGTGAGCGGCCGCAGGCGCAGCCGCTCACTGGTCAGCACGGGGGTCAAGCCGCTCTCCTCGGAACGAGGCCTTCGAGAAGACCTAATCCCGTTCTGAGCGGACCGGACCCTGCACCGGATCAGGTGAAGAGCACCTGGGCACCTTCGGAGATATCGAAGAAGTCACCGACGGTGATCACGTCCTCGACCTGGGGGATCAGGTCGGGCTTCTCCAGCCCGAACATCTCCATGGCGAGCTGGCAGGCGAAGAGCCTGACCCCGGAGTCGTGGAGGATCTCCAGGAACTCGCGGGCGCCCGGCAGGTCCAGCTCCCCCATCTTCTTCTTCATCATCGTGGCCGCCAGGCTCTCCATGCCGGGCAGGCCCATCACCACGGTGGGCATGGGGCTCGAGGCGTTGCCGGCCATGTTCACGTGGAGGTGGTCGACCTTCTTCTGCGTGATGGCGTCGAGGCCGTAGAAGGTGAAGAAGATGCAGGCGTCGATGCCGGACTGACGTGCTCCGTTGGCGAGGATGAAGGAGGGATAGACCTCGTCCAGTCCCCCGCGGGAGCAGATGACGGCGAGCTTGCGGTGGGTTGCGGTCACAGGTGCGGTCTGCATGGTGTGGTTCTCCTAGAGGCAGCCGGCCGGCTTGGGGATTCCGGCCACGCGGGCCGTGGTCTTGCCCGGAGCGGAGGGCCAGAGGGCATAGAGCTCCTTGGTGTCCACTCCCGAGCCGAGGGTGATGCGGCGGATGTTGGGCGAGGTCCCGGTCTCCTCCCAGACGGTGCGGGCGAACTCGACCACCGCCCAGTGCTTGTCCGTGAGCTCGTTCACCCCGAGGACGGCGGCCATCTGCTCGGCGAACCCCGGGTTCCAGGACGCGGGCTCGGCCAGGAAGCCGGTATCGTCCAGCGTCCAGCCCTCGAGGACCAGAGGCGGCGGCGCGGGGGTCGCCGTCGAGACCGGTGCCACCTGGAGCGGGACGACGTTGGAGGTGCGAGCCTTGCGCTCCCGGGGTCCGGTGCGTCGATCGAGCTTGCGGCGACGCCGCGCCCGATCCCGGGCCTCGTCGGGCAGCGCATTCCTCGAAGCCCGGCCGACCTGTCGCAGGACCTCCATCATCACGGCCAGGCCCTGCTGGACCTCCGGGTCGCGGCCAGCCCTCAACACCTCGAAGGGTGTGACCGGCGACAGCTCGTCGCCATGCTGCAGCGCCTCGCCCGCCTCGCTCACCAGCTCCATCACCTCCGGCTGGGTCACAGCGCGCAGGCCGTCGAGGATGGTCACCACGCCCTCCCGGAGCTGGCGGGCGTCCTCGGGCTCGTAGGCCTCGACGACGTGTTCGAGGATGCCGAGCGCCTCTCGCCCGAAGGCGAACCAGCCCGCCTGCTCCAGCTCGTCGAGCTGGCTGCCGGCCCAGCGCTGCATCTCCTTGACGATCGGGGCGAACTCGTGGAAGAAGTCCGCCTGCCGGCGCTGGGTCGCGATCAGCTCGGAGGTGAGCTCGGTGAGCGCGTCGAGCTTGCGCTCGAGCCGCTCGGTGTCCGAGGGGGTTCGAATGGGATCTTCCATGATCAGCTCCACTTCCCAGCCATGAGCATGCGGTGGTCGAGGGGAAGCTCGGCGCCCTTCAGCAGCAGGTTCCAGTAGATCCACCGGAAGGCCAGCTTGCCCCAGTGATTGACGTGGCTCTCCTCCAGGAGGCTGAAGGGCCCGATGGCCGGCAGCGGGAAGCGACCCGGCAGAGGCTCCGTCTCGTAGTTGAAGTCGATCAGCACGGCCTTGCCGTGGCCGGTCTCGATGAAGCAGTTGGCGTGCCCGTCGAAGTCCGGCTCCGGGTCCCAGCCGTCGATGTAGCGACAGATGTTCTCGATGAGCACGTCGCCCTGGAAGTGCGCCACCGCGCCCGCCTTGGACGACGGCAGGTCGGTGCAGTCCCCGAGGGCGAAGACGTTGGGGTGGTGCTTGGACTGGAGGGTGTGCTTGTCCGTGGGCAGCCAGCCCGCGTAGTCCCCCATGCCGCTGTCGCCGATGACCTGGGCGCCGGCGTGGGAGGGAATGCTCACGAGCAGGTCGAAGGGCACCTCCTGGCCGTCGTAGGCGTGCAGCACCCCGGCCTCGCCGTCGACACGCTCGGTCGAGAACTCAGGCACCACGTCGATCCGCCGGTCCTCCAGCATCTTGCCCAACAGAGCCGACGCGCGCGGCTTGGTGAAGGCACCGTCCAGCGGGGTCGCGTAGACGATCTCCGTCTTCTCCCGAAGTCCCCGGTCCTGGAGGAAGGCGTCGGCGAGGAAGAGGAACTCCAGCGGAGCGACGGGGCACTTGATCGGGTTCTCGACCACGTTGAGCACGAGCCGTCCACCCTGGAAGTGGCCCAGGGAACAGGCCAGCGCCTTGGCGCCCTCCAGCGTGTAGAAGTCGTGCATCCGGGTCCGCCAGCCGGGGCCGGTCAGGCCTTCGGTGGCCTCGGGCAGGATGCGGCTGCCGGTGGCGACGACGAGCAGGTCGTACGGGAGGACGGTGCCATCCCCGAGCACCACCCGGCTGGCCTCGGGCTCGACCCGCTCGATGCCGTCCAGCCGCAGGTCCACCCGCGGATCGACGAGGATCTGACGGGGGCGCACGATGTCCTCGGCCCGGTAGCTGCCGAAGGGCAGGAACAGCAGGCCCGGCTGGTAGAGGTGGACCGCGTCGCGATCGACGACGGTGATCTTCCAGCCCTCGTCGAGGCGACCGACGAGCTTGTTGGCCATCATGGTACCAGCCGTCCCAGCACCCAACACAACGATGTGTTTCATTGGAACCTCCACCCCGCCCCAAAGCAAGCTCCGTACCAGCTTGGGACATGACTGAAGAACTCCCGAATAATACCTAGTTGTAGATTAGTCTCCAGAGAGACAGGCCGGGAAGGCCTGGGCAATGGGTCATCTCACACAGCCGGTGGTGCTGTTTCACCCGTCGTCGCACAATGTATCATTTTGAAACCGCCGCCGCCGCGCCAGCCAGGCGGAGGTCAGGGCCAGCCAGCCGCCGAGGAGCCCGGCTCCGGGGCCTCCGGGTCCACAGCCGCACCGCTCGTCCCCGTCGTCGCCGGAGTCCCCCCGAGCCGCGGCCTCCACCACCACGTCCAGGTTGCGCTCGTAGCGGTGCACCCGTCCCGTCTGGGGCGAGGTCCGGCTGTCCTCCACCGCCACCTGGAGTCCCCAGCCTCCCTCCAGCTCCGGCGTGCCCACCAGGTGCCCGTCCGCGGTCAGCTCCAGCCCGGGCGGGAGGTGCTGCACGGCCTCCCAGGTGAGCGGCGGCGTGCCGCCGAGGGCCTCCAGGCGCACGTCGTAGGCCTCACCGACCCGGGCCACGGGCAGCGTGATCGGCGGCAGGGTGAGCCCCCGGTCCTGGTCGAGCCAGTCGGTCAGCTCGGCGAGGCGCTCGGCCCAGGACGGATCCTCCGCCAGGTTCTCCAGCTCGTAGGGGTCCGACACCAGGTCGTAGAGCTCGAGGTCGCCATCGGACCAGGAGACCACCTTGACCCGCTCCGAGACGACCGCGCTCCAGCTCGGGAACCCGCCCGGCGAGAGGTTCTCGATGCGGAGGGGGCCCCGCTCGAGGGCCTCGCCGCGCAGCGCCGGGACCAGGCTGGTGCCAGCGGTGCGAGGCTCGAGTCCGGCGAGGTCCGCCAGGGTGGCCGGGAGGTCGAGGTCCACCAGGACCTCCTCTTCGCGCACGCCGGGTGCCACCTCGGGACCGAAGACCACCAGCGGAACGCGGGCCGACTCCTCGTAGGGGGTCCCCTTCCCCGCCAGCCGGTGCTCCCCCCACAGCATGCCGTTGTCGGAGGTGAAGAGCACATAGGTCCGCTCCAGCACACCGTGCAGCGCCAGCCGGTCCATCAGCTTCGTGGCGGCCCGGTCCAGCGACGGCAGGCACTCGAGCTGCGAGCGCACCCGGTCGTCGATGTCGGCGATCTGCTCGGCGTCGAGCGGGTCCTGGTCCTGGAGCCAGCCCGGCTTGTCCGAGATGTCGGCCTCGTCGTAGCTCGGCGGCCGGTGGTCGTAGTCGGCCTGGGTGCCGCGGTCCTGGATCGGCGGCGTGTAGGGGCTGTGAGGAGCAGCGAAGGCCACGACGAGCAGGAAGGGCTCCTCGGCGTGCTCATCGAGGAAGGCCAGGGCCTCGTCCTGCTGGACGCGGGTGATGTAGTCGGTGCGCTCCACGAGCTCGCCCGTGGAGGCCTCGGACCCGCTGCGGCCGACGAGGGACTGGTGGTCGTACCAGGTGCGGATCTCGGTGAGGGCGTCGAAGTGGGACCAGCCGGGGGGGATCCGGGGGACCTCGCGGTCGTAGTGGGTGAGGTACTTGCCGACCAGGCCGGTGGTGTAGCCCCCGTCCTGGAAGCGCGTGGCCAGGGTCACGTCGTCGACCAGCTTGTCCGGCCCGCCGTTGGGGCCGGTGTTCGCCATCAGGCCCGTCTCGCGGGAGGGGTAGCCCCCGGAGAGGAAGGCGCCGCGGAAGGGACAGCACAGCGGCGTCGCGACATAGGCGTGCTCGAACCGGGTCCCCTCCTCGAGCAGGCGCTCGCTCAGGTCCTCCATCGCCCACAGCGTGTCGTGCCGCTGGTCGTCGGTCACCAGCACCAGGAAGTTCGGCGGCTCTTCGAGGGCCAGGGCGGGAGCCGCCAGCAGCGCCGTGAGGGCGAGGACCATGCAAGGAGGCTATCCGGGTGGCGACGGCAGACACCGAGTGTCGCCCAGGGCGACACTCGGCACAGCTCCGGTCTCCGAACTTGAGGTAATTCATGAGGTCAAGACTTGACACGTCCATGGTCCTGGTGGATCCTGGGTGTGGCCCACCTGGAGCCGCCCGTGAGCCTCGAAGCCATCTCCCTGCTCCGCTTCCTCCCCGCTGCGGCCGCGGACCTCGGCGACGTCAGCCGCGAGGAGATGCGCCGGGCCAACCAGGGCAAGTGGTCGGCCCGCCTGGGTCGCAAGGACGACCTGCGGGACAGCCTGGCGCCGCCGGAGCTGGAGACGGAGCTGAAGCCCGAGCCCGAGACCGAGGAGTGCGCGGAGCTGGACGGCTACGACCGATTCCTGCCGGCGCCCGAGGCCAGCCCGGTGCCGGGCGAGCCGGTGATCGAGCTGCGGTTCTCGGGAAGCTGAAGGGGGTCCCGGGGTCTTCGAGGGGTCTGGGTCACCTCCTCTGAGCTCACCCTCGCCTGCACGGCCCCGACCCACTGGGAAGAGCGGCTGGTCCTGCGGGTACGACCTGGGCACGCCTCCGCGAAGACGGAGAGTGCTCTCTCCTCCGCAAGCCCACGCCGAGAGCCCCCAACACCCACCAGAGCCCGACCCCCGGCGAGCTCCCACAGCCGCAGCTCCCCTCGTCACCGTCACCGCCGTCCTCGGGGACGACGGTCTCGGGCAGGCAGACCGCGGACTCCGAGGTGACCGCGGGGTCGGTGTCGTCGCAGTCACGCCCGCCGTGCTCCGTCGCGTGCTCTCCGTCCCCGTCGGCGTCGTAGTCGTCGGCTCCGTCGCAGTCCTGGTCCACCCCGTCGTACCAGGTCTCCTCGGCGTCGGGACCCACGGTGGCGTCCAGGTCGTCGCAGTCCTCGTCGACGCCGTGGCCGTCCCCGTCCTGGTCGTCGTCGTTGCCGTCGCAGTCGCTGTCGATGCCGTCGTAGAACTCGTCGGGGGCATCCGGGTGGACGGTTGGATCCTCGTCGTCGCAGTCGTCGTCGACGCCGTGACC
>CAZCVP010000279.1:274-2194 GCA_964501915.1 uncultured Enterobacterales bacterium
GACGGAGAACTTCCCCTCGCCGGTCGACGTCCAGCGGGGGCCGCCCTCCTCGCCACCGACCCCAGACCAGCGGAGAGACCCGATGCAGCGCGACTTCTACTTCCCCTTCGAGACCACCGACGCCTACCAGCTCTCCCGGAGCTGCAACCGCCGAGTCAACACACTGCGCTTCCCCGCCGGACGGAGTCACCTGAAGAACCAGGCGATCCGAGCCGCCGACTCGATGGTGCTCAACCTCGCCGAAGGCTGGGAGAGAGGACCCGGCGACGCGGCGAAGAACCACTTCCGCATCGCCAAGGGAAGCGCGGCCGAGACCTTCGCCGTCATCGACCTCATCGATGGACCCGAGGAGCTGAAGACGGACCTCCGCCGGGTGGGAGCGATGCTCGCGCAGCTTGCACGGTGACCGGGTGGCCGGATCCTGGGCCGGCGACGGCGGCGACTTCGACGGCGACGGCCGCGACGACCTGGCCCTCCTCCGCGTCGACGGCCCCGACCAGGACCGCAGCCGCGCCCACCTCATCCTCGGCTGGGACCTCCCCTGGGACGACCCGGACTACTGGTAGCCTGACGACGCCCCCGGGCCACCGCGCCCCAGCACGGGCCCGCGACCTCTGAGCGCCCGAGGTCCCCCGAGGCGGCATCGGACAGAGCGAGACTGACCCGGCCGCCCCGCGCCCTACAACCCCCCCTCCACCTCCACCCACTCCCCGTCTCCGACCAGCCAGCTCTCGGAGCCCGGCGAGTCCCGGAGCACCGCGTTCAAGGCTCCGATCCCGTGCTGCCGGATCGCAGGAAACGCCACCTCGGGGGGCATGTTCTGGGGTCCGCAGCCGTCCTCCAGCACGTCGCCGACCGAGTCGTGGACCATGTCCTCCACGGGTCCCAGGTCGAGCACGCACAGGTCGCTGAACGTGAAGTGGCCCGCGCCGTGGTAAGTCGCCAGGATGGCCTCGTCTCCCAGGCTCTCGAAGGCGACGACCGCGTTGTCCTCGTAGTCGAGGAGCTGGTCGTCGTCCCCAGCCTGGAGCACCACCGCACCCTCCAGCCACGCGGGCTCGATCCCGGTGCCCAGCAGGGCGTAGACGGGGTCCACCGGCGCGTGGACCACGGCGATCTCGAAGCGCGGGTCCAGCCCCATGGCCCGGATGGCGGTCCAGGTCCCGAAGGAGTGCCCGGCGACACCCAGCCGGTCGCTCACCGGCGCAGGGGTCTCCGCCCCGAGCAGGCGCTCCACCACCAGGTCCACGTCGTAGGGACGGTCGTACATCGCCCGGTACATCGAGGTGTCCTGGTTGGCTCCGGGTACCAGGAAGTCGTAGAGCGTGTTGCCGACGTGGTCCGGGGCCGCGACCACGTAGCCGTGGCTGGCCAGGACCTCGGTGAAGAAGTTGGACTGGATGCGGAGGCCACCGTTGCCGTGGCTGAAGATCAGCAGCGGGTACGGGCCGTGCCAGGTGTCGGGCTCGGCGTCGGAGTGGGACAGCGACTCGACCTGGCCGAGCTCCTCCGCCGTGATGCCGTCCTGCTCCAGGCGCTCCGGAGGCACGAGCTCCGCGAGCGAGTAGCTGCGCAGCTCGCCCTCTGCGGAGGCGGCCGGGTACCAGACCTCGACCGGGATGGTCCGCGGCTCGCCGTCGTCCTCGATGCGGTCCGGGTCGGTCAGCCACAGGGTCGCGACGCCGACGGGGAACGGGCCCCAGGTCGATGGATCCGGGGCGGCCTCTGGACCCGCCGGCGCGAAGGCGAGCTCGGGCGCGGGCTCCGTGCAGGCCCCGGAGAGGAGCAGCCAGGTCCAGATCGAGGAGGGTTGCACGCAGGAAGACCTCGGGGCGGCCGAGGATAGCCGACGGCGCCCCGCCTCCGCCCCCCCGCGGGGGGGGGCGAGCGCCGCACCCCCCCGCCGGGGGGGGGGGCGGG
>CAZCVP010000279.1:2204-8259 GCA_964501915.1 uncultured Enterobacterales bacterium
CGATGCCTGGCCCTTATCTTGGTGGGTTCCACGCTGTAACACCTGGGGGGGGCCTTGTATGGCATCGCGCGCCCCGCCTCCGCCCCCCAGCGTGGAGCTGCCATGTCCTCACCACCCCCCGGATGAAGTAGGATCCCCCCTCTCGACCTTCCACCATCCCTGGGGAGCCCTACGCCGCAGCACAGGCAGGCCATCCAGCTCGCAGGAGGTCGGTACGTCACACGCACCGTCCTGGCACGGGGCATCTACGCGACCGTCTACGAGGCCGTCGACAACCACTTCTCCGTGAGCCGGGCCGTCAAGGTCCTCCACCCCGACGTGGTGGAGCAGCGCCCCGATCTCTGGCGCCGCATGGAGCTGGAGGCCAAGGTGATGAACCGCCTGGCCCACCCCAACGTCGTCCGCGTCCACGACCTCGTCGCACAGCGCAACGAGCTCTGCGTCGTGATGGACCTCGCCGACGGTGGCACCCTTGCGGACTGGTTGGTCCTGCTCGGACCCCTGCCCCCGCGCCACGCCCTGGGCTTCCTCGTGCAGGTCCTCTCCGCCCTGGCGACCGCCCACATCAACGGCATCGTCCACCGCGACGTCAAGCCCCAGAACGTCCTGCTCGACCAGCGCGGCATCGCCATGCTCTCCGACTTCGGAGCCGCCCTGCACGCCGGGCCCGGGGACGACGCGATGGCGGTCATCGGCACCACGGGCTTCATGGCCCCGGAGCAGTGCCGCGGCGATCTGGTGGCCGCCGCCCCCGCCGACCTCTACGCGGTCGCCGCCACCCTCTACACCCTGCTCACGACGCGCAACCCCCAGGGGCTCTCCCGGGAGCCGCCGGACTCGCCCCGCTGGGCCGGCCTGACCGAGGAGCTGGCCGCCCTGATCCGCAAGGGCATGGCCCCGAACCCCGCGGACCGCTTCGAGGACGCCAACCAGATGGCCTGGGCCTTCGAGGAGGCCCGCGAGGCTGCCCCGACGCTGCCGCTGGTGGCCTTCGAGCCCGACCACGAGGAGTTCTTCCCCTACGCGGGCGAGGGCTCGGTCGAGGGCCTCGGCTGGGCCTCCGCCCGGTCGCACCTGGCGCCGTCGAACACCGCCATCCAGGTCGCGCTCAGTCACCTCGAAGACCCCTTGCTGTTCCGCGAGACCGAGGCCGGAGCCTCTCTGCTGGCCGAGCCCACTCCGGAGACCGGCGGCACCCTCGTCGCCATGGACGAGGACTGGGAGCCACCTCCAGCCGCGGCGGTGAGGCAGCTCGCTCCCACAGAGGAGGCCCCGGCGACCGACGAGCCGCTGGTCGTCGGCTTCCTGACCGATGGGACCTCCCGCAGCGACCCGAGGGACTCCGAGACCCCCCTCGGCTACCTCCCCGACGACTCGGAGATCAGCGACCTGATCCCGCCCGAGGCCAGCGAGCTGCCGCAGGAGGTCCTCGCGGCCGAGTGGGCCGAGCGCCTGGCGGCCCGCCAGCGCGCCGAGCACGAGCGGCGACTCGAGCGGCGCGCGGCGCGGCGCGAGGTCGTCACCTCCGCTGGCGTCCACCCCCTGGCTCCGGTGGCCGTGGAGAGCCCCGAGACGCCCCCGGCCAGGCCCAAGCCGGCCCCGGCGGTCGAGCCGCGCCAGCGGCCCGCGACGCCGCGGCTCCCGGTCGGCGCCCTCGTCGTCTTCCTGCTCGTCGCGGCCGTGCTCTGGGCGGGGTTCTTGCTCGGACGGGGGCCACCCACGCCGGTGGTGGTCCCCGAGCCGGCCCTGGCCGAGGAGCTGCCCATCGGTGACCTGGTGCTGGCGCCGCGCCCCGTCGAAGTCCGCATCGAGACCGTCGAGACCGTCCCGGCCGCCCCGGTGGACAGGGCCCGACCCGCCGCGACCCCCCTCCCCTCCGCCGGTGCAGCGCCTACCCCCGCCCCCACCACCGGCGGCATCGATCCCGTGGGCCGCTGGGCGGGGTCCCTGGGCGGTCGCAACGTGGAGGTCGTGCTGCGCGGCCGGCCGAGCGCCTTCCGCGGCACCGTCACCAGCTCTTTCATGACCAACCGGATCACCAACGAGGTCTCCGGTTCCTACGACCCCGAGACCCGCACGCTGTCCTTCGAGGACCTGGAGGCCGTCGCCGACGCCGGCCGCTACGTGGGCACGATCTCCGAGGACGGCACCCGCTTCGACGGCTACTTCGAGCGCCTCGACGGGGTGAGCCGCAAGACCCTGATCCTCGAGCGAGCGAGATGACAACGGGACTCTGGCTGATCGCCCTGGCGCCGGTGCTCGCGGGCCACGTCGAGGCTGGCGCCCAGGTCCAGGGGACCGCCGGGGAGGTCTCGGAGGTCGGGCCCAACGCAGGCGGCGTCTCGCTGTGGGGGGGCTGGGCCTTCGCCGACCGCCTCCGGCTCGAAGGCGCCGCCGACGTGGGCCTGGGAGGCGACCTGGGACCCTCCTTCGGGCTGCGGGCCGAGACCCGCTGGTACGCCACTCCCCCCTGGGCACCGCGAGGGGCCTTGTCGGTGATCGCTGGCGTCGGGGTCCACCGGCGGGCGAGCCTGGCCCCCGTCCTGGCGCTCGGCGCCTCGGTCGACCTGACCCCGCGGGGCCGCTGGAGCCCCCGCATCCAGGCCCGCTACCTCGTCGGCCTCGACACCGGGTCCATCGCTGCCAGCCTCCAGCTCGGGGCCGGACTGGCCTGGGGGAGGCCCACGGAGCCACCACAGGTCACCCTGGCCGAGCCTCCCGCGCCACCGCTGCCGTCGCCGCTGCGCATGCCCCCACCTCCCGAGGCCGCCCTGGCGGACTTCGAGCCGGGCCCGGACCTGCTGGAGACCCGCCCGGCCGGCACCCCCGTGAAGGTCTGGATCCCCCACCCCTTCTGCGAGTGGGTCGACGAGGCCGAGGCCGAGGCCCTGCTCGGCCAGCTCGAGGACCTCCAGCAGGTGCGGGTGGAGTCGCCCGGCTTCCTGCCTGCCCACATCGAGGTCGACCCCGCTCGGGAGACCCCGGCACCGGTGGAGCTCGAGCCCGCGCCCGCCCAAGGCTCGGTGCTCGTGGTCGCCAACCGCGGCGACGTCGTGCGGGCCGCCGGCTACGAGGTGCCGGCCTCCCGGGACGGGCTGGTGGTCTTCAACGCCCCCGAGGGCCCGGTCGAGGTGATCGTGCGCGGCGGCGGCCGCGACGTCATCCTCGCCGGCCGCGTCACCAATGGCTACGCCCTCTGGATGCGCGTGGACCAGCCCTCCGAGGTCCGCGTGTTCTTCGACGTCGGCTCCTCCCGCCTGCGTCCCCGGGCCCTGGAGTCCATCCGCGAGCTGGCCGACCGCGCCGGTGGCTACGACTACCAGCTCCAGGGCAGCTTCTCCCCCGAAGGCGACCCGACCTTCAACCAGCGCCTCGCGCGGGCACGAGCCACCGCCGTGACCAACGCCCTGCTCGCGGCGGGGGTCCCCGAAGAGGCGATCTACAGCGTGCCACCGCCCGAAGAACAGGTCGAAGGCGACGCTGTCCAGCAGCGGGCCTGCCTGGTCACCCCCGTCGAGCGCGGCTCGCGCCCGGAGCCCCCGGTCGAGGACTCCGAGGCCCCGGCCCCCGCCGAGGAGGGCTCGTGATCTGGCTGCTGCTGGCCGCCGCCTGGGCCCAGGACACCCACGTGGTGCGGGCCGGCGACACCCTCGAGGACATCGCCACCGCCCTGGGCGCGGACCCGGAGCTGGTCCACGCGCTGAGGGACCTCAACGGCCTCTCCGTCGGGGACCCGCTGGTCGTCGGCGCCACGCTGAGGCTCCCGGGCCCCACCGAGGGCTACCGGGTCCAGGTGCAGCAGCCGCGGGTGCTGAGCATCACCGGGACCGGCACCGCGACGGCGCCGGGGAGACCCCCCGCGCCCCTGGAGAGCGGCATGTGGCTGGTGGCGGGCACCACGGTCTGCACCGATCGCGACAGCTTCCTGGCGGTGCGCCTGGCGGTGACCACCGGCACCTTCCTCCACGACGACATCAGCCTGCTCCCCGAGACCTGCCTCACGGTCGACTCCGCCGTGTCCCGAGCCGACCGCCGGTCCTCCGTGGTGTCCGTCAGCCAGGGCAGCGTGGCCGTGCGCGAGGTCCTCGAGGGTGACGCGGGCCGGGTGACCGTGCGCACACCCGCCGGCGCCACGGTCGGGTCCAAGGGGGGCTACCGGGTCACCCTCGAGGACGACACGGCCCGGACCGAAGCCCTCTACCAGCCCGTCGCCGTGGTCAACGCCGGCGAGGAGCAGGTGCTCGAAGCCGGCCAGGGGGTGCGCACCGCGGCCGGCGAGGCCCCCGGCGAGGTCGTGGAGCTGCTCCAGCAGGGCATGCTGATCCGGCCCCAGGACGGCGTCGCGCTCCGTCGCCCGGACTTCACCTGGAAGCCGGTGGAGAGGGCCCTCGGCTACCGGGTCGAGATCGCCACCACACTCGACTTCACCCACGTCGTCGAGTGGCAGGAGGTGGCCGATCCGGAGTGGCACCCGGAGATGCTGTTCGTGCCCTACCGGGTCGAGGGACTCTGGTGGCGGGTCTCCAGCTTCGACAAGGCCGGCTTCCAGGGCGTGCCCAGCGTGCCCCGGCGCCTGGCCTTTCCCCCCGGGGTCGGCCCGTGACGTCACTGCTGCTGTGGCTGGCGACGACCCCCGCCCACGCCGAGGGCTCGGCCGAGCTCCCTGTGGACCTGCCGGCGGGCAGCGAGCTCTACGTGACCGTGCTCGACGCCGCCACCGAGAGCTTCACCTGGACCGGGAGCAAGGACGTCGACGTCTGGGACCCGGACGGCGTCTCCCTGGGCACCTACGCCTCCGGCGACGAGATCCTGCCCACCGTCGACGGCGACTACCGGCTGGTCAACGACGGCACCGAGGCCTCCTGGGACGTCACCATCAACAACCCGAGCGGCACCGGCGCCGGCCGGGTCTACAGCATCACCTGGCTCTTCGCGACCGGCGGGACCGCCGAGTCCGACGCCATCGACCTCACCTTCTACGCGCTCCTCCCCGGCGGAACCGAGGGGGAGACCGCCGTCGTGGAGCTCTCGATGGAGGGCTTCGGCGACAACCTGCCCCACGTCTCGGCCAACCAGGTCGGGGCCCAGGAAGGGGGCGGCAGCAGCAACTCCGGCACCCACACCGCCGTGCCCTCGCTGCCGCTCTACGTCGCCCTCCCCGACTGGGCGGACTTCACGACCACCGCACCCACGACGCCCTCGTTCTCCTTCTCCGGCGGTCCGACCGGCTGCCAGTCCATCGCCCCCGGCTACACGACCGGGACCTTCACCGCGACGAGCGACGTCGAAGGCACGGTCCAGGTCCTCTGCGACCTCGACCTCGACGGCGTCTTCGACCACACCTCCCCCGACGACCTGCTCCTGCTCACCTCCGCCACCGCCGGCGACGTCGACCAGGACTGGGACGGCCATGCCTACGACGGCAACCCCGACGACGGGGTCGACGCCGCGGCAGCGGCCGAAGGCACCCTGAGCTGCCGCAGCCGCCTCGCCGTCGGCGAGATCCACTTCGTCGCCGAGGACGCCGAGACGCTGTACCCGGGGGTCCGGTTCTTCGAGGTCGACAGCAGCGGTGGGCGCACGGGCCTGCCGATGTACTGGGAGGACAGCGCCGTCCAGGACGACGCCGTCACGATGCCCAACGGCGACACCTCCCCCATCACCTCGGGCATCAGCGGACTGGACGCCGGCACCTGGACCGATGCCAGCGACACCACGGTCAACAGCCGCGGCTGGGGCGACTTCTCCGGCAGCTCCAAGGGCCAGCGCAACATCGTCAACAGCTGGACCTGGCTCGACGAAGCCACCTCGACCGACCTCTCCCTCGACGTCCTCGACGGCGCCCAGGACACCGACACCGAGGGACTGACCGACATCGAGGAGCGCTGCACCTGGGGCACCGACGAGACCCTGGTCGACACCGACGGCGACGGGGTGGACGACTACGAGGAGGCGATCCTCGTCGGCAGCGACCCGCTGTCGACCGACAGCGACGGCGACGGGCACGACGACCTGGAGGAGATCGGCGATCCCCTGGCGCCGCTGGACACCGACG
>CAZCVP010000280.1:0-8249 GCA_964501915.1 uncultured Enterobacterales bacterium
AATGGTGGAGGCGGCGGGAGTCGAACCCGCGTCCGAAGCCGCTCGATCTCAGCCTCTACATGCGTAGCCCACCCTTACACCTCCAAGCCGCCCGGGCGGGCGTAGACGGCCGTGGAGTGACGACGACTTCAAGGGTTCTTTCTCGTCCCCCAGGCCCGCGTCGCCGAACCCTCAGGACTATCCAGGTGGTACATGCCCGACCGGCGCCCCTGGCAAACGACCCGATCGGACACGCTCAAGGGGCTCTAGGCCGCGAGAGCGAAGTTGTTGTTGTTGTTGGCAGTTGTGTCAACGTGCGCGGTGTTTAACGAGGTGCCGTGCAACCTCGGCATGCAGCCTTGACCTACTACGACCCCGTCGAAACCGTTTCGCCCCCAGAAAGAAGTTGGACATCGACGACCACCCGGCGAGGTCCCCGGAGGGCCGTCACCACGAAGGTGCTCTCAACCCGGTTCCGTGTCAAGGTCGACCTGATCGGGAGGTGAGATGAGCGCGGAACGACCCCGAGGCCCCATCGGCTGGTTCGTCGCCCTCGTCCAGGGCGCCCTGGCCGCCGCCATCGCCATCGCAGGGGCCCTGGTCGCCGGCGCCTTCCGCGCGGTCCTGGACCCGCCGAGACCCGACGAGGAACCGATCGAGGAGGAGTGAGCTGATCCTTGCGCCGCCGCCGGGCACGGGTGAGGATGTGCCCACCTCCGGAGGCTCCCATGCTCCTCCTCCTCCCCCTCAGCGCGCTCGCCGGTCCGCCGCCGCAGGTCGTGGCCCTGGCCCTGGACCTGGACATCGAACCGGAACGAATCGTCGTCGCCGACGGTGCCGGGGCCCCGCCCCCCTTCGAGGAAGGCGACCACAGCTCGCCCGACGTGCCCCTGCTCTACCAGGACCTCTACGAGGTGCTGGCACCCCTGGCCTATGACTCGGGCTGGCAGCCGGCCGGCTCGCCGATCCAGGTCGCGGTGCGCGTCAACGCCGAAGGCGGCGCGGCGGTGGAGATGCAGGGCACCAGCCACCTCACCTGGCCCCAAGCCGTGACCCACGGCCAGACCACCTGGACCGACGCCGGCTTCTTCACGCTCGACGCCGCCCTGGTCGCGGAGTTCGACGTCCAGTTCGACGTCGGTGGGGTCGTCTGGTCCGACACCCTGGCCTCGGAGTCGGTCAGCTTCTACGGCGAAGAGGTCTTCACCCCCTTCCTGCTGCCCAACGGCGACCCGACCATCGTCGAGGTCGACGCCTCGGGACCCGACACGACCCTGATCGACCTCGGCTACAACGTCTTCACCGGCGTCGAGCTGACCTTCCGCACCGACATGCGCACGGAGGTCGTGGCCAGCCTCGAAGGCGAGAAGATCACGGTGGAGTCCACCAGCGAGAGCTTCGAGCTGCTCGAGGCCGGCGAGTCGGTGGTCTTCAGCCCCCCCGCCGAAGGCAGCCTCAACCTGCTCTCGACCTACCAGGGCCACTACGAGGCACTGCTGGACCTGGTGTTCACCCCCGTCGTCGGGGTCTGCGTCGACATCATCGGCTGCTTCGACCTGGCGGCCTTCGACATCCCGGTGCCGCTCGCCGAAGGCGACGAGATCCGGGACTTCGAGCCCCTGGACATCGAGCACCCGGTCCCCCACATGGGCGTGGACGACAGCCCCTATGACTTCGGCGAGGTCGACCTCGGCGACATCGCCACCCTCGAGCTGCCGATCAGCAACGTCGGCTCGCTGGACGTGTACGGCGGCGCCGGCTTCGTCGGCACCGGCGACTTCAGCCTCTTCCCCGAGGACATCCGCGCCGGCCAGGACGAGGTCGACGGCATCGTGGTGACCTTCGCCCCCCAGGTCGTCGGCCTGCAAGAGGTCACGCTGGTGCTCGTGACCAACGACCCCTACCTCGCCAACCTGGAGATCCCGCTGGTGGGCACCGGCGTGGAGCCCGAGGTGGCCACGGACCCGGGGGTCACGGTGGTCAGCACCGAGAACACCTGCGGCTGCACCGCCCAGCCTCGACCGGCACAGCTCGGCTGGCTGGTGGTGGCGCTCGGCGGCGTGTTCCTGCGGCGCCGGAGGGACTGAGACCCGCTCAGGACCCCCGCGGCACCACCCAGGTTGGTCCCAGGGCCCGGTGCCGCTCGGCGGCGTCCTCTTCACCCTCGCACACCTGGACCTCGAGCCGCGGGTGATCCAGCAACAGGTCGAGACCGGTGACATAGAACCAGGACACGAAGCCGGTCGCCCGGTCGATCACCAGCACGTGGGCAGGGGAGCGGGCCGGGGTCAGCGGTGGCTCCCGCCGCCGCAGGCGCTCCCAGCCGTCCCGGGTGAGGTCGGCCTCCAGCCGCCAGTCGCCCTCGGGACTGCGCAGGAAGATCGCCGGTGGACCGCCCTCGGCCATCGAGGCATCGAAGGGACTGCACCACCTCACTGGAGCTTCCCTCCGAGGTCGGCGACGTCCTCGCGGGGAACCAGGAAGACGCGGTGTCCGCGATCGCCCACCACGACCCGGCCCACCTCGGGCCAGCGCGCGGCGATCCAGGCGGTCATGGACTGGCGGTTCACGAAGCTGGGGTCGAGCTGCGCCCAGTCCGTGCTCACCCAGACGAGCTGATCGGGGCCCGGGCACTCCAGCGCCATGAGCTGGAGGCAGGTGGTGACGTGGGGCACGCTGTCCGACTGCGGACAGAAGCTCCGGGGACAGAGCTCCAGGTCGGCCATCACCAGGGCGGCCCGGGCGGTGGTGGCCACGCCGTGGCCCGGCTCGAGGTGCTCGCCCAGGAGCGCGGCGAGGCGAGCGTGGAGCACGCCCTCGAAGTGGGGCGGCGAGGGCTGGCGCCAGGCGGCGTTGGCCTCGGCACCCGACCAGGCCACGCCGAGCCCGACCCCCAGGGACAACAGCCCCACCGGCCAGGCCCGCCACAGGCGACGAAGCCCCAGCTCGCCCAGGCGCAGAGGACCCACGAGACCCCGGGCCATCAGCACCGCGACCACGCCGAGCAGGTTGTCGGAGTAGCGCTCCGGCGCCCCTGCAGCCTGGAGCAGGGGCAGGGGCGCCAGGCACAACAGCAACGGCACGCCGAGGCCCAGGTCACAGCGGGAGAGCACCTGGCGGAGCCGCCCGACGGACCGCGCGGCGCCGCGACCGAGACCCGGCCCGAGCACGCCGAGCCAGACGAGGAAGACCGCCAGGCCCCAGGGCAACCAGCCCGGCTGGACCCCGGCCACCCCGACCCGGATCGCGTTCTCGATGGCCGTCGCCGAGCCCAGCTCCATGACGTCCAGCGACAGGGCGACCTGGGCGTCGGTCTGCTTGCCGACCTGGGGCACGATGCCCTCGGCCACCGCACCCCGGAGCCCCTCCGGGGTCGGCAGGCCCACGGTGACGTGGACGAGGCCGATGACCAGCAGCGCGCCGACGACGAAGCCGACCGGCGAAGCCAGCCGCCGCCTCCAGCCACCCCGCCCCCGGAGCAGCACCAGCACCAGCGCGGGAAGGGTGTAGGGCAGGGTGGTGATGTGGGAGAAGCTGGCGATGGCCGCCAGAGCGCCACCCAGCGGGGCCAGGAACCACACGCGGGCCGCCAGCAGGCCCCCGAAGAGCGAGGCCGGGATGGCGGTGGCCACCAGCATGTCCACCCCCAGGCTGCGGGAGTCGGACACCAGGTGGTAGGCGAAGGCGCCGAGGCCCGCGGCCACGAGGCCGACCCCGCGACCCCCACCGGCCCGCCCCAGACCGTAGAGGGTGAGCACCAGGGCCACGTGCAGCAGGTGGTTCAAGAGGTGCCCCGCGGGCGCGACCCCGCCGGTCGGACCGATCAACAGAGCGGTCAGGGTGAGCCAGGTCGGCATCCGGTGGGGATCCACCTGGTCGAAGCGACCGTGGTGCACGTGCAGGGCGTTGCGGGCCCACTCCCCGGAGTCGGGCCCGATCATCAGCAGGTCGTTCAGGCTCCCCCAGCTTGGTGGGTCCAGCCCGGGCATCGGCGCCATCTGGGTCCCGGCCCCGCGCGGCCAGAAGGAGAGCGCCAGGCCGACCAGCAGCACCACGACGGCCCCCTCGAGGAGCCAGGGAGCGGCTCGCCTCCAGCGCGCAGAGGCGGGGACCAGGGAGGGCGCGGGCAGGGGCATTCGGCGGGACTACTTGCTCTGGCGCTGGCTGCTCTCGGCGATGCACACCACGCAGAGGGCGAGCACCCCCAGCACCGTCGCCACGCCGAGTGACATCGCGAGCCCCACGGCATCACCTCCTGAAGGCCAGCCCGGCCTCCCTCGTAGCATAGGCCGTCCCGGAGGACCGATGACCCTGACGCTCTTCGCGATGCTGCCCGCAGTGTTCGCCTTCGACCACCAGCACGCCGCCCTCGACGGGCTGCTGACGAGCCAGGTCAGCGGCGCGGGGGTGGACTATGTCGGGCTCCGGGCGCAGGCCACGACCCTCGACGCCTACCTCGCTGAGCTCGAGCAGGCGGACCTCTCGGGCGCCACGAAGGCCCAGCAGGAGGCGTTCTGGATCAACGCCTACAACGCCCTGACCCTGGACCTGGTGGTGGACGAGTGGCCGGTGGCCTCGATCCGCGACCTCGACGGGGGCAAGGTCTGGGACCGCCGGACCTGGATCGTCGCCGGACGAACGGTGACGCTCAACGACATCGAGCACGAGATCCTGCGGCCCCTGGGGGACCCGCGGATCCACGCCGCCATCAACTGCGCCTCCAAGGGCTGTCCGCCGCTGCGTGCCGGGGCCTTCACGGCCACCGGGCTCGACGGACAGCTCGACCAGGCGGCCAGCGCCTGGGCCCGGGGCAACGCGGTGGTGATCGGCGCGGACCGCGTGGGCCTCAACCGCATCTTCGACTGGTTCGGAGAGGACTTCGTCGCCGGCTACGGAGCGGGCCACCACGACATCCCCGGTGTGGACGGCAAGCAGGAGGCCGCCCTGAACTTCGTGGCCGCCCACCTCCCCGAGGACACCCGGACCCGGCTCCAGGCCGGCGGCTACACCGTCTACTACACGACCTACGACTGGACCGTGAACGGCCCCTGATCAGGGGCCCTCGAGCTCCACGCTCAGCTCCTCGAGCTCGCCGTCCTCCACCCAGTGCGTGCCCGGCACCGTGAGGCGGGGATCGAACTCCCGTGTCTCCCGCACCTGGCTCCGGGGCCAGGTCAGGGTCCGGACGAGCTCCAGGCCCCCCGGGAGGCCGTTGGAGGAGCGCCCGAGGCCCTGGGTCGGCAGGCGCAGGGTGGCGCCCACCGTGCTGCGGTTGACGTTGACCGAGCCGGTCCGCAGACCGTCGATCGCGCTCTGGAGATCGAGGCCCTGGCGGGTGGTGAAGAGCGAGCACACCAGCCGGTAGACACAGCGGTTGTGGAGGGCGATGGCCTCCTCGATGTCCGACACCCGGTAGACCAGCAGCGTGGGACCTGGCGGTTCCTCGTTGAGGAAGGGGTGACCCGAGTGCCAGTCCACGGCGTGGATGGCGGGGGTGACGTAGAAGCCGCGATAGCGTCGGGTGCGCAGCTTGCTGCCGCCGAGCAGGGCCTCGTGGCCACGGGCCTCCAGGGCCCGGTGGTACTTGCGGAAGCGGGTCCGCAGGTTGTCGGAGATGACTGGGCCCATGAAGACGTCGTCTTCGAAGCCGTAGCCGATCTCCAGCTTCTTGGTCCGCTCCACCAGCTCGGTCACGAAGTCTTCGTAGATCGCGTCCTCGACGATCACCCGGGCCGTGCTGTTGTGGCGCTGGCCCGCGGTGAGGAAGGCGCCGACCATGACCTCGTAGACGGAGTGCTGCAATTCGGCGTCGCCGAGCACGATCGCCACACCCTTGCCGCCGGTCTCGAAGACCACGGGCAGCTCGGGCCGCTCGAAGACCGCCCGGCGCACGCTCATGGCGGTCTTGAAGGAGCAGGTGGCCAACAGGGCGTCGACTCCCGGGTGGGTGATGAGCTTCTGCCCCACGACGGAGCCGCTGCCCTGGACCATGTTGACGATGCCCCGCGGCGCCCGGATCCGGTCCCAGAGCTCGGCCACGCCCTGGCCGACGGCCGGGGTGAACTTGGAGGGCTTGAAGACGACGGCGTTGCCCGCGAGCACGGCCGCCGCGGAGCGGGTGGCGGCCACCCGGAAGGGGTAGGTGTAGGGACAGAGCACGGCGACGACGCCGCGTGCGATGTAGTCCGCGCGAGCCCCCGCCTCGGCCAGGGTCCTGGGCGCCAACAGACCCAGACCCTCGTCCAGGTAGAGATCGATGTCGCGGATGGACCCCACGACCTCCTGGCGGGCCTCCCACAGGGGCTTGCCGGTCTCACGACTCAGCAGCCGGCTCATGGGCTCCTGCCAGGAGAAGACCTGCTCGCGGAACAGGCGCACCAGCGCCGCTCGATCGTTGAGGCCCTCGACCTTCAGCAGCTCGTGGCCCCGGTGGGCGTGCTCCACGGCGTCGTTGACCGAAGCCTCGGAGAAGGGGAAGCGCCCCAGGATGTCCTTGCGGTCCCCGGGATTGACGCAGTTGATGTAGCCGTCCACGGCCTCCGGCTTGATGAACGACCCGAAGACGTAGTTGCCCTTCCGGACCAGGCGGTCCCGCAGCTCGTTCACGAGGCTGCCCTCCGCTGGCCCCGTTGCTTGCATCGCCCGGCCTCCCGGCGTTCGCCGGCGCGGATTATAGCCCCCGGCCATCCTGGAGGTCGGTGTGCACAACGTCCACGACAACATCCTGTCCGTCGTCGGCGACACGCCCATCGTGCGCCTGGGGACCCTGGGGGCGGGTCTTGAGGCCAACGTGATGGCCAAGCTGGAGATGCTGAACCCGGGAGGGTCCGTGAAGGACCGGATCGCGCTCCAGATCATCGCCGATGCCGAAGCCCGTGGAGAGCTCAAGCCCGGTGCCACCATCGTCGAGGGCACCTCGGGCAACACCGGGGCCGGTCTGGCCATGGTCGCGGCGATCAAGGGCTACCGCACGGCGTTCGTGATGCCGGACAAGCAGTCCGAGGAGAAGAGGGCCGCCCTGCGGGCCTACGGCGCCCGCGTCGTCATCACCCCCACCGCCGTGGAGCCGGATGACCCGCGCTCCTACTACAGCGTCTCGACCCGCATGGGCAACGAGCCGGGCGCCTACTTCGCCAACCAGTACCACAACCCCTCCAACCCCAACGCCCACTACGAGATGACGGGTCCGGAGATCTGGGAGCAGCTCGACGGCGAGATCGACGTCTTCGTGGCCGGCCTGGGCACCGGCGGCACCATCAGCGGCATCGGCAAGTTCCTCAAGGAGAAGAACCCCGACGTGCGGATCGTCGGTGTCGACCCGGTCGGGTCGCTCTTCTACGACTACTTCCACACCGGGCAGATGACCGAGCCCTACACCTACCTGGTGGAGGGGATCGGCGAGGACTTCATGCCCACCACCATCGACTTCGAGTACATCGACGACGTGGTGCGGGTGAACGACGCCGAGTGCTTCGAGGTCACCCGGCGGGTCGTGCGCGAGGAGGGCATCTTCTGCGGCGGCTCCAGCGGCGCGGCCGTGGCCGGGGCCCTGAAGTGGGTGCGCAACCACGACGCCGAGGGCCTCAACGTCCTGGTGCTGCTGCCCGACTCCGGCTCCCGCTACCTCTCCAAGCTCTTCAACGACAAGTGGATGGAGGAGAACGGCTTCCTGGAGACCGGGGCCTCCTTCGGCACCGTGGCCGACCTGCAGAAGCGGCGCGGCGGCGACCGCCAGCTCATCTCGGCGGCTCCCACGGACACCGTGTCGGCGGTGGTCGGCGTGATGAAGCTCCACGGCATCTCCCAGATCCCGGTGCTCGACGGGGCCCAGATCCTCGGGGTGCTCACCGAGACCTCGCTGCTCCAGCGGGCCCTGCGGGGGGGCCGCTCGGATCAGCCGGTCCGGAACATGGCCGAGGCCAACTACACCACCGTGGTCCCCGAGACCGAGGTCTCGGTCCTGGTGGAGCTCTTCAAGCGAGCCAAGGTGGCGTTCGTGGTCGAGGACCACCTGGTGGTCGACATCATCACGCGCATCGACCTCATCGACTACATCGGCTCCGTGACCACCTCGAACGACGCCGGCAAGTAGGGTGGGCCGCAAGCGCCTGGAGACCCTGGCCATCCACGGCGGCCAGGCCCCCGAGCCGGTGACCGGGGCCGTGATGGTCCCGGTCTTCCAGACCAGCACCTACGCCCAGCCCCAGGTCGGGGAGCACACCGGCTACGAGTACTCCCGCACCCAGAACCCCACCCGGGAGGCGCTGGAG
>CAZCVP010000281.1:0-8234 GCA_964501915.1 uncultured Enterobacterales bacterium
ACAGGGGCGGAAGGGGTCCGCGCAACGGTGCGTTACTTGTGCCGGGGGCATCTAGCGGACCTGCGAGGCCTGGAGCGCCGGCAGGAGCGTGTTCTTCACGTTCACGGCTGCGGGCCCCACCAGGATGACGATCAGGCAGGGCAGGATGAAGAGGATCATCGCCACGGTGAGCTTGGGCGAGATCTTGGCGGCGTTTTCTTCGGCCTTCTGCATGCGGCGGGTCCGCACCAGGCCGGAGTGGATGCGCAGGCTCTGGGCCACGGGCGTCCCGAAGCGCTCGGCCTGGGCCAGCACGTTGACCAGGGCGTTGAACTCCTCGAGGCCCGTGCGCTGCTGGAGGTGGCGCAGGGCGTCGAGACGAGGCACTCCGGCGTTCATCTCGTGGTTCACCAGCCGCAGCTCGGAGGACAGCGTCTCGGCGGTGTGCTCCAGCTCCTCGGCCACCCGCCGGAAGCTGGCGTCGAGCCCCAGGCCGGCTTCGACGCTGGCGACGAGCAGGTCGAGGGCGTCGGGGAAGGACCGCAGCAGGTCCTCCTTGCGGTGGAGCCGGCTGTTGGCGACGTAGATCGCCGGGACCTGGTAGCCGAAGTAGGCCAGGGCCAGCCCCCAGAAGATCAGCCAGATCAGGCGGAGCTGCGCCGGGTAGATCGAGAACAGGATCGGCAGGAGGATGGCGAAGACCACCCGGGCCAGGGAGTAGATCTCCACGGCGTGGCGCCCGCGGAAGCCCGCCTGGACGAGGTTCTTGCGCAGCGCCCCCAGCTCTCCGGCGCTGGTAGGGGTGGCCACGCGGGCCACGGCGAGGGCCATCGGGTTGAGGGCTGTGCCCGAGTCGAAGGTGGCCAGGCCGAAGGTCGGGGTGGAGCGCTGGGTGAGGTCGTCGAGGCGGTCCCGGGCGCTCCGGGAGGGGTTCAGCAGCACGTAGGCGCCGTAGAAGGCCAGCAGGACGGCCGCGGCGGCTCCGATGGCAGCCAGCACGGCCACGGTGGGGGTGGTGACCATCAGACGTCGACCTTGGACAGCTCGCGCATGACGAAGATGCCGAGGACGAACGAGACCAGGCAGTAGGCGAGCAGGAGCTGACCGAAGGGATCCGTGACCAGGGGCTTCAGGTAGGCGGGACGCATCCAGAGCAGCAGGCCAGCGACCATGAAGGGCAGCCCGCCGAGGATCCAGGCCGAGAACTTGGCCTCGCTGGTGAGCGCCCGGACCTTGCCCTTGAACACGAAGCGCTGGCGGATGGTGTGGGAGATGTTCTGGAGGATCTCGATGAGGTTGCCTCCCGTGTCCCGCTGGAGCAGGGTGGAGGACACGAAGATCTTCAGGTCGAAGTTGGCCTTGTTGCGGGCGATCATGTTGTACATCGACTCGCGGAAGTCCCGGCCCAGGTTGTGCTCCTCGTAGACGCGGCCGAACTCCCCGGCCAGGGGCTGGGACATCTCTTCGGCCACCATGCGCATCGACTCGCTGATGCCGTGTCCCGACTGGAGCGACCTGCAGACCAGGTCCAGCGCCTCGGGGAGCTGCTCGATGATCTTCTCCCGTCGCTTGTCCGCCGCCCGCTTCAGGCCCAGGATCGGCACGTAGCCGGCCAGGGCCCCCGTCAGGCCCCAGGGCGCGGTCAGCAGCAGGCTGAAGGTGATCAGGCCGGCCATCGAGTACGCCGAGATGCGCAGGATGAGGGCGCTCAGGGTGTAGGGACTGCCCGCCTGGACCAGCAGGTCGACGAGCTTGTCGGTGAGGCCGCCCTCGAAGCTCGGCAGGCCGCCGCGGGCCTCGCTGAAGAGGCTCTCGACGCCCTCCGGAGCGCTGGTGCCCAGGCGCCGGGCCAGCTCACGGGACTCCTCCTCCTGCTGGGTCTGGCGGTACCAGTAGAGGCTCTGCAGGGCGAGCAGCACCGCCGCGAAGACCACGGCGAGGGCGGTCAGGATGACGAGCTTGTCTCCGGCTCCCATGGTGTAGTTGGCCTCAGACCTGCATCGTGAAGCGGAAGAGATCGGGCGGCAGGCGCACCCCGTAGCGCTCCAGCGCCTTCATGAAGCGAGGCCGCACGCCCGTGGCCCGGAAGCGGCCCCGGACCTTGCCGTCGTCGTCGATGGTGGTCTGCTCGAAGTTGAAGATCTCCTGGGTCGTGATGATGTTGCCCTCCATGCCCACGATCTCGGCGACGGAGGTGATGCGCCTCGACCCGTCGTTGAGCCGCTCGAGCTGGACGACCAGGTGCAGGGCCCGGGCCACCATCTCCCGGATGCGCTTGTCGGTCAGGTTGGCCATGCCCATGCCGACCATGGTCTCCAGCCGCGCCAGGGCGTCGCGGGGGTTGTTGGAGTGGATGGTGCCCAGCGACCCTTCGTGGCCGGTGTTCATCGCCTGGAGCATGTCGATGGCCTCGGTGCCGCGGATCTCGCCGAGGATGATGCGGTCGGGTCGCATGCGGAGGCTGTTGCGCACCAGGTCGCGCATGGTGACCTCGCCCTTGCCCTCCAGGTTGGGCGGACGGGTCTCGAGGCGCACCACGTGGGTCTGCTGGAGCTGGAGCTCGGCGGAGTCCTCGATGGTCACCACCCGCTCGCCCTCGGGCACGAAACTGCTCAGCACGTTGAGCAGGGTGGTCTTTCCGGCGCCGGTGCCCCCGGAGATGATGACGTTCAGCTTGGCCCGCACGCAGCCCCGCAGGACCTCGAGGATCGGCCGCGGGATCGAGCCCATGGCGACGAGGTCCTCGGCGAGGATCGGCACCGTGCCGAAGCGGCGGATGGAGACGTGAGGCCCGTCCAGCGCCAGCGGGGGGATGATCGCGTTGAAGCGGGACCCGTCCGCCAGCCGGGCGTCCACCATCGGGTTGGTCTCGTCGATGCGGCGTCCGACCGCCGACACGATGCGATCGATGATCTGCATGAGGTGCCGGTCGTCGTTGAACTTCAGCGGGTACTTCTGGAGCAGGCCGCGCTTCTCCACGTAGACCTGGTCGTGGCCGTTGATCAGGATGTCCGAGACCTCCGGGTCCCGGAGCAGCGGCTCCAGCGGGCCGAGGCCGAGGATGTCGTCGAGGATCTCCTCGACCAGCCGCTCCCGCTCGGCGCGGTTCAGGGGCAGCGACCGGGTCTCGACCTGCTCGGTGAGGGTGGTCCGCAGCCGCGCGGTGAGCTCCTCGCGGGGGGTCGACATGACCTGCTCGAAGTCGAGGGACTCGATGAGCTCGTTGTGGAGGTTCCGCTTGATCCGGGCGAATTCCTCGGTGTCGGCGACTCCCGGGCCGGACCGCTGGCCGTAGCGCTGCTGGGCTCCCCGGACCCGGTCGATCAGCCTGGACGAACCCATCTCACTCCTCTGCGGCCGCTCAGTTGAGCAGCCAGCCCATCAGTGTACGCGCAGTCTGCTCCGTCGGGGTGACCTCACCTTCGGTCAACAGCCCCACGAGGTTGGAGTAGTCCAGGGCTGCGGGCGAGCGCTTGTTGACGTCGCGGACCAGCCGACCGTCGTTGACCGCCTGGTCGACGGTCTTGGTGTCCGAGGAGATGGTCGCGCTCACCGCGAGGCCGAGGTTGGCCTGGATGTCGGACATCGAGAGGTGGGAGCGCTTCCGGTCGAGCTTGTTCACCACCAGGTGGACCCGGTCCCGCTCGACGCCCAGCCTGTCGAAGAGCTGGAGGCGGCGGTGGGCGTTCTTCACGGCCGGCACGGTGGCGGTGCAGACGAGCAGGATGCGGTCCGCGACCGAGGTGGCCATCAGGATCGCTTCGTCGATGCGGCTGCCGCAGTCCAGCATCACGTACTGGTAGGAGCGGGCGCAGGTGGTCAGGAGCTGGAGCACGCTGTCGCCGCGGAGGTCCTCGTGTTCGTCCAGCTCGTCCGGCTGGGCGAGCACGTGGATGCGGCTGGCGTGGTGGGCGACGGAGCCGGCGAGCATGCGCTCGTCCAGGCGGTCGATCTTGCGCAGGACCTCGGCGACGTGGCTGGGGGCCTGCAGATCGAGCAGGGCCGCCACGTCCCCCATCGAGAAGTCCAGGTCGACGACGCAGACGCGGTAGACCGGGGTCAGCTCGGCCGCGAGGTTGATCGCCAGCGAGGTGACGCCGACGCCGCCCTTGGTGCCGCAGATGGCGATGACCTCGCCGCGCTCTTCGTCGTCGGGGACGGCATAGGCGGCCTCGTGGACGGCCTGGCGCAGCAGGTCGACGTCGCCGGGCAGCACCACGTACTCCCGGAAGCCAGCCCGCATCGCCGCGCGGATGCGGTCGGGGTCGCTGCGCTCGCTCAGCGCGACGAGGTGCACCCCGGGGAGCTCGCTGGTGAGGATCGGCCCCAGCCGGACCGCCTCCTCGGGGTCGTGGTCGAAGCCGGCGATGACCACCTGGGGCCGCAGGCGGTTCCCCACCGGGACGGCGTCCTGGTAGCTCGTGGGCTCGCTGGGCAGGATGGCCTCGGTCCCCAGGAACTCGCGCAGCATGCCCATGGTGTGGCCGTTCACACCGACGACGAGGACGGTGGCGGCGCCGGTGGCAGGTCCGAGGGAGCGCATCGCCGGCAGTCTACCGCTGGTAGCCGACCGGTCCCTCGGGCTGGTCCTCGGTCGTCATGATGCGGTGGTCCAGGCCGAGCAGGAAGAGCTCGAAGTCGTTGGGATTGTTGTCTTCCAGCGAGCCCGGAGGGGGAGGCACCTCGTCGGGCGCCATGGGGCGCACGAGGTGAGGCGTCACGAAGATCATCAGCTCCGTCTCGTTGCGCTCGTGCTTGGTGTAGCTGAAGAGCGCCCCGATGATCGGGATGTCACCCAAGAGCGGGATGCTGGCCCGGGTGTGCTCGACCGTCTCCGACAAGAGTCCCGCCATCGCGAAGGTCATGCCGTTGTCGACCCGGATGTGGCTCTCGCCCTTGCGCATCACGAAGCCGGGGATCTCGACCCCGGTGACCCGGGTGCCCGTCGACGAGTCGATGTCGCTGACCTCCAGGTAGACCCGCAGGTCGACGACCTCCTTTGCGAGCACGGTGGGCACGAACACCAGCTTGATGCCGTACTCCTTGTACTCGATGGTGATGCGGTTGTTGTTCTGGGCGACGGGGATCGGGATCTCGCCGCCGCTGAGGAACTCGGCCTGCTGGCCGGACAGCGCCACCAAAGACGGCTCGGCGAGGATCTTGGAGAGGTTGTTCTGCTCCAGGACCGAGAGCATCGCCAGGATGTCCACCGGGTCGGAGATGACGCCCAGGATGTTGAAGGTCGCCGAGGAGGCGGCCGGCAAGACCCCCGAGATCAGGGAGCCGGTGCCCGTGGGGTACTCCGCCGCCACCTGGTTGGTGGTGGAGTTGGGACCCTCGACCCAGGCGCCACCCCGGAAGCCGGTCCAGCCGGCGGGGGTGTTGACCAGGAAGTTGAGGCCCATCTCCCGGGTGCGGGAGCGGTTGACCTCGGCGAAGACCACGTCGAGCTGGACCTGGTGGTCGCCGGGCACGGTCATCAGGTTCACGAAGTCGGCGTCGTAGACCTGGGCGACCGCGGCCACGCGCTCCAGGGTCTGGACGTCGGGCATCTCGCCGTCGACCACCAGGCGCCCGTTGAGCGGGTAGACCCTCGGCGCGATGTCGGTGATCTCGGTCCACCGCCGCACCAGGTCCGACAGGTCCTGGTGGACCGTGACCTCGAAGACGTCGGGGTAGGTCGGGCGGTCCTTGTACCAGACCCACATGTCGGTGGAGCCGACCTCCAGGCCGCGGATCGAGATCTGGCCCCGGTCCAGGACCTTGATCTCGGCGACGCCGGGGTCCGACAGGATGACCCGTGCCAGCTCCTGGTCCGAGCCGCTGTGCACGATGGTCTTGCCGACCTCCACGTCGAGCCAGCGCTTCTGCTGGGTCTGCTGGGCCAGGGCCGGGGCCGGGGCCAGGCCCGCCAGGCCGGTTCCGATCGCCAGGGCCCACACCAGGGCCACGGTCCACTTGCCATCCAAGGCGCGGAGTGGGGTGACCATCAGTTGCCGCGCCGCCGGCGGACGCTGCCTTCGCTCTTCACGTTGCCCTCGGCGTCCAGGTTGACCTGGGTGCGCTCGCCACCGGTGATGACGTCGACCACGCCTCCCTCTGTCTCGGGGGGCCTCACCGGTCGCCGCTTGCGCACGGCGCGGGTGGTGACGGTGGCTACCTCGACGGGCTCGTAGCCGATGATGTCCTTGGCCGTGACGCGGCGCGTGGGCAGGACCTCGCTGTCGATGTTCGACCGCAGCGCCAGGTGCACGTCGCCCTTGGCGGTGGCCAGGGCCAGCTTCTGGGCCTCTTCGGGGGTCACCGCCAGCGTGACGGTGGGCTTGGCCCGCGCGGTGCCGGAGCCGCGGCGCCTGGCCTTGCCGTCCGACGACGAGGTCGACGCGCTCCGGGGACGGGTCAGGGAGTCGCCCACGGCGAGCACGCGCACGTTCTGGAGCAGCGTCTCGGTGGTCCAGCTCTTCTGGGAGATGTCGTCGGGGCGGATGGTGACGATGACGTCGACGTAGTTGCCGGGCTCGATGAAGCCGGCCACCGAGGACTCGGTGTTGACGAAGATCGACATCGCCCGGCTGCCGGACTCGATGATGGCGTTCAGCCCGCGGCCTTCGTCGGCCTTGGCCAGCCGTTCCTCGCGCACGAACTCGTTGGGCCACATCTTCTCGCGCGGGGTGCGACCGACGACCTGCTCCACCGAGCCGAAGACCACGTCGGCGGGCACGATCTCGTCGGGGAAGGACTTCACGGTCACGTCCATGTCCGTGATCGGGAGCCCGACGAAGAGCTCTCGGGTCACCACGACGACGTCGACCTTGTGCTCGTCGCTCCGTGCTGCCGCCAGCTCCTCGTTGGCGCTCGAGATCACGTTCAGCACGAGCAGGGCCGCGCCGGCCGCCGCGAGGACGGAGATGAGCAGGAAGGCGACCGCCTTGGTGCGACCGCCGGTCTGCTGGCGCTGCTGCATGGTCTGGCTCCGAGACGGAGGAGTAGTGGTCCGCGCAGGCGGTGGGCTCTACTGGCCTGGGAGACTACCACCAACCCCGCGTCGCCCCCGGGCGGACGCGCGTGACCGCTCCCCTTCGAAGCAAGAGGGGCCGGCGCCGGGCCGACCCTCTCCGGACGAAGTTCGAGAGGAACTACGAGCCGGCGGCGGAGCTCACGGTGTCGGAGACGGTCTGGAACGTGGTGCCCAGCTCGGTTCCGAGGGAGGTGAGTGCGCCGATGATGGCCACGGCGATCAGGGCGGCGATGAGGCCGTACTCGATGGCGGTAGCACCGGATTCTTCGCGGATGAAAGCGGTCAACATCTTGGTCCGGCTCCTTGCTCCAGGCAATGGTCAGGGGGTGGCTGTCCCTGGGAGGCGAACCATACCACTGCCGGTCCTGGGGTGGCGAGGACTCCTTAACTATTTGTATCTCTGGTGGGAGCAGCGCCGGCCTCCAGGTCCAGGACGAGGCCCAGCTCTCCGCGGAGCAGGGCGTCGAGCTCCTCTCCCAGCGCTTCGTCCCGCCAGGTCCCCGAAGGCCAGCCCCGCGACCCGGTCAGGACCCGGTCGAGCACATGCAGTGGCAGGACCAGTCCAGCGGCGATGCCGAGGCGGGACTCGGCCCCGTGGGCCCAGGCCCGCAACAGGTGCTGTCTGGCCTTGCGGCGGGGCGTGTCGGCCAGGGGCGCCAGGTCCCGCTCCGGGGTCTCGCGCAGCAGCTCGAGCAGCCGCTCGCCGTGTCGCTTGACCACGCCCTTGGGCATCAGTCGGTTGCCCGCCAGGTCCCCCAGGTCTCGGGGGTCACGGCGCACGATGTCGACCAGCACGGCGTCGCTCACCACGCCCCAGGGCTTGAGGTTGCGCCTCTCGGCCTCGACCTCGCGCCAGGCGGCGAGGTGACAGAGGGCCTGGCGCTCGGCCGTGGTCAGCACCCAGGCCGCGGGGATCCGGCGCCAGGCCTCCAGGGGGTCTGTGGGCACCAGGGCACGGGTGAGGCGCGACAGGCTCTCCTCCTGGGCCCAGGCCAGGCGCTGGGGGCCGGTGCGGCGCGCGAGCGCGGCGGCCAGGGGAGGCAGCGCGGCCACGTCGCCGGCGGCGTACTCGAGCTGGAGCGCGCCGAGCGGCCGGCGGGACCAGTCGGAGAGACCGGCCGTCGGCGGGCTCGCGTCGTCCAGCACCTCTCGGACCAGGTCCTGCAGGCGACGGGGGTGGCCGAGGGCGGGCGCGCCCGCCCCGGCCAGGGGGGGGCGGACGGCCCCCCCGGCGGGG
>CAZCVP010000282.1:0-8087 GCA_964501915.1 uncultured Enterobacterales bacterium
GGCGCGGACGTCCTCGTCGCGGAAGTGGAGCGGCACCATCTCGCCGAAGAGCAGGGGCTCGGACTGGTCGTCGTAGTGGGGGTGACCGGGAGCCCCCGACTGACCGGGTGGGATCAGGATCGACGCCGCCCAGGGCTCCGACAGCGGCACGACCACCCGCATGCTCGGCGACCAGGCGGTGTCCAGACCCCGCGACCAGGATACGCCGCCGGCGTTGACCGTGTGGCCGGTGCCGCCCCAGGCGAGCGGCTCCGGGTTGAAGAGCTTCTCGGCGAGCCCGCCGGCGGCGGCGAAGGCGTGGTCCCAGGTCAGGGGGTGGACCTGGCCCCAGGTCAGGCCGTCCAGGGTCTCGTAGGTCTCCCGCAGCTCGGCACAGCCGGCGGCCATGGCCTGGCGTGTCTCCAGCTCGCGGTTGGTGTAGAAGGTGTGCCAGCCCTCCCGGTCCAGGAAGCTGCTGCCGGGGCCGGTGGCGGTCAGGTAGATCTCCACGCCCTCCGGGCCCAGCAGGTCCTTGAGGCCCTGGCGCACCATGGCCTCCTGGAACACGGTCCAGCCGAGGGCTCCGGTGCCGTCGGCCCGTGCCTTGTAGTCCCAGGCGGTGAGCCACTCGTAGCAGCGGGCGGCGTCGGAGGTCGCGGGCTTGGACACGCCGCTCAGCAGCAGCGGCAGGTTCGCGCGGGCGTGGTGATCGACCTCGTCGCGCTGGATGCGCACCATGCTGCTGGCGGTGTGGGCGTCACCCTGCTCGATGAGCTCGGCGATGCGGTTCAGCCGCCAGTCGGCGACGTAGGAGGAGGTGATGCGGGTGGCCTCCTCCGGAGCCAGCCAGGCCGGCCAGGAGTTGGCGGCGTGCACGTAGCCCCGCCTGGGCTTGCGCTGGACGCGGTCCAGCTCGGCCCAGCCGTCCCAGCCGTGCTCGGGCAGCCAGGCGGGGTAGGGGAGCCAGCCGGAGTGGGCCTTGCGGTTCGGCACCGTGCCCAGCAGCCCTGCGGCGAAGTCGCCCCGGGTGTCGGCGAGCACGAGGTGGATGCCGACGACCATCGGGCTGTCCAGCAGGGGCAGGGCCTCCTTGACGGTCTGGGCCTTCATCAGGGCGGCGGTGGTGTCGGGGGTGGTCTCCACGAGGGTCGAGCCGGTCCACTGCAGGGCCATGAAGTAGGGGGAGGTGGGATCGGTGAGGACCGGCCCGACCTCGGTGAGCGCGACGTCGCGGACCACGGGTTCTTCGGTGCCCTTGACCTTCACCTCGATCCGTCGCCAGGACAGCTCCTTGTGCTCCCCGGCGAGCAGGTAGCCGTTGTCGCCGTCGCGCTGCAGCACCGGGATGTCGACGTAGTCGGCCATCGTGTTGGTCACGCCCCAGGCCAGCGAGCCGTTGTGGCCCGAGAGCACGCCCGGCAGGCCCGGGCGGGTGGCGCCGGCGACGTGCAGCTCGCCGCCCTGCAGCTCGACGGCGTACCAGTTGCCCGGGGCGGTCGGCGAGAGGTGGGGGTCGTTGGCCAGGATCGGCTTGCCGTCGCCGGTGAGCTCGGGTCCCACCACCCAGGCGTTGGAGGCGGCGGGCTCTGGTCGGCCGCCCCAGAGCTGGAGCCAGGCGCTGCCGGTGGCGGTGAAGGTCCCCAGCTCGACCTTGCGGAGCTCGTCCCAGTACGGATCGACCGGTGCCATGCGCTCCGGGTCGTGGCGGAACAGCAGGTCGAGGGTCTCGCTGTCGAGCTTGCGGCCGAGCTGGAGGGTGGCGATCTCCTTGCGCAGCCCCGACGCCAGGGTCCAGGCCATCAGGTAGGAGATGGACACGCTGTCGGCGGGCGTCCACGGCTCCCAGGAGAGCTGGGCCATGCGGTACTCGAGCGGCAGGCGCTTGGTGGACGCCGCCGCTGCGTTGATGCCCTGGGCGTAGGACGCCATCGCGAAGCGCACCTCGGGGGTCGCGGCCCGCAGCACCTCCTCGGCCTGGGCCCGCACGCCGAGCGCCTGGTGGAAGGCGTCGACCTCGACGAACTCCTCGCCGATCCACTCGCTGATGCGTCCCTGGATGAGGCGACGCGACAGGTCGGCCTGGAAGAGGCGGTCCTGGCCGTGCACGAAGCCGAGCGCGAACCAGGCGTCGTTCTCGGTCTGGGCCCGGATGTGGGGGATGCCCGCGTCGTCCCTCAGGATCTCCACCGGGCCGGGCAGGCCCTCGGCCGTCAGCTCGCCGACGGTCTGGGGGAAGGACATGCTGCGGGTGGCGAGTCCGACGACGGCGCAGGCCGGCAACAACAGGGCGATGAGCGGGACGATGGTGCGCATGGGAGCCGACGGAAGCGATGCCGGCCCCACCTAACGCGGGGTCAGGGGGAGGCCGGATAGCGCACTTCGACCAGCGCCAGGGTGCGCAGTCCACCGGGTGTGCGCACCGCGACCTCGTCGCCCTCCTCCCGACCGACCACGGCCCGCCCGATGGGGCTCTTGTAGGAGATGTGGCCCCGCTCGGGGTCCAGCTCGTCCTCGCCGACGATGACGAGGGTGCGCTCGTGGCCCTGTTCGTCCTCCAGCACCACGGTCGCACCGAAGCGCACCACCGGTCCCTGGAACCCGCCGGGATCGACCACCTCGATCGACTCCAGGCGCTTCTGCAGGTAGTGGAGGCGCTTGTCGATCTCCCGCAGGCGCTGCTTGCCGTACTGGTACTCGGCGTTCTCCGAGCGATCTCCGAGGGATGCGGCGTACTGGACCTCGGCCGTGATCCGGGGTCGCTCCTTCTTCAACAGGTCCTCGTACTCGTCGACGAGGCGGCGGTGGCCGGCTGGAGTGATGTAGCTGGGCATCTCGGGTGTCCTGAGGAGGGAAGGCGCCGACGTATCCTGGGTTAGGAGGGTTGGTGAGCAACTGGTTTTCCACGGCGCTGGTGGTCCTCGGGCTCTCCGGGTCCGCCGCCGCGACGGAGCTGACCGTGCAACAGGTCGAGGAGCGAGCCCGCGAGGCCCGAGAGCGCGGTGACCTCGCCGAGAGCCTGCACTGGTTCGAGCAGGTCCTGGCGCACCGGCCCACCGACGTCGACCTGCTGCTCGAGATCGCCTGGCTGCAGCAAGGCCTCGACCGCCACCCGGACGCCCGGCTCACCCTGGAGCGGGCCGTGAAGATGGACGCCGGCCGCTTCGAGGTCCAGCGCAGCCTCGGGCTCTCCTACCTCCACCTGGGTCTCTGGACCGAGGCCGACCGCGCCTACCGCGCCGCGCTGACGCTGCGCGAGGATGCACAGGTGCACTACGAAGCCGCCGAGGTCCACGTGCGCGCCGGGGGCGACCTCGACCGTGCGCTCCTGCACCTGGCCAGGTGCCTGGAGCTGGAGCCGGGACGCGCCGACGCGACTTCGCTGATCGGCGACATCCGCGAGGACCGGGGGGACCCGCTCGCAGCCATCCAGGCCTGGGAGCAGGCCATCGGGCTCGACCCGGGCTACTGCCCGGCCCGCAACAACCTCGGTCGGCTGCGCATGGCGCTGGGCGAACACCGGGCGGCCCTGGAGCAATTCGACGCCTGCCTGGCCTCGGACGCGGACTACACCCCGGCGCTGCTGAACCGGGGGGCGACCTGGCTGATGCTCGGCGACTGCGACAAGGGCCGGCCCGACCTGGCCCGGGTGGTGGAGCTGGAGCCGGACAGCGAGCTGGGCCGGATGGCTGCGACGCTGATCGCCGAGAACTGCCCCGAGTAGCCGCCCGCCGGGAGTTGCCCTCCGACCGCCTGCGTGTGATGGGCGCCTCTGGCGGATCCAGGAGGTCCTATGTCCCGCGTGCTCTCTGCGTTGGCCCTGGCCGTGGGGCTGTCCGGCTGCAGTCCCCTCGGCGAGGTGGTGTCCGAGGTGGTGATGGAGGCCAAGGCCGTCGACGGCGGCGGTGTGGTCGTGGCCGGGGACGGTGACGTCGATCGCTGGCGGAAGGCGCTGTCGCTGGTGCCGGCGCGGGCGCCTCACGACGAGGTGGTCCGGCGAGTGTCCCGGGAGAAGGGAGCGATCTTCGTCGACGATCCGACTCGCATCAAGGGCCTGCCCGCCGGCGTCGATCTGCAGCCGCTGTTCGGCGCCGACGGGCCGTCCAAGGCCTGGCTCGGGGGCGCCGAGGACGACGCCGCGCTGGCCAAGGCCCTGATCGAGCGCGGGGGCCGGCACCTGTTGGTCCGGCGCGACGTGAGCGCGTCCATCGACCGGAACCAGACCCCGTTCGCCCGGCTCTACCACGACGACCACCACCCCTTCTTCAAGCTGCTCGGGGTCGACGCCCACTTCTACTACTACCGGGTGATGGAGAAGCCGCTGGCGTTCCCGCCGGAGCTGGCCCGCATCGGCACGACCCAGATCCGCCAGATGCTCAAGGGGGAGCCCATCGGCAAGCTGCCCGACCTGAAGTCGGAGGACGGCAAGAAGTGGAACCTCGTCGCCTCGGTCCGCACGGTCGGGGGACAGGAGCTCTCCATCGGCATGTGCCTCAAGTCCACCTTCCAGGAGTGCCTGATGGAGCTGGCCCGTGACCTGGAGCGGGAGCACCGGCGAGGGCCCGAGATCCTCGGCATGGGACAGCTCGACGAGATCATCGACGACCTGATCCTGGAGCTCCACCGCGTGACCGAGCGGGCCGGCGTCTTCGCCACCGAGGAGGAGGACCTGCTCGCCATCTGGGAGATGGGCATCGACGGCGCCGTGATGATCGACCGGAACGTGGACCGCGCGGCGATCTTCCCCGGGTCCATCGCCTACACCCGGGCCTTCCGGGACCCCGATCGCTTCCTCCGTCACGCCGCCACCCAGTTCCGGCTGTCCAGCAAGCGTCCCTGGCGGGACCCCGGCAACACCCTCGAGAAGATCCGCACCATCCACTACATGGACTGGCCCGGTCGCGGACTCGTGCAGCTCTTTCGGGGCATTCCCTTCGTGCCCATGGAGACCGTGAACCTCGAGGTGCTCGCCCAGAGCGTGGTGATGGGCGGCGAGTGGTACCTCGAGAACCTCGATGAGAACGGGCGCATCAACTACAAGTTCTGGCCCGCGGAGAACCGCTACTCGGACGAGTACAACCTGGTCCGCCACACCTTGGGCGTGTGGAACCTCGTCCAGGCCTGGTACATGGACCCGCGGCCCGAGTTCCTGGAAGGGGCCCGACGTTGCCTGGACTTCACCCTCCAGTACCGGGTGGACGAAGGGGACATGACCTACTTCCGGTACAACAACAACGTCAAGCTGGGCACGGTCGTGGTCCAGCTCATGGGCCTGATCGACCTGGCCAAGGCCACCGGCTCCCACGAGTGGGACGACCTGATGGTGCGCATGGGCAACTTCACGCTGTTCATGCAGGAGGAGAGCGGCAAGTTCGACCCCTACTACGTGCCCGACGACCACCCCTACGCGGGCCAGACCAACGACATCGTGCCCGGCGAGGCCCTGCTCGCCCTGGCCATGCTCGCCGAGTACACCGGCGACCACCGCTGGCTCGAGCCGTCCGAGAAGTACTTCGACTACTACATCCCCTGGTGGAACGAGCGGGTCGTGAAGCGCCGGAACGACATGCCGTGGCCCCGGGAGCACTACGCGGGCCAGGACCGGCTGGACCTGGTCCAGTTCGGCCCCTGGACGGTCATGGCGGCCAACAAGCTCCACGAGGCCAACGGCGACGCTCGGGCGGCGAAGTTCGGGCTGGAGATCGGTCGCTGGATGATCGAGAACTACCAGTGGACCGCCGAGAACGCACCCTTCCCGGACTACGTCGGCGGCTACTACAAGATGGAGGGAGAGCTGCCGGCGATGCAGGCCTTCTGCTACGCGGAGGGCACGGCCGCCGCCTACGCCCTGGCGATGCGCTTCGCCCCCGAGGAGCGGGCCTTCTTCGAGAGGTCCACCCGGGAGGCCGCTCGCTTCGCCCTGGTGATGCAGTCCGACGCCTGGTCCGGCTACCCGTTCTCACGGCCCGAGGTGGTCTATGGCGGCACCCGCTACGCGATGAACGAGACCAAGGTGCGGGTCGACTACGTGCACCACGCCCTGGACTCCGTCTACCACTACGTGATCCACGCCCGGAACGACCCGGACCTGCCGGCGTTCCTGCGCAGGCGGTTCACCGAGCAGGTCTCCCTCGAGGTGAGCCCGCCGACCTGGGTGGAGGAGGGGGTGGATCCGGTCTGGTGGGTGGAGAGGGCGGAGCGGTAGGGAGGGGAGCCGCATCGGGCTGCAGGCGCCCGCGCGTGGCCACCGCCAGGTCTGCGCCTGGTCCACGGTCCTCTTGACCATCGACCCCTCGCCGCCTGGACTCGCCCGCCGTGGAGGTTCGCCCTTGGCGCCAGTGCCTCTCGCACGAGACCGACCCCGAGCGGGGATTGTCCCAGGAGTGACAGCGGCGCTCCGGTCCGTTGAACCGCCCTCGCTTGCCGGCCGGCCGCCTGCCGCCGCGTGCAGGGCTCGGAGTGACACGGGCCACGCTGTCGCCCTGCCCGCGACAGCAGCCGACCGGCCTACGGCGCGATCATCGGCTCAACGGGCCGGAGCGACGCTGTGAGGCCGCCCTCAGCCTCCCAGCACGGGCCCCAGCAGATCCTCGAACAAGAGGTCGTAGGCCCGGTCCCCCGCAAGCCGCGCCACGACGGTCGGGTCTACCGACACCAGGCCGGCCGCCAGCAGCAGCCCGGCCGCTCCCCCCGTGGAGCCCAGGAGCCAGGCTGGCGCCTGCGGCAGCACGCGGCGGAACAGGTCGAGTTCATCTTCGACGCCCTCCATGCCGCCGATGAACACCCCGGCGGCGGTCGCCTCGCCCTCGGGGCTTCGTGTCGCGAGCATCCGCTCCCGCATGATCAACAGGCTCTCCTCCCGGCCGGGGCCTGCCGGGGTCCAGACGAGGTCGTCGAAGGCCTGGGAGTCGACGGGGATCACCGCCCGGCAGTACTCGGACTGGAAGATCCGGACCCTGTCGCCCGCCCC
Source organism: uncultured Enterobacterales bacterium (assembly GCA_964501915.1). Lineage (GTDB taxonomy): Bacteria > Myxococcota_A > UBA796 > UBA796 > CAJQPC01 > CAYFPX01. Next base: position 6,947 of record CAZCVP010000282.1, read on the forward strand.
TTGCCTCGCGGCCACCCGCCTCACGAAGGGGGAGATCGCCGGATGGCCCCCGAAGACCAGCATCCCCCCGGCGTCGAAGACCACCTCGCAGAGGGCCTCGACGGCGCTGCGGATCGCGACCACGTCGCCGGTGCGGTGGTACCTCGCGTCCCGGCGGGGGTCGGGCACGCTGGCCGACAGGAAGATGGGGGTCACCGGTCCGCCTCCAGGCTCCGCAAGAAGCGGCCCGCACCGCGGCGCTCGAGCAGGCCCACGGGCAGGTGCTCCGCGAGGTGGTCCAGCACGCCCCGGCGCTCCGAGGTCAGGCCCCGGGCGTCGTGCAGGATCCAGGTAGCCGGTGCCCCTGTCTCGCCTGGCCGCGCCAGCCAGAAGTCCCGCGCTTCCGGCAGGCCCACCACCGGCACCAGCCGCACGGGCTTCTCCGTCTCCAGGACAACCCAGCGGCCCGGCTCGATCCGGAATGGCATGCCAGCCCGGCGCACGCGGCGCAGCAGGGCCTCCTCCAGCCGGCCGCGGCGCGCCGCGAAGGCCTGGAGCCGCAGGCACTCCACCGCGTCGACCACCTCCCGCAGCGCCCGGACCCTGAGTCGCGCCCGTGCCGTGCCGGGTGCAGAGGTCGCACGGAAGTCCGCGGCGGTCAGGTAGTGCACCTCGCTCAGCTCCAGCTCCCGGGCGCGCTTCTGCTCCGGCCAGACCAGGTGCAACAGGCTGATGTCGAGCTGACCCGCCCGGTCGAACTCCTCCCGCACCCAGCGACGCCCCAGGGCCCCGGCCGTGCCGCAGAAGACCACCACGTCACAGCCCGCCATGCGGTCCCAGAGCGCTTCCTGGAACATCACCCCCGCCTCGACCGACCAGGTGTCGAGGAAGACCTCGTAGCCCCGGGTCACGAGCTCGGTGGCGAGCTGCTCTGCTACGCCGGTAGCCTCGGCCCGGGCGTACGAGATGAAGGCCCGGCGCTGCTCCCGCACCAGCCCCACGGCGCTGAGCAGCGCATCGACCATGCGGGCCAGGGATCGGGGCGTGCCGTCGTCGGCGTGCGCGTTGACCGGGTGCAGCGCGGTCGGCACCCGGTCGGTGTAGCGTAAGCCCTCCGCCAAGCTCCCGGGCGTAGGCGGTGTCAGCGCGTGATCTTCCATGT
>CAZCVP010000283.1:0-7978 GCA_964501915.1 uncultured Enterobacterales bacterium
GGGGCCCGCCCGCCGGGGGGGGCGGGGCCCGCCCCCCCCCCCCGGCGCCCCCCGCCACCCGCCGCGCCGCGACCCGCGCCGCCGGCACCGCCGTGCCCGAGCTCGGGCAGGTCGAGGACGAGCCCCGCGACCTGACGACCGTCCAGCATCCCGACGGTCGCCTGAGCCGCTACCCGGCGCCGGAGCACTGGGACGACTGGGTCGAGTACGACGGCGCCGCCTGGCCCCGTCGGGTCGCCCGCCGCTACACGCTCGTCCCCACCATCTGCTTCAACTGCGAGAGCGCGTGCGGCTTGCTGGCCTACGTGGACAAGCAGACCTTCGAGATCCGCAAGTTCGAGGGCAACCCGGCCCACCCGGGCAGCCGGGGCCGCAACTGTGCCAAGGGCCCGGCGACCCACAACCAGGTCTACGACGCCGAGCGCGTCCTCTACCCCTTGAAGCGGGTGGGCGAGCGCGGCGGCGGCCAGTGGCAGCGCATCTCCTGGGACCAGGCCCTGGGGGAGATCTCCGAGAAGATGCGCCAGAGCCGGTCCCGGCGCCGGGACGGCATCATGTACCACGTGGGCCGGCCTGGAGAGGACCACTACACCAACCGGTGCATCCAGGCCTGGGGCGTGGACGGCCACAACAGCCACACGAACATCTGCTCGGCCGGTGCCCGTGCCGGGTACTTCCTCTGGGCCGCCGGGGACCGCCCCAGCCCCGACCACGCCCACGCCCGGGTCATCCTGCTCGTCAGCAGCCACCTGGAGACCGGCCACTACTTCAACCCCCACGCCCAGCGCATCATCGAGGCCAAGATGAAGGGGGCGAAGATCGTCACCTTCGACCCGCGGCTGTCGAACACCGCTGCCAAGAGCGACGTGTGGCTGCCGACCTGGCCCGGCTCGGAGACCACGATCCTGCTGGCGGTGGCCAACCACCTGATCCAGAACGACCTCTACGACCAGGACTTCGTCCGTCGCTGGGTCAACTGGAGGAGCTTCCTCGAGGACATCGCCGGGACCGTGGCGGTCACCGACCAGCTCACCGAGACACAGCGAGCGGCCATCACCGCGGCGACGGTGGGCGAGCCGACCTTCGAGGCCTTCGACGCCGCGCTCAAGGCCCTGTACGCGGGCTTCACCTTCGAGCGGGCCGCCGAGGAATCCCAGGTCCCCGTGGAGCGGATCCGCGAGACCGCCGAGCTGGTGGCCGACGCCGGGGACCGGGTCGCCGCCCACGTCTGGCGCTCGGCGTCCATGGGCAACCTCGGCGGCTGGCAGGTCAGCCGGTGCCTGTTCTTCCTCAACGTGCTGACGGGCTCGGTCGGGACCAGGGGCGGGACCAGCCTGAACAGCTGGAACAAGTTCGTGCCCCAGCCCTACCGCCAGCCGCCAGCCTTCAACGCCTGGAACGACCTGCACCTGCCGCACGAGTGGCCCCTCGCCTTCTACGAGATGAGCTTCCTGCTCCCGCACTTCCTGGACGAGGGCCGCGGGGAGATCGACGTCTACTTCACCCGGGTCTACAACCCGATGTGGATCAACCCCGACGGGTTCATGTGGCTCCAGGCCCTGCGGGACACCGAGAAGATGAAGTGCCACGTGGCGCTGACCCCCACCTGGAACGAGTCCGCCTGGTTCGCGGACTACGTGCTGCCCATGGGCCACTCGGCCGAGCGGCACGACCTGATGAGCCAGGAGACCCACTCCGGCATGTGGATCGGCTTCCGCCAGCCCGTGCGGCGGGTGGCCATGGAGCGGGCGGGCCAGCCGGTCCGCTTCACTCACCAGGCCAACCCCGGCGAGGTCTGGGAGGAGAGCGAGTTCTGGGTCGAGCTGACCGGGCGGATGGACCCCGACGGGTCCCTGGGCATCCGCCGCTTCGTGGAGAGCCCCCACCGCCCCGGCGAGCTGATCACCCAGGACGAGTACTGGGCCTGGATCTTCGAGCACAGCGTGCCGGGGCTGCCGGCCGCGGCCGAGGCCGAGGGGCTCTCGCCGCTGGCCTACATGCGCAAGTACGGCTGCTTCGAGGTCGCCCACGCCAACTACCTGCCCTACGAGGCGGAGCAGGGCGCCGTGCCGGCCGACGCCACCGTGGAAAGCGAGGGGCTGGTCACCGCTGCCGACGGTTCCCGCCTGGGGGTCCTGGTCGACGGCGTGCTGCGCGAGGGCTTCAAGACCCCCAGCGGCAAGCTGGAGCTGTTGTCGCGCACCCTGCGGGACTGGGGCTGGCCGGAGCTGGAGCGCGTCGTGCCCTGGTGGCTGCCGAGCCACGTCCACCCCGACGAGATCGACCGGGACGCCGGGGAGATGATCCTGCTGCCGAACTTCCGGCTGCCCACCCTCATCCACACCCGCAGCGCCAACTGCAAGTGGCTCTACGAGATCAGCCACACCAACCCGGTCTGGATGAACCCGCTGGACGCCGCCCGGATCGGGGTCTCGACCGGGGAGCTGATCCGGCTGGAGACCGAGATCGGCTGGTTCGTGGACAAGGTCTGGGTGACCGAGGGCATCAAGCCCGGCATCGTGGCCATGAGCCACCACCTGGGTCGCTGGCGCCTCCAGGACGACGCCGGGGGCAACAAGGGCACCACCGCCCTGGCCCGGCTGGACGAGGACGGCGCCGGGGGCCACGACCTGGAGCTGCTGGAGGGCGCCGGCCCCTACAGCAGTGCCGATCCGGACACCGAGCGCATCTGGTGGAACGACGTCGGCGTGCACCAGAACCTCACCCACCCGGTCCAGCCCGACCCCATCAGCGGGCACCACTGCTGGCTGGTCAAGGCGCTGAGCGTGCGCCGGGCGCGTCCGGGCGAGGAGCACGGCCGGGTCCACGTGGACACCCAGAGGTCCCGGGAGCTCTACCGGCGCTGGCTCGCCCTGACCCGGAGCGCGGTCGACCACAGCCCCGACGGCACCCGGCGCCCAACCTGGCTGAAGCGACCGCTCAAGCCGGTGCGCGAGGCCTACGAGCTCCCCGACGCCCCCTTCGGCCGGTGACGCCTCACCAGGCCTCTGTCGCCAGGGAGCGAGCCGCCCTGCTGCTGGCCGGACTGGTCCGGGACGGTGTGCGGGACCTGGAGGCGGTCCGGGCCGTGCCGCCCCTGGCCGAGGTGCTGCCCGAGCACGCCGCCCTGGAGCGGCTCGCCGCCGCCCACCACCGGGTCTTCCGGCTCGAGGCGCCGTCGGTGGAGAGCTTCTGGCTGTCCCCGGACCGCCTGCTCGGTGGGCCCGGCTCCGAGGCCGTCGCCGAGGCCTACCGCCTGGGGGGCTTCGTGCCCCGGCTGCGCGACGTGCCAGCCGACCACCTGGGCGTCCAGCTCGCGTACGTGGCCTGGCTCGCCGGGGCTCGGGCCGAGGCCCTCGAGGACGGTCGACTGCCCGAGGCGGGCCACCTCCTGGCCCTGGAGCAGGCCTTCCTCGCCGACCACCTGCTGCGCTGGCTCCCGGCCCTCGCCGTGGCGATCGAGGGGCTGGATCCCCTCTTCGAGCGGGTGATCGAGCTGGCCCTGACCCTGGCCCGGTCGGTCTCCAGCGGTGGCGGGTCCTGGGCGCTCCCCGCGCTGCCCGAGCTCGAGGATCCGGACACGCGTCTGCGGGACATCGCCAGGGTGCTGTGCACACCGGCCCTGTGCGGCGGCCTGCTCACCCGGTCCGCCCTGGCCGAGCTGGGACGCGCGGATCGGCTCCCCGCAGGCTTCGGAGGTCGGGAGCAGACCCTGGCGAACCTGCTGCGCAGCGCCGGGCGCTTCGACGCGCTGCCAGGGCTCTGGCACAGGCTGCGGGAGCGCTTCGCCGGACTCGGCCAGGCGGGGGGGCCCTGGGCTGTCCGCTGCGAGGAGACCCGCGAGCTCCTGGACCGGCTGGAGGAGCGGCGGATCACCCCTTCGCGTCCTTCCTCCGGGACGACGTGACGAACTCCGCAGGCTTCGGGGAACCACCGCGAGCGAGATCGATCTATGCTGGCCACGATGGGTTTGATCACCGGCCTCCTCCTCGTCGCCTGCGCCCCCCACCAGGTACCTCCCCAGGCCGCGGAGCCGGCCCAGGGACCCGTGAACCGGGAGGCCTGGCTCGCCGAGCTCGCCGCCGAGGCCGAACGAGACCCGACCGTGGCCTCCTCCATGGAGACCGCGATCGAGGTGGTCACCGTGCGGGAGGAGTACGTCTTCCTCGCGCAGGTCCGGTGCGGGCCCCAGCTCTCCGGCGAGTACGGGATGACCATGCAGGCCCTGCTCCAGGACGACGACGGGTCCCGCTACGACCTGCTCCAGACCCAGTGCACCGAAGGAGGCGACGAGCGGTCCTTCTACTTCAACATCGACGTGGTGTACCAGGGGTACATGGAGCATTTCGGCCAGTGAGCTGACCAGCGACCTGGAGGCGCTGGGATGCGCTGGATCCTGCCGGTCCTGGGTGGGTGCCGGAGCGAGGACGCCGACTCCGACGACACGGGGATCGTCGGCTCCACGGTCCCGGTGACGGGGACGCGGACACCACCCCGACCGATGCCGACGGCGATGTTGCACACAACAGGCCCGAAGAGCGGTATGACCTCCATGGATGAGCACCAAGGCCCCGGTCCCCGCGGAGATCCGGGCGCTCCAGAAGCGCTACCGGCGGCGCGTCCAGATCGTCGAGGGCGTCAACGCGCTGTTCTGCGAGAGCAGCCCCCACTGGCTGGCCATCGGGTCCTTCCCCCGCTCCAGCTCCGGGCACCTCGGGGCGGCGGAGCGCTACCTGAAGGACGGCTTCCGCGTGGCGATCCACCCGGGGAGTCACAACCGGGACACCGTCGTCTACATCCGGCTGAAGACCGGGCCCGGAGATCGAGGCCAGCCTCCCGAGAGGCGTCCGACCAGGGGCTACCACGAGGTGCTCGCGGACAAGCCCCCCTCCCCGCCCAAGGCAACCGCACCGGAGCGCCAGCGGGCGGATCCCAGGCGACTCGCGCTCCTCTTCGCCCTGTTCCTGGTGGCGGTCGGGACCTACAAGATGGTCGAGTACAACCGCCTGTCGGACCGCAAGGCTCGCTTCAACGCCATGCTGCGAGACCGCGGACACGGGGACAAGTACCTCCGCGTCAAGCGGGCCTCGGACCTGAAGTCCATGGACCCCCAGGAGGGTCTGGCCGTCCAGCCGCAGGAGGAGGAGCCGCTGGCTCGCCTGCCCCAGGGACTGAGAGCGACCGTCGAGCTGTCCTGGGCATCCCCCGTCAGGGGTGGGGAGCTGGTGCGCACGGCCCTGGACGACGCGGTGCTGTCCGTGATGCCCGGCGTCGGACGCTGCTACCACCAGGCCCTGCTCGCGGAGCCCGGTCTCGCCAGGTTCCTGGAGGGCGAGATGACGATCGAGTTCGTGGTCGACTACGGGACCGTGTTGGAGTCCCGGGTCGTGGAGCGCAGCTTCCCGCTGGGGGACCTGGACAACTGCGTGCTGAGGGAGTTCCTGGAGCTGCGGGTCCCGAAGCTGGGGTCCGAGGGCGATGTCACGGCCTCCTATACCTTCGCCCTGTCACCCTGGTCCTGAGCCCGCTGAGGCCCCGCTCCGCAGCGGCGGCCGAAGCGCGCAGAAGTCGGGGGGTTGAACCTGAATCCCCGGCGTTCTGCGCGCTCGAGGCGGCCGAAGCGCGCAGAAGTCGGGGGGTTGAACCTGAACCCCCGGCGTTCTGCGCGCTCGAGGCGGCCCGAAGGCCCCGGGGCCCCCGAAGCGGCCCGGTCACGCCACCCCCACGGCACCCCCAGGGTTGCCCGCCTGGCCCTTCGGCCCCGGGCCTGGGACAATGCCGGCTCCCGACCCGACCGGAGGCAGACGTGAGGCGCATCCTGCTCGTCAAGGCGAGGACCCGCGACCTCGTGGAGTGCCGCACGCCTCCGATGGGGTTGATGTACGTCGCCGCCTGGCTGCGCGAGCACCGCCCGAGTCGCTACGACATCCGGATCCTCGACACTCGGGTCGACGGGCTGACCGGCAAGGCCCTGGCGGACGCCATCGTCGCCCACGCCCCGGACCTCGTGGGCATCAGCGCGATGACCGTCGACGAGCCCTCCCTGTTGGAGGTAGCCGCAGCCGCGAAGGCCTGGCGACCCTCCGTGCCCGTCATCGCCGGGGGACCCCACCCCACCCAGTTCTTCGACGAGCTGATCGTCCAGCCCGACATCGACGCCGTCGTGCGCGGTGAGGGCGAGCGGGTGATGGCGCAGCTCCTGGACGCCTGGGAGGAGGGCCGTGGCTGGCAGGGCATGCCGGGCGTCACCCTGGAGGTCGACGGGGAGGTCGTCGATGGCGGCCTGGCGCCGGCCATCCAGGACCTCGACGAGCTGCCGTTTCCCACCTGGGACCTCATCGAGCTGGACTACTACCACTCCGTGATGTCGATGAGCACGCTGGGTCCACGCCCGTACATGCCGCTGGTGACCTCCCGGGGCTGTCCCTACGCCTGCAGCTACTGCCACAACATCATGGGGCGCAAGTACCGCAGGCGATCCCCTGAGAACGTGCTCGCCGAGGTGGACCTGGCGGTCGAGCGCTACGGCATCACCGACCTGGAGATCATCGACGACATCTTCAACCTCGACTACGACCGCGCCATCGCCATCCTGACGATGATCGAGCAGCGCCCCTACTCGGTCCGCATCGCCTTCCCCACCGGCCTCCGCAGTGACCTGCTGGACCGGCGAATGCTGGAGGCGATGGCCCGCGCAGGCACGGCGTTCATCAGCTTCGCCATCGAGACGGTCACCCCACGGCACCAGAAACAGGTCGGCAAGAACCTCAAGCTCGACCGGGCCGCGGCCGCGATCGAGATCGCCGTGGACCTGGGCATCTTCAGCAACGGCTTCTTCATGCTCGGCTTCCCCGGGGAGACCCACGCCGAGCTCCAGGCGACCATCGACTTCGCCCTCTCCACCCGCCTCCACACCGCCTACTTCTTCGTCGTCACCCCCTTCAAGGACACCCCGCTCTTCGAGGAGCACGAGGACCGCATCCTGGCGGGCGGGACCCCCAGCTACGAGGACCACGACACCTGGCTGGGTCACTTCAACCTCAGCGCGGTCAGCGACAGGGAGCTGACTCGCTACCAGTGGAGTGCCATGACCCGTTTCTACCTGCACCCCGCCCGCGTCGCCCGACTCGCACGGCTCTACTGGCGCATGGACGGTGGCCCCAGGGCCCTGGCCACCTACGCGGTGTTCACCGGCAAGCTGATGGGCGTCCGAGCGATGGAGAGGGTCCTGCCCCCTGATCGGCCCCACCAGCTCCTGAGCCTGGTGAAGCGGCTGCGGGTGCGTCCAGCGCACTGAGGCCTTGGCTCAGCTCGAGCGGGGACCATTCCCGGAGGACTTCGGCTACGACGCCTGCTCCGAGGCGGCCTGGTACGGAGTCGGCGAGGACGGAGCCGCGTTCACCCCCCACGTGGAGGCCGTCGGCGACGGGGAGCTCGACCTGGTGGTGACCGTACCCACCTGGGCGAAGTGCGGCTACGAGTACGGGCGGGTCTTCGTGGTGCCGGCCGACGAGTGGGGGTGGCAGGACCTGGAGTCCGCACCGATCGTGATCGAGGGACGCAGCCCGGACATCGGGATCGGCCTGGGCGCCGCACTGGGAGACCTGGACCTGGACGGAGATCTCGACCTGGTCACCGGAGCCGCCCAGGGGATCGACGGCGACGAAGGCGCCCCAGGGGCGATCCTGGCCTTCGCCGGGCCGCTGGCGTCGATGGATGCCTCGGCCGCCAGCGCCAGGTACCGCTGGATCAGCCGGAACGACCAGGTCGGCACCGCGATCCGTATCGGAGAGTTCGACGGCACCGGCGGCCCCGACCTGGTGGTCACGGCGCCAGGGAAGGAGGCTGGGGGTGGTGTGTTCCTGTTCTTCGGTGATTGAGGCGCACCGGGTCACGTCGCATCGCGCCGAACGAGCACCACGTCGCCTCGCCCCCCATCGACGACGACGGCCTGGACCTGCTCCGGGCCACCCGGCCG
>CAZCVP010000284.1:0-7846 GCA_964501915.1 uncultured Enterobacterales bacterium
CGGGGTGGATCTCCGGCGCCTCGTCGTCGCAGTCCCCGGGGTCCGCGGCGTAGCCCTCGGGTCGATCACAGGCCTCGGTGCTCGCGGTCTCGACCCCGTAGTCGTCGCTGTCCTCGTCCAGGTACCAGGTCTCCGGATCGACCGGATCCTCGTCGATGTCGTCGTCGCAGTCGTTGTCGACGGCGTCGCAGAGCTCGGGAGCCTCCGGGTAGACGGTCGGGTCGGCGTCGTCGCAGTCGGTGGCGTCCGCCACGTAGCCGCTGGGGGCCGTGCAGCCGACACCGGTGACGTCCGGGTCACCGTGACCGTCCTCGTCGCTGTCCAGGTACCAGGTCGTCACATCCAGGGCGTCGGCCTCGTCGACCTGGTCGTCGCAGTCGTTGTCGACCTCGTCGCAGAGCTCGTCGGCGCCGGGGTGCACGTCGGCGTCGGTGTCGTCGCAGTCCCGGCCGCCCCACTCGGTGTCGATGTGGCCGTCGCCGTCGCCATCGGTCAGCGCTTCGACGCGATCGGTCACCTCGGAGTCGGTGACCCAGATGCAGGCGGTGACCAAGAGCGATGGGATGAGGGTGAGCACGACCGTTCCTTCGGCCTCCCGGCGACGATACCGCGGGTGCAGCCTGTCAGGCAGACCAGACACCTCGGTGAGGTGAGGTGTCTGGCAGGCCGGACACCGGCGGGAGACCTTCCTGGCTGAAGAGCAGGTAGTTCCTGCAGAATTCCGATCCCAACCCACCCGGCCCGACCGTTGCAGGTCTTCTGGACGCGGCTGCCGAGGCACAACGGAGTGCCTGCAGACCGCGAGCCGGAGAGCACGCATGTCGCACTGCATGGGCGTGAGCCAGACCCCCGACCAGGACCTCGCCCAGGACGCGCCCAGCGGGCTCGAAGGCCGGACAAGCCCGGCGTCCGGACCGCGTGGGGGCAACCAGCGCGGCAACGGCTTTCGGCAGTGCCAGCTCAAGGCCGGGGAGGAGGGGGCCTCCGGGGAACCCTCCGGCGACGTCCAGGACCTCGCCGCCGAGGGCACGGCCGGCCCTGGCGGCGCACTTCCCTTCCTGGACCTGATCCAGGCCTCCTTCGGCCGGCACGACATCTCCTCGATCGACAGCCACCAGGACGGCGCCGCCGCCGCCTCGAGCGATGCGCTGGGGGCCGCGGCCTTCGCCACCGGCGAAGACGTCGCCTTTGGCGGCGCGCCGGACCTCCACACCGCCGCCCACGAGGCCGCACATGTCGTCCAGCAGCGTTCCGGCGTGCAGCTCCCGGGTGGCGTCGGCCAGGCCGGCGACCCCTACGAGGTCCACGCCGACGCGGTGGCGGACAAGGTGGTGGCGGGAGAGTCGGCCGAGGCGCTGCTCGACCAGTTCGGGACGGAGCAGAGGCCGGGCGGGGGGGCGGGGGTGCAGGGCAGGGCCAAGGGCCGCCAGCCGGGGCAGATGGCTCCCGGAGGGGGGGGGGCTCACCTGGGAGGAGGCCTTCCCCGTCGTGAGGGCCATCGTGGCCATCCTCAACCGCTACTACGAGATCTCGGACAAGGGCGAGTTCGTCTCGCTCGGCCACCCGGACAACCACAAGGGCGTGCCCGCGAAGTACAAGTCGCTGCTCTGGGAGTGGTACCAGATCACTCACGGCACGCTGAAGTGGAAGGACGGTACGGAGACCATCACCCGGGGCAAGGACCTGGAGGTGCACCTGGACCGCGCCGTGGCCGAGACCGCGCCACTCACGAAGACGCTCATGAAGCACGGCGACGCCAGGACCGGTCCCTGGCTGGCGTCCAAGTACGAGGCGAACGTCAAGAAGTTCCGGAAGCGGGCGCTCCAAGAGGAGGTCGACGACGACATCAAGGCCGGCATGGCCAAGGTCAAGGAGCAGGGGAGCAGCGACCTCGACTTCGCGAGCAAGTCGACCGACCTGAAGCTGCGTCTCGCCGCCAGCCAGGGCCTGACCACCGTCCGGGCCGCGCTGACGGTGGCCGTGAGGGTGTCCGGTGCCAACGCCAAGGAAGCCAAGCTGATGGAGGAGGCCTTCGCCAAGGGCTTCCCCCAGAGCGCCACCGACACCGGGCTGGCGGCCACGAAGTCCATGAACGTCGTCAACGCCCTGCTCCACGTCCAGGGCGGCTTCAACGCCGTGAACGCCATCCTCAACGTCTCGGATCCCGCGAAGCGGGCCGCCCTCTACCGCCAGCACACGAAGCGGTTCGGCCCGGCGGCCGGCACCGCCGAGATCCTCAAGAACCTCGGTCAGTTCGTCAGCGGCGCGACGGCCGTGGTCGGCGCCGGGACCTACGCCATCGCCTCGGCGCTCGGAAAGGCCCAGCTCGCCGCCAAGGCGCTCGCCGTCGGTGGCAAGGCGCTGAGCAAGATCAACGTCGCCCTGAACGCCCTCGCCGTCGTCCACGGCATCGCCGTGCTGGTCAACGACAAGGCCACCGCAGAGGAGAAGGCCGAGGCCGCAGTCGAGACGACCTCTGGCGGGCTGGGGCTGTTGGGTACCTTCGTGCCCACCATCGCCGCACCGTGCGCGGCCATCTCGGCGTCTGTGCTGATCAACTTCTACTCCTTCAAGGGCATCCTCGGGGCGGGACTGGCCGCCTTCAAGGGCATGATCCAGCTCGGCCTGAACATCTGCTACGCGGACATGCTCGAGAGCGCGAACTACATCAGCAGCCAGGCCATGATGACGGCTGTGTCGATGGACCTCGCGTCCCAGGAGACCGACCCGGCGAAGAAGCAGCTCTTCCAGAGCGCGGCGACCGCGTCACGATGGAACCTCACCAAGGTCTTCCTCGAGCCGTTCATCAAGAGAGCGACGTCGCCCAGGGGCGGAGGCAACTCGGCGCCCGGGACCTACGCCGTCCTGCGCAAGCGCTTCGCCCCCCTCCAGAACATGCCGTCCAAGACGGACGCCGAGGTCTTCGCCCTGGTCAAGTCCCTGCTGGAGACGGTCCTGGGGTGCCAGAAGGACGCTCAGAAGATCATGGAGCAGCAGGCCTACCACACCTGGAAGAACCACTGACCAGGGGCTCAGCGCCCCTCCGGCTCCACCCCCAGCGACTTCATCGCCTCGTAGAGGTAGGCCCGGGAGATGCCGAGTCTCCGGGCCGCCTCGGAACGATTGCCCTCGGCCTGGTGCAGGGCCTCGGTGAGCAGGTCCCGCTGGAAGCGGCGGGTGGCGGCCTGCCAGCCGGGGGACACGGTCTCCTCGGAGCTGGCCGGGGTCTCGGTCAGGTGGGTCGGACGGACCTCGTCGGCCCCCTCCGCCGCGGCCTGGAGCACCGCCCACTCGATCCGGTTGGCCAGCTCCCGGACGTTGCCCGGCCAGGGGTCGCTCGTGAGCATCCGGGCCGCGGCCGGAGCGAGGCGGACCGACTGCAGGCCGTGACGCTCGGCGAGCACGCCGCAGAAGTGGCGGGCCAGGACCGCGATGTCTTCGGGGCGGTCGCTCAGGGTTGGCACCTCGATCCGCACCACGTTGAGGCGGTGGTAGAGGTCCTCGCGGAAGCGTCGCTCGCTCACCGCCAGGTCGATGTCGGCGTTGGTGGCGGCCACGACGCGGAGGTCGACGGTCGAGGGCAGGTCGGAGCCGAGTCGGTAGAAGGTGTCGGACTGCAACAACTGCAGCAGCTTCACCTGGGTGGCGAGCGGCAGCTCTCCGACCTCGTCGAGGAACAGGGTTCCCCCTTCCGCCGCCTCGACCTTGCCGCGGATCCTGCGCGTGGCGCCGGAGAACGAACCGGGCAGGGCCCCGAAGAGCTCGGACTCCACCAGCCCCTCTGGGATCGCTCCACAATTCAGCTCGACGAAGGGGGCGTCGCGGCGGGGGCTGTTGTCGTGGATCGCGCGGGCGAGCTGGCTCTTGCCCGTCCCGCTGGGGCCGGTGAGCAGCACCGAGACCCGGGCCGGCGCGGCGATGGAGACGCGGCGGAAGACCTGGGCCAGCGCCGAGAATCTACTCTCTTGGAGGGCAACGCGGGACCGGGAGTTGGCGGGTCAGCGAGGGTCGGCGACCGGAGCGATGCCCCTCCCGCCGACAATGGGCTAGTCTGGTGTGTCCCCAGACCACGGCCACCCGCCATGTCGACCTCGCCTGGCTTCCACCGACCCCACACCCTCGAGCAGGCCCTCGCGCTCAAGGCCCGGCTCGGTGCCTCCGCCGCCTGGCTCGGCGGCGGAACGCTGCTCAACAGCCTCCGCACACCGCGCCCCGTGGACCACGTCATCGCCCTGGACGCACTCGGCCTCGACGGGGTCCGGCGGGAGGCCGAGACGCTGGTGCTCGGCGCCGGTCTCACCCTCCAGGGCCTGCTGGACTGCGAGGAGGCCCCGGCCATGCTGCGGACCGCCTGCGGCCACGTGCACAACCGGAGCGTGCGCAACGCCGCGACCCTCGGTGGGCTCCTCGGCAGTCGGCAGCCCTGGAGTGACCTGCTGCCGGCGCTGATCGCGCTGGAGGCCACCGTGGAGGTGGCGACGCCCGGCGGCACGATCCGCCGCGCGGTGCTCGACGACTTCTACGAGCCGAGGCCGGGGTCATTGATCCTGGCCGTCCACATCGACCGCGACGTCACGGGTCGCCGCGGGGCCGTCGGCCAGCAGTCCCGGGCCGCCAACGACCACGCCACCGTGGCCGTGGCCGTGACCCTCGGCCTGCGCGACGGCGCCATCGCGGACCCCATCGTGGCCGTGGGCGGCGTCGGCCTGGCGCCGAGCCGCCTGGAGCGGGTCGAGCAGGCCCTGGCAGGAGCACCGCCGCCGGACCGGGCCTGGCTGGAGGCCCTGGTCGCCGAGTCCGTCGATCCGGCGGGCTGCGTGCGGGGTGGCCCGGCCTACAAGCGACAGCTCGCCGCGGCCCTGACCGCCCAGGCAGTGCTCGAGGCCGCCAGCTCGACGGGAGGTGCCTGAGATGTCCCTCTCCCTGATCCTCAACGGCACCCCGCGAGCCCTGGACGTCGAGCCCGGTGCTCGCCTGCGCGACGCCCTGCGCCGGGCCGGCCTGAGCTCCGTGCGCGACGGCTGCGACAGCGAGGGAAGCTGCGGCGCCTGTGCGGTGCTCGTGGACGACCGCCTGGTCAACTCCTGCCTGCTGCGAGTGGGCCAGGTGGAGGGCCGCCGGGTCACCACCGTCGAAGGCATCTCGCGGCACCGGGAGCTCTCCGCCCTGCAGTCCGCGTTCATCGACACCGGCGTGGTCCAGTGCGGCTACTGCACGCCGGCGATGCTGCTCGCCGCCCACGACCTGCTGGGTCGGGTCGAGCGCCCCTCCCGCGAGGACGTCACCGACGCTTTCTCCGGCGTGTTCTGCCGCTGCACCGGCTACGAGCAGCTCTACGAGGCGATCGAGCTGGCGGGCACCCGCCGGGCCGATCAGCCCGACGCGGCCCCGTCAGCGCCGGAGTTCCGTCCCGACCTGCGCCACGTCGGCACCCTGCGTCGCAAGGTCGACGGACCGCTCCTGGCGCGGGGCGGCCGGGCCTTCGTCGATGACATGGTGGAGCCGGGTGCGTGCCACCTGGCGATCCTCCGCAGCCCCCACGCCCACGCCTACGTCACGCGGCTGGACGTGAGCGCGGCCGAGGCCCTGCCGGGAGTCCTGCTGGTCATCACCCACCACAACTGCCCGGACCTGCACTACACCCAGGCCGGGCAGGGCTTCCCAGAGCCCTCCCCCTACGACACGCGCATGTTCGGGCAGAAGGTGCGCTACGTCGGCGACCGGGTCGCCGGGGTGGTGGCGGAGACCCTGGAGCTGGCCCACGAAGCCCTGGGCCTGATCGAGATCGAGTACGAGGTCCTGGAGCCGGTGCTCTCCATCGAGGCCGCGGCCGCCGAAGGTGCGCCGATCGTCCACCAGTCCGCCGTGGAGTACGTCAGCGGCGGCCCCGACCACGTCGACAACAGCGCCGCCGACCCGCGGGACGGCAAGGTCGTCTACCAGTTCCCGATCCACGGCGACCCGCTGCGCAACGTGGCGGCCTATGTCGACGGCGGCATCGGTGACACCGAGGTCGGCTTCGCCGAGGCCGAGGTCATCCTGGAGCGGGAGTACGAGGCCGCCCAGGTCCAGTGCACGCCGCTCGAGCCCCACGTCTGCTACGCCTTCCTGGACGGCGACCGGCTGATCGTGCACGCCAGCACCCAGGTGCCGTGGCACGTGCGGCGGGTGGTAGCCCGGCTGCTGGGCGTGCCCCAGAACCGGGTGCGCATCATCAAGGCCCGCAACGGCGGCGCCTTCGGCGCCAAGCAGGACATCCTCACCGAGGACGTCACGGCCTGGGCGACCTGGATGACCGGGCGGCCGGTGCTGCACCGCTTCACCCGCGAGGAGGAGTTCATCACCTCCCGGACCCGCCACCCGATGAAGGTGAAGGTCAGGCTGGGGGCGAAGAAGGACGGCCGTCTGACGGCGATGACCATGGATCTGGCGGCCAACACCGGCCCCAACGGCGAGCACTGCCTCACCGTGCCGATGAACGCCTGCTCCAAGTCGCTGCCGCTGTTTCTCTGCGACAACGTGCACTTCACGGTCACGACCTACTACAGCAACATCCCGCCCGCCGGCGCCTACCAGGGCTACGGCGCTCCCCAGGGCAACTTCGCCGTGCAGCTCGCGGCCGCCGAGCTGGCCGACGAGCTGGGGCTGGACCTGCTCGACTTCCTCAACCTCAACCGGGTGGAGGAGGGCTCGATGCTGGAGATCCTGCGCTGCCTCGGCGAGGGCCGCGAGGGCATCCCCCAGGAGGTCTACAGCTGTGGCCTGGGCCGGGCCCTGGACCAGGGGGCTGCGGACATCGCCTGGGGCGAGCCGGTCGACAGCGACGACCCCGACGTGTGCATCGGCAAGGGGGTCACGATGGTCCAGCAGGGCTCGGGGCTGCCGGGCCTGGACTCGGCCAACGCGGCGCTGTTGATGAACGGCGACGGCACCTTCATCCTCCTGAGCGGAGGCACGGACCTGGGCACGGGCCTGGACACGGTCTCGATCAAGATGGCCGCCGAGGTGCTCCTGACCCGCATGGAGGACATCGCGATCGTCGCCGCCGACACCGACGTGACGCCCTTCGACACCGGCGCCTACGCGTCGAGCGGCACCTACTTCTCCGGCGGGGCCTCCAAGGCCGCCGCCGAGGACATGAAGCGCCAGGTCCTCGAGGTCGCCGCCGAGCTGCTGGGCGAGCCCCAGGACGACCTGGAGCTGGTCTTCCCGATGGAGGTCCGCGGCAAGACGGCCAGCGTGAGCTTCCGGGACATCGCCCAGTTCACCCAGAGCGGCGTCGGCCGGGGGCAGCTCGTGGCGACGGGCAGCTTCAAGACCGACAAGGCCTCGATCCCTTACGGCGCCCACTTCTGCCAACTGGCGGTGAACACCCGCACGGGCCACGTCGACCTGCAGAAGTACTACGCGCTGCAGGACTGCGGCACGCCGATCAACCCCGAGCTGGCCCTCGGTCAGATCTACGGTGGGGTGCTGCGCACCATCGGCCACGCCCTGAGCGAGGAGATGGTGCTCGACGAGACCGGTCGCTGCGTGAACGCCAACCTGCGCGACTACGCCGTGCCGCGCATCGGCGACCTGCCCGACGACTTCCGGGCCGTGCTGGTGGAGACCACCGACCCCTACGGGCCCTATGGCTGCAAGTCGATCGCCGAGATGTCCTGCAACGGCGCCGCGCCGGTGATCGCCGCGGCGATCCACGACGCCTGCGGGGTGTGGATCCGGAGCTGGCCGTTCACACCGGAGAAGGTGCTGCGGGCGCTGGGGAAGCTCTGAGCGTCGCGGGGGCCGCGAGGTGACCCCCGGGGGCCCACAGCGACCGGGGTGGCATGCCACCGGCGACGTT
>CAZCVP010000285.1:0-7814 GCA_964501915.1 uncultured Enterobacterales bacterium
GCACACCGGCTACGAGTACTCCCGCACCCAGAACCCCACCCGGGAGGCGCTGGAGCGCTGCGTGGCGGAGCTCGAAGGTGGCGTGGAGGGCATCGCCTTCGCCTCGGGCTGCGCCGCCACCGCCGCCGTGCAGCACCTGCTCGACGCCGGCGATCGGGTGGTCTCGGGCGACGACATCTACGGGGGCACCTGGCGCCAGTTCACCCAGGTCTTCGCCCGCCAGGGCCTGCGCTACGACTTCGTCGACTTCACGCAGGTCGACCCGGTGGAGGCCATCCCGGCGGACACGAAGCTGGTCTGGCTGGAGTCGCCGACCAACCCGCTGCTGAAGGTCTCCGACATCGCCGCGCTCTCTGCCCGCGCCCACGAGGTCGGTGCCCTGGTGGCGGTCGACAACACCTTCGCCACCCCGATCTTCCAGCGCCCGCTGGAGCTCGGCGCGGACCTGGTGGTGCACTCCACCACCAAGTACCTCAACGGCCACAGCGACGTGGTCGGGGGCGTGGTGGTCGCCGGCACCGCCGAGCTGGGCGACCGGCTCCACTTCCTCCAGAACAGCATCGGTGCGGTCCCGGGACCCTGGGACGCCTGGCTGACCCTGCGCGGGCTGAAGACCCTCGCCGTGCGCATGGACCGCCACCAGGCCAACGCCCGCCACCTGGTGGCCTGGCTCGAGGACCACCCCAAGGTGCGTCGCGTCCACTACCCCCTGCACGACAGCCACCCCCAGGTCGAGGTGGCCCGCCGCCAGATGACCGGCTTCGGCGGCATGATCTCCTTCGAGCTGGACGCCGACCTGGAGGCCGCGAGGACCTTCTGCGCGGCCACGGAGGTCTTCACCCTGGCCGAGAGCCTGGGGGGGGTCGAGTCGCTCATCGAGCTGCCCGCCGCCATGACCCACGCCTCGGTGCCCCCCGAGGTCCGGGCCGAGATCGGGATCCCGGACGGCCTGGTGCGCGTGTCGGTCGGCATCGAGCACGTCGACGACCTGGTCGAGGACCTGGCGCAGGCTCTGCGGAGGTCCCTCGGTTAGTCGGGGACATGCTCTCCATCCTGTTGGTGGCGGCGATCGCCTGCATCGAGGACCCCTACGACGTCCCACGGGACTGCGAGGAGCGCTCGCTGTTCCATGTCGACGCCGACGGGGACGGGCTCGGCGACCCGGGCGAGCTGGTCCTGTCCTGCCAGGCCGAGAGCGGCCTGGTGCCCAACGGCGACGACTGCGACGACAGCGACGCCGGGATCACGACCGAGTGCCACGACACGGGCGACTCCGGCCAGGACTCGGGCCAGGACTCGGGCCAGGACTCCGGCCAGGACTCGGGGCTCGACTCCGGCTCCACGACGAGGGGCTGAGTGGACGACAGCGAACCGGTCGTGTCGCGGTCGCTGCCCCAGGCACCGATCACCCTGCACGGCACGGGCATGGCCCGCCGCTTCGGCTGGCTCTACTTCATCAGCGGGCTCTGGGTCTTCTTCCGCAAGCTGCTCCTGCCCGACGCCTCGGCCGAACACGTCCGGCGGGCGGCGGAGAAGGGGCCGGTGGTCTATGCCCTGCGCACCCGCAGCTCCGTCGACTTCCTCGCTCTCTGGAAGGTGCTCAACCGCCGTCGCCTGCCGCTGGCCCAGCTCGCCAACGGGCCGTCCACCATCCCCTGGATGCCGGGTGCGGATGGGCTCCGCATGCTGCGGGCCAAGCTCGGCTGGTTCTTCCGCCAGGGCCGCATGGGCAACCCCGTCGCCACCGGTGCGGTGACCGCCCAGGTCGCGGCCGGCGCCCACGCCGCGGTCTTCCTCAGGCCCAAGGCCGACTGGCGGGACATCTTCCGACCACCGGCCTGGCCCGACCCGATGGCGGCGCTGCTCGAGGCCCAGGCCCGCAGCGACCGACCGATCCAGGTCCTGCCCACCGTGGTGATCTGGCGCCGCTCTCCCGAGGTCGCCAAGAAGCAGGTCTGGGCCCGCTGGCTCGGCACCGAGGAGGAGCCCGGCACGCTCGCCAAGCTGGTCGGGCTGCTGCTCGGCCACCGCCGGTCGGTGGTCCAGGTGGGCCCGGCCATCGACCTCACCGAGTACCTCGCCCGGTTCGGCGACGAGGACAAGGCGCGACAGGCCAAGCGTCTTCGCCTGATGGTGCGACGCTACTGCTTCCGCGAGCAGCAGACGGTGCGCGGTCCGCGAAAGAAGTCCCACCGCTGGCTGCGACGCATCGTGCTGCGCAGCGCCTCGATCCGGACGCTGCTGGAGCAGGAGTCGCGGGCCACCGGAAAGGGGGAGGAGGAGCTGCAGCGCACGCTGGTGAAGATGTACGACCGCATGGCGGCGCGCTTCAACTACACCGTGGTGAGGGCCTTCGCCGGGTTCTGCAGGTCCATGTGGACGAACCTCTACGCGGGAGTCGATGTCCGAGACGAGGACATGGAGAGGATCCGCCAGGCGAGCCGAGAGGGGGTGTGCGTGCTCACCCCCTGTCACCGCTCCCACATGGACTACCTGCTGGTCTCGTCGATGGCCTACGACAGGGCCCTGAACGTGCCCCACATCGTGGCCGGCGACAACCTGGCCTTCTTCCCGATGGGCTGGATCTTCCGCCGCAGCGGGGCCTTCTTCATCAAGCGGTCCTTCAAGGGCGAGCGGCTCTTCCCGGTGCTCTTCCAGACGTACATGACCCACCTGTTCCGGGAGGGCTACGCCGTCGAGTTCTTCATCGAAGGCGGCCGCTCGCGCACCGGCAAGCTGCTGCCGCCCAAGCTCGGCGTGCTCGGCAACACCGTCGAGGCCGGCATCCAGGCGCGCGTCGGCCGGTCCCTGGGCGAGGTCTGCTGGATGCCGATCGCCATCAGCTACGAGCAGGTGGTGGAGGAGCGACCCTACGCTCGAGAGCTGGGCGGCGAGCCCAAGCAGAAGGAGAGCCTGGCGGGGGTGGTCAAGGCCGGCGGCGTCTTCTTCAAGCGCTACGGGCGGGTCTACCTGCGTGTCGGTGCGCCGGTGAGGCTGACCGAGTTCATCACCACCCTGCCGGCACCCTGGGAGGACCTCGACCGGGAGCACCGTCGCGAGGCGCTCCAGGCGCTCGGCGAGCGCATCCTCCACCGCATCGATCGGCTGGCCGTGGTCCTGCCCACCGGCCTGGTGGCCCTGGCCCTGCTCAGCCGCGCCGGCCCGGCCCACCCGGCGCGGGTCCTCCAGGAGCGGGTCGCCTGGATCCGGGCCTTCCTGGAGCGGGAGGGTGCCGAGCACTCCACCAGCCTCGCCAACCCCGAGCCGGCCATCCGAGAGGCCCTGGCCCGGTTCCTGAGCGAAGGCCTGGTCGAGCGCATCGAGGCCCCGAAGGACGCCGTGTTCCGGGTGGTGGGCAGCCGGCGCATCACCCTTGAGTACTACAAGAACCAGCTCCTGCACTTCTTCGCCCCGGCCAGCCTGCTGGCCGCGGCCATCCGTGCCCTGCGCACGGACCAGGTCTCCCTGCCGGAGCTGAGCAGCGACTTCCGGCTCCAGGTCTACCTGTTCCGCTTCGAGTTCGTGTTCGACCCCGAGTCCGACGACGAGGCCCTCGAGCGGCGCTCGCTGGCCCAGCTCGAGGCCTGCGGTGCGCTCACGCCCCTGGCCAGCGGCGGCTGGCTGGTGCTCGACGAAGAGCGACTCGACGAGGTCGCCGGCCTGACCGATACCTTCCGAGAGGGCTACAGCGCGGTGCTCACGTGCCTGCCGGCCCTCCGGGACCAGGACTTCGACAAGGAGGACCTCGCGCGAGAGGTCCAGAAGGCCGGCGAGCGGCTGCTCGAGGCCCAGCAGATCCTGCGCCCGGAGGCGCTGTCCCTCGCCAACCTCCAGCACGCCCTTCGCGCCTTCTCCGAGGACGGTCTCTACAAGGTCCGCGCCGGCTCCGGGGGCCTCGAGATCGACGAGGGCCTCCAGCGGGAGCTGGTCGAGCGCATGCGGCAGCTGGGAGGGTGAGCGGGTGTCCGACCGGGTCGACCAGCTCTTCGGTGGGGACGGCTCCGCTCCGGGACGAGGACCGACGGCTCGCACCCACACGATCTTCGCGCTGCTGGTCGTGGCGACACCGATGAACCTCTTCGGGGTCGTGTGCTGCACGTCGATCCCGGGCATGGTGATGACGCTGGCCGCCTGGCTGCTGGCCGACGCGGACCTGGCCCGCGTGGAGTCGGGGCACCTGCCGATGGACCAGGCACCGGCCCTGGTGCGCCTCAAGCGGGTCGCCTTCGGGCTGCTGGTCTTCTGCGGGCTGACCTTCCTGATCCAGATGACGCTGCTCAGCCAGGGCGCCTACGA
Source organism: uncultured Enterobacterales bacterium (assembly GCA_964501915.1). GTDB lineage: Bacteria > Myxococcota_A > UBA796 > UBA796 > CAJQPC01 > CAYFPX01. The sequence goes on from CAZCVP010000285.1 coordinate 4,297, forward strand.
GCGCTGGCTCGTGGCCCTGGTGACCTGGCTGGGATCGGGCTGGATCTGATCGGCGGCGAGCGCCGAACGGGGTCAGTTCGCCCGCATCACCGCAAAGGTCGGGTCGAAGACGTTGGCCACCCGGGCCTGCTCCAGGTAGGCCCTGGACGCCTCGTCGTCGCCCTCGATCGCGGCCAGCAGCCCGAGGGTCGTCAGGGCCGTGCCCTGGGCCGGGTCGCGCTCCAGGGCCTCCAGGGCGGCCGCCCGCGCGTCGGCCACCCGCTCTGCGAGCGCCAGCGCCGCCGCGTACTGGGCGCGGTACTCGACCCGCCAGGTCGGCCCCATCAGGACGTACTCGTAGGACTTGACGGCGCGCTCGACCCAGCCGCTGGCGTCCTGTCCAGCGTGCAGGCTGGCCTCGGCGGCCGCGAGCTGGAAGGTCGGGTTCTCCGGCCAGGTCTCCGCCATCTCCAGGAGCTGATCCGCCGCGGCGGAGGGGCCGATCCGGGCACCGAGGGAGAGGTAGTACTGGCGGAGCCAGTGGAGGTTGGAGGCGTTGCCGTAGACCGCCTGCTGCATGTTGGTCAGCGCGGCGTCGTCCTGGCCCTCGGAGAGCTGGACCAGGGCCAGGCCCATGTCGGCGAGGCGGTGCCAGCCGAGCTGCTCGAGCTGGCGGTAGGCCTCGTGGGCGCCGTCGACGTCGCCGGCGGCCAGGCGGGCGTTGCCCAGGGCCAGGGCCAGGCTGCCGTCGTAGTCGAGGCGCTCGGCGTACAGCGCCTCCACGCCCTCGAGGTCACCGACCGCGGCCTTGGCGAAGGCCAGGGCCCCCCACACGACGTCGCACTCGTTGGACTGGATGGTGGGCAGGGGCTCCAGGCCGGCCTCTTCCCGCTCGGCGATCTGACCGCGCACCCAGTAGAGCTGGAGGCCCTGGTCGATGTTCTGCTTCCACATCAGCTTCCAGGTGTTCTTCCAGCTCGCCTTCAGCCGGGCCTTCTTGGAGCCCTCCTCCAGGTCCTCGACCCACAGCACCCAGGACTCCCTCTCCCAGGGGTCCTGGCTGTCCCAGGCGTCCCAGAGCTCGCCCGCCCGCTCGAGGTGGGGGATGGCCTCCGCCGCACGGCCGTAGTCGAGCAGCGTGACACCGAGCTCGCCGTGGGCGTTGCAGTCCTCGGGCGCGGCCTCCAGCGCGGCCTGCAGGGCAGCGAGCTCCGCGTCGAGGTCGCCCTGGTCGTCGTGGGCGGCGGCGATGCCGAGCTGGATGCTGGCCAGGGCGTCGCCCTCGGGGGCCTCGGCGGGCTCTCCGGTCTCGGGGTCGGGCTCGGGGGTGAGGGCCTTGGTCATCTCGGCCAGGTAGGTGTCCGACCAGGTCTTGCGGTTGTCCTCGCCGATCCAGGCCATCGCGAGCTGCTCGGTGGCCGCGTCGTAGGCCCAGTCCCAGGCCCAGGTGTAGTCCTGGCCCAGCACGGCGTCGATCGGCAGCTCCATCCAGTCCAGGGGGACCCGGTAGGCGGCGGCGTCGACGGCGACGTGGCCGACCTGGAAGGGCATGGTGTGGTAGTCGTGCGGTCCTCGGGCCCAGTCCGCTTCGCGGTCGGCGACGAAGCCGCTCGCGACGGAGCTGTTAGCCAGGCCGCTCACGGCGATCCGGGCCTCGCGGCCGTCGACCGTGCCGTCGATCACGATCGGTCGGGCGCCGTGGAACCACTGCTTCTCGCCGCGGGTGGTGTAGAAGGCGGGCTCGTAGTGGGTCTGGACCGCCGCGGAGTCGATCTCGACCAGGGTGCCGGAGCTCGGGGAGAGCTTGAGCACGCCCTGGCTCGGCAGCAGCGCCCAGGAGACGTCGGCCAGGTGGTTGAGGCCGAGGATGCCGCCGTAGCGGGTGGTGTCCGGGTCCTCCTCGAGGTCGAGCTTGTCGACGTCGGACTGCTCCGGCGTGAAGACCGCGACGTCGGTCAGGACCAGGTCTCCGAAGACGAGCGCGTCCAGGGTGCCGACGGAGATCTCGATGGCGTCGCCCCGGACGTGGCCCGGCTGGCGGGGGAAGCGACCGATCTTGACGTCCTTCATCTCGGCGCCCGCCGCCTTGGCGAAGCCGGCGCTGAGGTAGACGAAGGCCTCTCCGGGCACGACCTCGAAGAGGTACCTGTCCCCGCTCTCGAGGGTGGTCTCGATGTGGTGTCCGCCTCCCCAGCGGGAGTAGAGCTGGAGCTCGATCGGCGCCTCCAGGGCGAGGCCGCCCTCGTGGGTGAAGTACGGCGCCAGGCTGGGGTCGTCGGCCTCGCGGGCCGTGGCCGTGGTGGAGAAGGCGAGCAGCAGCAGGGGAAGGAACCGCATGAGCACTCCGTGGGGTCCTGGGACCTATCGCGCCCACGCGACGGCCGCACCCGGCGAGACAGGCCTGCGACGCACCTCATGTGACGACCCTGCCACCACCGGAACGACGGAGTGCATTCCCGGCCCGGTGTGCTAACTCCGGACTCCCAGGACCCGCAGCTACAGGAGCACCCATGTCCCGCATCCTCGAGGTCTACGGACGCCAGGTCCTCGACAGCCGAGGGAACCCGACCGTCGAGGTCGAGGTCTCCACCGAGGAGGGCATCGCCTCGCGGGCGATCGTGCCCAGTGGAGCCTCCACCGGAGAGCACGAGGCCGTCGAGCTTCGCGACGGGGGCTCGGCCTGGGTGGGCAAGGGCGTCGGCAAGGCGGTGCGCCACGTCAACGAGGAGATCGCCCCGCAGCTCGTCGGCCGGGACTGTCGGGACCAGGCGGCCATCGACGGCCTGCTCATCGAGCTGGACGGCACACCCAACAAGCAGCGGCTGGGTGCCAACGCCATGCTCGGCGTCTCCCTGGCGGTCGCTCGCGCCGCCGCCCTGACCGAGGAGCTGCCGCTCTACCGCTACGTGGGCGGCACCAACGCCCGCACCCTGCCCGCCCCGATGATGAACATCCTCAACGGTGGATCCCACGCCGACAACAACGTCGACGTGCAGGAGTTCATGGTCATGCCGGTCGGCTTCTCCAGCTTCTCCGAGGCCCTGCGCTGCGGCGTGGAGACCTACCACACGCTGAAGGGCGTGCTGAAGGACCGCGGGCTGGCCACGGCGGTCGGCGACGAGGGCGGCTTCGCGCCGAACCTCGGCTCCGACGAGCAGGCCCTGGAGCTGATCGTCGAGGCCGTCCAGAAGTCCGGCTACAGCTTGGGGGACCAGGTGGTCCTGGCGCTCGACGTGGCGGCCTCCGAGATCTTCGACCGGGAGACCGGGACCTACAGGATGGGGGGCGAGGCGCTGACCAGCGATGAGCTGGTCGCGCGCTATGCCGCCTGGGCCGAGCGCTTCCCGCTGGTGAGCATCGAGGACGGCCTGGACGAGAACGACTGGGCCGGCTGGAAGAGGGCCACCGACGTGCTCGGCGGTCGGCTCCAGTTCGTGGGCGACGACCTCTTCGTCACCAACGTGGCCCGGCTCACCCGGGGCATCGAGGAGGGCGTGGCGAACTCGATCCTGATCAAGGTGAACCAGATCGGCACGCTG
>CAZCVP010000286.1:0-7740 GCA_964501915.1 uncultured Enterobacterales bacterium
GAAACCACGTCGCGGCGCCATGCTCGGTCCACAATGCCCAACACCCTCCTAGCCCGGGTTAGGCCAGTGCCGCCAAAGGTCCAACAAACGGGGGAGACCACATGGCGAGGAACGTCGTCGCCGTGATCTCCGGGCTCGTGGTCGGCATGGCCGTGAACATGGCCCTCGTCCTGCTCAACGCCTTCGTGCTCTTCCCGATGCCCGAAGGCACGGACATGAACGACCCCGAGGAGTTCGCCGCCTACATCGCCACCCTGCCCACCGCGGCCTTCCTCGTGGTGCTGGTGGCCCACCTGGGCCAGTCCTTCGTCGGCGCCTGGGTCGCCGCTCGGATCGGTGCATCCCGGCCGATGCTGCTGGCGATGATCGTCGGCGTGCTGTCGCTGGCCGGTGGCATCGTGAACATGCTCCAGGTCGAGGGTCCGGCCTGGCCATACGTCGAGCTGCCGCTGTACCTGGTCGTGGCCTGGCTGGCGGGTCGCCTGGAGCTGGAGCGCCGCGCAGGCGCCAGCCCCTCCTGACCGGAGCGGCTGACGCCCTTCGCGTGCTACTCCGCCTTCGCGCGGGCCTGGATCGGCTCCCAGTTCCTGACCACACGCACCTCGTGGGAGTCGGAGTCGTCCGGGGCGAGCTTCCAGTGGGGTCCGATCGCGGCGGTGAAGTGCCTGGTGCCGAGCCCCAGCTCCTCGGTGTCCACCGACTCGAACCAGTCGTAGGGGAAGGCCTCGCCGTGGTCGAGCTCGCCTGGCCAGCCCACACCACACGTTCGAAGGCCCCGCTGCGGTCTTCAGGCCAGCCGCCCCGGCACACTGGACCCACCGCACGTGCCAGGATCCCCATCGGATCCCAAGGAGGCGACCATGGCGTACGAGACCACCCCGACGAGCCGCTGGCCGACCCTGCTGCTGGCAGCGGCGGGGCTGACCCTGCTGGCCTGCGCGCCCCCGAGCACGATGCCCCCACCGGTGCCGATGGCCAAGGGCACCCACATGGAGGTCGGGGCCGCGACGTCGGTCGGGTATGGCTTCCGCCCCATCCTCGAGGAGGGGTCGACCACCTCGGCGACCGCCGACGTGCAGATCTGGGGCCTGTTCGGCGTCACGAAGCGGTTCCAGGTCGGCGTGACGGGCTTCGCCGGCAACAGCTCCGCGGCCGGCCTCGGGGTGCTCGCCCGCTACCAGCTCCTGCGGGCGCCGGGGAGCGCCGTCTACTTCCAGGCCGATGGCGGTCTGGGCTGGGCCCGCGTGGGCTTCCCCTGGAGCAGGCGCCTCCGCAAGGACCGCTGGTTCACCTCCAGCCCCATGATCCAGGTCTGGGACGTCTGGAGTGCCGACACGCTGATGTACCTCCCGATCGGCATGACCTACCAGATGGGGCCCTGGGGCTGGTTCCACTGGGAGCTGTCGTACCGGATGAGCTTCAACGACCCGCAGCGCTACAACGTCTTCGTCACCCTCGGCTACAGCATGCGGGATCGGGGACGGGGACGCCGCGCTCCCGATCGCGAGAGGCCGCCGCGCTGACCGGGAGCTGGGAGTCAGGGAAGGCAGCGAGCCTGCCCGATCGGCTTTGCCCGAAAATGAACCTCCGGGCCTGACTTCTCGGTCAACCTGATCTCGGTAGCCGATTTCTCGGTCAACTGACCCCCTGACCCTCCCGTTGATCTCCGGTGGCTTTCCGTGAGAGGCTGGCCGCCGGACAGGGAGACCGAGCATGGCCTGTAGCATCTGCGGCGCGGGAAACCACAACAGGAGGAACTGCCCGGAGCCGAGACGTTGTTCCAAGTGCGGCGACGTGGGACACAACATTCAGACCTGTCCCAAGGCTCGTCGGTGCTCAAAGTGCGGCAGCTACCAGCATGACCTCCGCACCTGTCCACAACGGGACAAGTAGACTTGGCAATCACTCGTGTTCAGAAGGTCCATGGCGTCATCCACACGGCCTCGGTTGCGTGTGGAGGCGTGGGTGGCGGGCTCGCCCAAATCCCAGGCTCCGATGCTCCTATCATCATGGGGCTCCAAACCGGGATGATCATCGGAATCGGAGAAATCTATGGCGTCGGCATCACCAAGGCAGCAGCAGCCGATCTGCTTCTAACCTTCACCGCGACGATGGCGGGGAGGACGGCAAGTCAGTGGCTTGTGGGCTGGATTCCGGGCTACGGCAACGCCATCAACGCCAGCACGGCGGTGGCTCTCACGGAGGCAGTGGGATGGGCCGCAAACGCCTACTTCCAGGATGCCACGGACGACAAGTCGTAGATTCCTGCCTTCAACAGCTACTTCTGGAACTCCCGTGCGATGGTGTTCACCAAGGCTGTTGGGAGACGGCCCCACAGGTCGTTGAGCGCGGCCCCAGGGATCGGGTACACGCCTGGATTGCCGATGGACTTCATGCGGTTGAGGTAGCCGTCGGGGTCACCGATCAGGAACCCTGTGAAGGCCGTGCAGACGGCGGCCAGGTCTCGGGGGCTGTACTTCTGGATGGCAGGGCCGACGCGGCGTGCGCCGACCTTTGCGTCCGGGGCCAACACGGCCAGGAGGTCGGCTCGCAGGTCGGGGCGAGCGTGGGCGAGGCGGATCAGCTTCGAGCGGAGGGTCGGGTCGTTGGGCATCGGGAGGTCTCCGTGACTACCTCTCCTGTCCAATAGGACCATTACCGAGCCACGGCCTTCTCCTTCCTGGGCTTGTTCCAGTAGGGGCTCTTGCACTTCGGACACACCGTAGGAAGCGGCTTCCCCTCGCCCCATGGCTTCCTGGGAATCCACTCGTGGCCGCACCGCTCGCAGCGGAACGCCCACACCGTCTTCTCGAACACCGCCATCAGGAAACCTCCGCCTGATCCTGCTGCTGGCCGGTCCAGAACTCGGGCACCAGGCCAAGCTCGTAGATCGCGGACACCAAGACCACGATGTTGTGGCACAGGAACTTGCAGTAGACCTCGTTCGCCTGGGCCGCCGGGAGCTTCGACCGGACGTTCCCGCCGAACTTGCCCTTGACCATCGAGAACAGGGTCTCGACGTTCGACCGCCGATGGTAGTGCTCCGCGAAGTCATCGGCCTTGTACTGGAAATAGTGGAACATCTTCCGCCACATAGCGGGGCCGGTCTTGGCGACGGTGCCCGCCTTGAACGGGATGTAGGGGATGGCACCAGCGGCGTCCACGGCAGCGTGGTTCGCCTTACTGCTGTACGCCTTGTCGGCCGACATCTCCTGCACGACGAATCGCTGCCGGGTGCCATCGAGCAACGGAACCAACTGCGTGGCATCGCCCCGCTCGTTGACCAGGAGGTCGGTGCAGATGTGGGTCTCGGTCCCGCAGGCCGCGTGGACCTTGACGAACTTCGCCCGCTTCTTGTTCTTGCCCCACTTCTCGTCGTACCACCGCTCGTAGACGCGGGTGGAGAACCCGGTGGAGTCCACGGCGAACTGGAACTCGACGCCAGCCAGCGGGGCCGAGCTCTCCTGTACGAGCGTCCGCAGGAGCGGCGTCAGGGCCGGGTCCTTCATGTAGTCGGAGATCGTGTGGTAGCTGACGGCTTTCGAGGTGAGCCCTTGCTCATGGCACCGTCGCTGGGCCGAGGATGCACGACGACCGCTGGTGCCCTCGTAGACCTTGAGAGCACAGGCGAACACCACGTCAGCCAGCGGGGTTTTCGGACGACCACGCCCCTTCTGCTCGGGCATGGTGATCCCCTGGCAGAGCCCATGGAGAAGCTCGATGAAGTGGTCACGCTCATTGACCTGGGCGGCGTTGTAGGCCGACCAGTCCTGCGTGTACTTCCGTCGCTCGGGCTGGGCGTCAGGCATGGAGATCCGCCGCTCGGTGATCTCGATGGCGAAGATGTGCTTGCAGAAGGCCCACCTGCCCGCGAAGTCGGGGCAGGTGCAGGTCGGCTGGCCATCCTCGTTGTCGTAGTCCACGAGCCAGTTGCCGTTGTGAGACTGCGAGGGGACGAGCCACAGGTGGTCGGCCCGCTGCCGGATGCCACCGGCCTTGGCGATCTGTGCTCCGCGTAGCTTCCTCGCTTCCATGTCCGGGCTCCTTGCTTACCTCCACGTATATACTTTGAGAGGATATAGTCAAGGGTGCTGCCGGAGGGCCGGACAGTATTCGGTCGGTGGGCGTCACTTCCAGGCGGCTGGGCAGGCCAGCGTGATGCCGGCCGGAGTCGTGACAGGGTCAGGTAGGAGGCTGCTGCGGATCTTCCGGTTCCCGAGCCGGAAGTGAGCGGTGGCGGCCTTCTTGAGGGCCTCCGAGTTCCGCTTCGGCGGGAAGGCGATGATGACCCGCTTGTGGGGGAACCTGCCGAGCACCCGACGCACCGGGGTCGTCAGGTCGCTGTCGCCCGAGACGATGATCGCCGTGTCGAAGTTGCCGTCCTCAGCGTCGAGGACAAGCTGGACGGCGAGGTTCACGTCCGACATCTTCTCCTCGTAGGTCGTCCTGGTCGTGCCGCAGGCGTGGCACTTCGCCGTTTTCACGAGGAAGTGGCCCTCGTGCATGGTGAACGGGGAGAACGTGGCGAGGGCGTCGAGGTAGGTGCTCTGGCGTCGGACGCTTGCCGCGTTCCCGCCCGTGCTGCGGATGCGGGCCGTGAAGTAGTGGACGTGCTCCAAGGTCTGGCCCGGCTTCAAGATGGACCTGGACAGGGCTACGAGGTCGAGCCAGTAGAACCGCTTCATCCTGGCGGCCCGGAGGCCGAAGTAGAGATTGAAGCCGTCGATGTAGACGATGACCCTGCTCACGCCAGACTCCGGTGTCCCGACAGGGATTGACAGTTGGCACAGGCTGGCCTACATTCCAAGCAACCCCGCCGGGGAGAGTATCCCCGGCCTGACGCCCCGGAAGGCTTGCCTCTCGGGGCGTTTCTACGTCCGGGCATGGTCAGCCTCCGCCTGGGACAAGCTGGAGACGTTGACCACGAGCCTGCTTACCAGCGTCGGTGAGGCGGTAGCGGCCCCAACCAGCGGATTCGACCAGGCCCGCCTTCTTGGCCTTGTGGAGCCTGGAGTTGACGGCGGAGTAGTTGAGTCCGAGGGTCTTGCCGATTTCCTCGTGCCCCGTGTCTCCGTCCTTGGGGAAGGCGAGGACCAGTTCACGGAGGGACGGGCGCACGTGCCCAGGGGCCTTGGCGGGGCTCTGGCTCGCAGCCTGGGCCACGGGTGCCGTCTTCCCCGTCCCTGTGGGGGTCGGAGGCGAGTCCGCGATGGAGATCGCCCGGTCGATCTCGGCACGGGCCTTCTCCAACGCCTTGCGGGTGACACGGGTGACCGCACGGGCGTCCTCGTATCGGCTCTTGGCTGCGGCCTCGGCGGTCTCGGCTTCCCGAAGCTCGGCCTGGAGCCGGTCGTACTTGGTGAGCAGGGGTGATGACATGCGGATCAACCTGCCCCATTTGAACCGGAAGGGCAAGAAGATGATCCGAAGGAATGAGCCCGCCTGGCCCTAAGTGCCTGCAACCACAGCGTTCGTGGCTGGCGATTGATCCGTCTCCGATTTCTCGGTCAAGATTTGAGCCCCTGAGATCAAGAGGTTCATTTTTCCGGTGACCCCGTATGCACGAGCCGCTCCGTCAGGCGGAAGGCCAGTGATGACGGGCGCTTACGATTTCTCGGTCAAGTTGAACCGCCTACGGGCTATTCTCGGTCAACCCCGACTTCTCGGGCAAAGCCCCGTGACCCTCACCTTCGACGGCGCCGACGGCACCTCGATGGTCCTCGAGTACCCCCCTGGCCTCGACTGGGAGGTCGGCTGCGGGTCCATCGAGGAGGCGGCCGACCTCCCACACCCCGACAGCCTCGTCTTCTGGGCCGCCAGTGGCCAGGCCACCCTGGAGCTGACGGTCGACGAAGAGGACGACTGGATGTGGCGGGGCACCCTCACGCTGGACGGCGTGGTGTTCGTCGACGAGGAGGGGAGACCGTGTTCAACGTCGAGCACCACGAGGTCGCGGCGGCCTATTCGGCGTCGCCGCCAGCCTGAGCACCACCAACCCCGGCCCCGGGTGCAGAGGTCCCCGTTCTTTGTCCGCCCGCGTGCAGAGGTCCCCTCCATGTGTCCGCCTCGTGCCCACCGCTCGGGCAGGGAGCAACCACAACCACCTGAATTCTCGTTCGAGACGCAGGGCAACCGGCCCTTCTCGGGGCTGAGCGGACACATGGGGGGGACCTCTGTCTCCGACCGGACAAGAAGGGGGGACCTCTGTCTCGGGCAAGCCCGAGCGCGGGTCCCTGACCGCCCTACGGCGCCACGGAGTACCCCGGATCCGGCTCCGCCCCGGCGTCCAGCTCGGTGTCAGCGCTGGAGGTGCCCTCGTCGAAGCCGTTCAGGGTGTTGAAGTCCACCCGGATCCGGCCCACGCCGCCGTCGCCGCCGATGCGGATGTGGGTGTCCTCCCCCAGGCCGCCCTCGGCGACGATCGCGTCGGCCGCCAGCGACATGTCCTCGGCGATGACCCAGATCGAGCCACCGGCGCCGCCACCGGCCCCGTAGGTCCAGGAGCCCGTGGCCCAGTGGGTGGTGGTGCCGCCCTCGGCGGACAAGGCCGCCGGACCCTGGGCGTCCAGGGTCTGGGCGAAGACCAGCAGGATGCCCGCGCCGTCCCCACCGGGGCCGGGATCGCTGGAGCCCTGCCAGACGCCACCGCCGCCCGAGCCGTGGAAGAGCAGGCTCAGGTCGGCCTCGCCGTAGGTGTCACCGGCCTCGGGTGGCGTGTAGCCGCCGCCGTTCCAGGAGTCGCCGGGGGTGGCCCCGCCGCCGTAGTTGCCACCACCGCCGGTGACGTTGGCGCCGCCGCCGCCGTAGTTGGCCAGGAAGGCTCCGTTGGCCTCGTTGTAGGGACCACCGTAGTAGTCGCCGTCCCCTTCGCCGGCGTAGCTCTCGCCCTGGAAGCTGTCGCAGTTGTAGCAGGTGCCCGTCTCGCCGGCCCAGTAGCCGAGCTCGTCGACGGAGATGGTGCCGCCGCTCTCGATCGTGACCGTGCCATTGGCCCGGAACGCGACGATGCCGCCCGTGTAGGTGTCCCAGGCTCCCGTCGTCAGCCACCCGGAGGCGGACACGGTGACGTCGGTGTAGTTCGGCACCCGCTGCACGAGCACCGTCTGGTCAGTGAGGTCGCTGTTGTCGGTCTCGCCGTAGATCCCGGCGAGGACGTCCTCCAGCACCAGGTCGGAGCCGGACACCGAGGCCACGTACTGGAGCTCGTAGGTCCCGGCGGCGCTGTGGGCGGCGTCGGAGCCGTGGAGGTTGATCAGCAGCACCTCGTCGCCGGCCTCGATGCCGACCACCGCCTCGTCGACGGTGACCGTGTCACCGGACAGGGCCGTGACGACGAAGGAGATCGCGTCCGCCTCGGTGCGTGACCCGGAGGCGTCGACGCCGAGGTCCGTCGTGCCGGTCACGTCGAGGGCGCCGTCGACGCCGGTGCCGAGCCAGAGGTCCTCGTCGATGGCGCCGTCGCAGTCGTTGTCCTCGCCGTCGGCCCGCTCCCGGGCACCGGGGTAGCTGTTGGCGTTGGTGTCGTCGCAGTCCTGGTCGTCGGCGACGTGGCCGCTGGGCTGGTCGCACTGGTCCAGGGGACCGCCGGCGTCGCCGTAGCAGTCCCCGTCCGCGTCGACGAAGTACTCCCCCGCCGCGTCCGGGGCGTCGGTCTCGTCGCCCGAGCAGTTGTCGTCCACCCCGTCGCAGTACTCGTCCGCGCCCGGGTGGATGGTGTCGTCGCCGTCGTCGCAGTCGCCG
>CAZCVP010000287.1:0-7736 GCA_964501915.1 uncultured Enterobacterales bacterium
GACCAGTTCCCGTGGGTCTTCGAGGGACCGTCCTGAATTCGGACAGGACTTCCGAACTGTGGCACTAGAATCTGGCCCCCATCCCTCCACCGATGATGGAGGCTCTGCGGGCGGGTAGCTCGCTGAAGTCGGGATAGCGGAAGAAGACCCCGGTCACCCTGGCGTTGAGGGACAGCTCGTAGAAGGCCCCGACGCCGAGGAAGGTCCACTGAGCCCGGCCACCCAGCAGGACGGCGTCGAAGCCCGACAGCTCTCGATCTCCGGTCCGGTAGGCTGGCAGGCCCAGGTCGTCCTCGACCGGGATCAGCGCATCGGTGGTGGTCACGTAGTCGTCCCGGTAGAAGGAGGCGGCGCTCTGGTGGGAGAGACGCACCTGTGCCCGCAGGACCAGGCGATCGTCGAGCGTGGACCGTGAGAGGTGACTGTCGAGGGTGTGTCCGGTCACCTTCCACGTGTCGGCGTAGAACCGGTACGAGGCGTGCAGCGCGGTGTTGAGCCCGAGAGCACGTGCCACGCGGGCTCCCACCGCACCCCGCGTCAGACGATCGGGGGTGCGCTCGGGCAGGGAGGCGACCACTTCGTCCTCGCTGGAGACGGGCACGTACCGGTAGGCGTTGGCCAGACAGCCCAGCTCCTCCCCGCAGAACGCCGTGCTCACCGTGCCCATGAAGGTCAGGGTCGTGTACGGGTCGAGGATCTGAGCCCAATCCAGGTCGATGCGGTGGGTCGAGCGCCGCTCGGCGAAGGTGCTTCCCGTTCGACCCACTCGCTCGAGGGTGAAGCTGTAGGTGGGCGAGCACGTCGACATGCGCTCGAACAGGTCCAGGCTGCCGCCGACGCTTCCCGAGTCCACCTGGTAGTCTGGCTCACCCGCATGGGCGTAGGCGACGCTCACGGACCACGTCTCCTGGGGATGCACCTCCACGACCAGGTCCCCGGCTTGGCGGACCTCCGAGTAGGTGGTGGCGGCGGTGATGGTGTCGGTGACCATGACCTGGGTGGCGCCGCTCAGGATGTCCACCGAGTAGCGGGCATCGACGTTCACCACCTCGCCGTCGTAGCCGGCCTCCATCGCCGGGAGCACCACCTCCATCCAGCCGTCGTGGTAGGCATCGATCCGGACCGCGGCGTCGCCACCCGCATGAGTGAGACCCGGCCACACCCCTCCGAGCAGGATCAGTTGCAGCCGCACGAGGACCCGCCAGCGCCGGTCGCTCCCGTCATCGACTCCCTGGTGGTGAGGATGTGGGCGTCGTTCGCGGCCTGCAGCGGATCCGCCGGGTAGGCCATCAGGGTGGACTGCAGGACGCCACGCTCGTAGGGACGCAGGGTCGTGCAGGCGGTGCAGCTCAGCGCCAGCAGGACGAGGATCGTTCTCATGGGACCTTCCATCTCCGCCTGGAGGTGAGCCACGAGACAGGGTAGGCCGATCGGACTGCTGCCAGCAAGTGGGGCCCCCAGCGACCCGAGAGAGCATCCCTGGTGGGAGATGGGAGCGAACGGTTCGGACGCCGCTCCAGGGAGGGCCCACCTCACCCGAAGATCGGCGCTCCAGGAGGCGCGTTCGGAGCGAGTTCGTCAGCCGATGCCGCCGCGACCGCGGTAGCCTCGCCGACAGAGGATCCGACCATGAGACCGACCCACGCAGCCCTGCTGGCCATGGGACTCGGCCTGGTCACCGGCGGCTGTCCGGTCGCGGAGACCGAGTGACCCCCCGTCGCCGACCCGACGCCGCCTCCCACCCTCGCCGAGGCGGTCACCGGCGCCAGGGTCGTCGACCTCACCCACGCCCTCGGCCCCGACGTCCCCTACTACCCGGGGGGCATCGCCTGTGCGCCGGAGGCCGCGGTGACGGTGGAGGAGGACGGCTACCACATGAACCGCTTCACCCTCGGCGAGCACACCGGCGCGCATGTCGACGTGCCCAGCCACTTCGCGGCCGGACAGCCGCACGTCAGCGGCATCCCGCCCGAGCAGCTCGTCGGCCTGGCGGCGGTCATCGGCATCGACACGCGGTGCGCGCGAGACCCCCCGCCCCCGGGCCCACTTGGCACCGGAGACGGGGGGCGGGTCAGGTCAACGTCGAAGGGTCAGATGCAGGCCGTCCACAGTCCGGCGAACTCGCCGTCCTCGTAGCCGCCCGACACCACGGCATCGGTCACGCCGGGGAAGCGGATGTCTCCCTTGAAGACCTTGACGCCCCAGTCACCGCCGAGGCTGCCTTGGGTGCCGTTGGAGTCGATCTTGCCGTCCCAGGTGTAGTCGTCGTAGTAGCCACCCTTGGCGTCCGCGAGCCAGTTCTTGGAGAGGTCCGTGAACTCCCCCTCCCAGCGGCCGCCGCCGTAGCTCCCGAGGAAGTAGCCGTAGTAGAGGTCGCAGCCGGTGTCCCGCTCGACCGACGTGACGTCGGAGTCGACCTCGGGCGCCGTGCGGGCCTTGGTCGACGGCGTGTGGCCGGCGGTCTCCTGGAAGGCGGTGATGTCCTCGCCGTCGGCGAACGCCGGGATCTCGCCAGCCCCGAGCTCCAGCTCGGAGGGTGAGCAGGCCACGACGAGGGACGACAGGGCGATGATCAAGGTGGTGCGCATGGTGGATGACTCCTCTGGATGCTGTGGATCCGGGCCGACCCGGCCCTCATCCTCCAAACGCCGCTCACCTCGATCTGTGGATCAGAGACTCACCTCCACCCCCACGGTCCCGAACCACCAGGGGACCAGGCGGCCGCCACTCTCCCTGTCGAGCTCCAGCCAGCTCACGTCGGCACGCAGGGAGGCGCCGACGGCCACGGCATCCGTCACGACCCAGGCCGCCCCGAGCCTCGGTCCGGCGACGAGCACCAGCCAGCCCTCCTCGGAGGGCAGGTCCCCGGGCGAGGGTCGCGCGTCGGGCAAGCCCTCCAGGTAGTCCGGTGGCAGGAAGACGAGCCCCGCGGCCAGCTCCGCCCGGTAGCGCAGGTGCCGCCGGTCGAGCTGGTATCCCAGGCCGACATGACCGAAGAGCACCGTGCGGGGATCGATGACCACCTCGGAACCGGCGGGCTCCCGGGCCGGGCTCAGCGCCGCACCGGCCGACAAGGAGCGGGTGATGCCCCGGGCCGGACCCCGCTGGACCCGGCGGGAGCCCCAGACCTCCACACCGGAGGCCCCGTCACCGAGAGCGAAGGCCATCGGTGGGCTGGTCAGGACCAGACCCCGAGCGCCGGCGTTGACCCGGGGCCCCTGCACCATGCGAGCGAGGTCCGTGGCCTCGTAGCTCCGCCCGGCCTTGAGGTTGGCGTGGCCATCGACCAGGACCCTGCCCTCTCCGTCGACCACCTGGAGGCGATGCCTCCCGGCCACCACGGGCACCGTGCCCGGGAAGACCCCCCGGTCCCGCCCATCGACCAGCAGCCGGGCCCCTCCGAGGTCCCGTGGGGCCTGGTAGAGGTAGACGAGCGCCTCGCTGCGCTCCTCGCGGCTGCTCTCGTCGCCCGCCAGCACCAGGTCGGCCTCGCCGACCACCCGGAACGCGGCCTCGGGGACCTGGACACCCTCGGTGTAGGTCAGCGTGCGGCTCCGGGCGAAGTCGTGGGCCTCGTAGGCCGTCATGATCGCGTCGGCGTTGAGATCGGCGTCCTCGAAGCCCCAGGAGAGGGCCTCCAGGAGGAAGTAGGTGTAGACGCCGTGGCCGAGCCGATCGTCCTCCCGGCTCGGTCGTCCCGCGCTGGTGGCGTAGAGGTGGGCTTCGCCCGCGCTCATCGACAGGGCGCGAGGTGCGAGGTCTCCGGCCGCTGGGCTCGGGACCTCCTCCAGCGACGGTCGGACCGCCGACTTGCCGTCTCCGGAGAAGCACGCGTCGATGATGAGCGCCTTGCGGTGTGGGGCCAGGGACGCGAAGAAGGCCTGCAGCTCCGCCAGCTCGACCGCCGTGGCCTCGAGGTGGCTCGCCCGGCTGTCGGTCACCAGGAGGTAGCGCCGCCAGGCCTCCCGGGCCGGGTCCCAGACTCGGGTGCCGTGGCCCGAGAAGTAGACGACCAGCTCATCGACGGGCCGCAGGTCCTCGGCCGCTTCGGCCAGGACACGGAACAGCGCGGCCCGGGTCGTCTCCTCGGGCCCGGTCAACACCTGGACCCGGTCGAAGCCACCGGTTCCGGCCCGGGCGAGCACCTCTCCCAGGGTGGAGGCGTCGGTGGAGGCATGGAGCAAGGGGGGGAAGGTGGGGTCCTGGTAGCCGTCGATGCCGATGAGGATGGCCTGGCGACGGGGTCCCAGGGTCTCGGACAGGGCCTCGGCCGTGGTCACGGCGAGAGCCACGCCCCGGTCGCGCTCGGTCGCGCCCGCCGCCGACCCGGCGGAGGTCAGCAGCAGCAGCAGGAACAGTCTCAGCGTTCCCACCGAAGCGCCAGCTCGCTGGTCACGCAGGCGGCACCGAGGTCCCCCGCAGGATCGGCGGGTGGCTCGGGACACCAGGCGACCTGGACGAGGGTGGTGTCGGTCGCGACATCGGGGCGCCAGGACAGCGGCGCCGGACGCCCGAAGGGGTGCCTTCCCGCCGACGCAGACCACGGGGCAGTCCGCTCGGGGTCCAGCAGGGCCCGGGAGTCGGCATCCCGCAGGACCAGGAAGCCCTCGCTGGAGGTCCACACCTCGAACACCACGCGCTCCTCCAGGCCGATGATGTCACCCGAGCGGAGCACCCGCAGCCCTCGCGGTCCCTCTGCGGCCGCTCGCAGGACCACCGTCGCCGGGCTGGCTCCAGGACCCCGATCCCGCATCGGCGAGGTCTCCTCCTCCCCCGCGGGCAGCCAGGTCAGCAGCACGGCGGCGGCCAGGCCGAGGCCCACCGCCAGGCCGGCCGGGCCGGCTCGACCGCCACCGCGTGGCGGCTGCTTCCTCGCCTCCAGGCGAGCCAGCACCCGGTCCGCCTCCGGGCCCTCGGTGGGGGCGTCGAGCGTGGCCACCTCCGCACCCAGGGCCAGCTCCTCGGCGTGGCGCTCGGCCAGGACCGGGTCGCCCGCCAGGGCTTCCCTCTCGCTCTCCGTCAGGTCTTCGGGACGGAGTCCGAGCCAGTGCGACATGGCCACCTCCTCATGGGTCATCGGTCAGCTCCTTGCGCAGGAGCTTGCGGGCATAGGACAGGCGGGAGCGCACCTGGTGGTCGGCGATCCCGAGGACCGCAGCGACCTCCTGCGACGACAGCTCCTGCTGGTAGTAGAGCAGCAGCGTCGCCCGGTGCTGCTCGGGCAGCCGGGTCATCGCGGCCTGGAGCCTGCGGCGATCCTGGGACTCCTCGGCCGCCGCCTCGGGCGTGCCCGTGCCGGCCGTGCCGGCCCGCAGCCTGATCAGGGCCCGCTGCTTGCGCCCCTGCTTGCGAATGGCGTCCAGGCAGAGCCGATGGACCACGGTGTAGAGGAAGGAGCGGAAGGACCCACCGGGGCTCCAGGCCCCCTCCAGGACCCTGCAGAAGGCCTCCGTACAGATCTCCTCCGCCACCTCCTGGCGGCGGACCATCTGCCAGGCATAGCTGGTGATCCGGGTGCGATGTCGGTCGAAGAGGGCTCTGAACGCGCGCTCGTCCCCCTCGCGCCAGGCTGCGAGGAGCGCCGTGTCATCTCTGGGAGCCGAAGCCGACGCGAGCCGGAGGACCGACCCCGGTGGCTCACACCGTCCGTTCATGGATTCCTCGCTCCTGCATCGACCAGCACCCAGAGACCTGCATCTTCCCAACGCCGCAGGCGCACGAGCGTGGAATAAAAACGGGGATCCGATTCCACGCGAGGCCTCCACTGGCGTTGTAGAGTGTGCTGGGCGGAATGTCCGGGCAGCAAGGGGTCCGATGAGAGCGGTGCTTCCTCCCCTGGTCCTGGTGGCGACAGGGGCGTGGTTCGCCGCGGCCCGAGCCGAGAACCCACCGGAGCCCTGTGGCTTCGACGGGGAGCAGACCCTCACCCAGGCCGAGGCCACCTACTGGGGGGACGCCGCCTATGATCGGGCCTCCGGCGCCCTGGCGGCGGGCGGGGACCTGGACGGTGACGGTCTCCCCGACCTGGCCGTGGGCTCCCCTGGCGACGACTCGGCGGGATCGGACGCCGGCAGCGTGACGGTGATCATCGAGCCCCTCTCCGGCTCCGGTGCCCTGCACAGCGCGGGCTTTCTCCTTCTCGGCGAGTCATCCGACGACGAAGTCGGTCACGCGCTGATCATCTCCGACCTCGACGACGACCAGGTGGCGGACCTCATCATCGGGGCGCCCGGGGAGGGCAGCGGTGGCGATGGCGCCGGGGCCACCTACGTCGCCTTCGGGCCCCTGGTGGGCGATCTCTCCCTCGTCGATGCCGCCAAGCTGGTCGGGGAGAGCGCCTCCCAGGTCTCGGGGCTGAGCGTGGGCGCCACACGGGACATGGACGGTGACGGCCAGCCCGAGCTGATCATCGGGGCCCCGGGCGACAAGGACCGGAAGCACGCGGGCTCCGTCTACCTGGTGCGCGAGGTGTCGCGGGGCATCACCGACCTGTCCACCGCGGACAAGGTGGTGTACCCGCCCGACGAGAGCCTGCGCTTCGGCCACGCGGTCCTGGGGACGGGCGACGTCGACGGCGACGGAGCTGTCGACCTGGCCGTGGCCGCGGTCCATCCCAATTCCGACTCGGCGCTCGACGAAGCCGAGGTCTTCCTCTACGGCCTCGAGGAGCTGCTGGTCTCCGCCTCCGAGCCGGCCGCCACCCTGCGTCTCACCGGCGTCTCGAGCGAGGCCACCCTCACCCTCGCCACCCTCCCCGACCTCGACGACGACGGCGACGACGAGCTCTACGTGGGACTGCCCCCCGACAGCGACGAGGAGTCCGGCTCGGTCACCGTGGTCGAGCTCGGGGGGGCGATCATGCGGGAGGGCGGGCTCTACCAGGTCAAGGTGGAGCGCGACATCGAGGACCTGCGGGACGGGGGGTCCCGGAGCGTCACGCTGGCCGGTGGCGACTTCGACGGCGAGGGCCTGGCCTCCCTCCTGATCGGGAAGGTGTTCACGGCCTCCGAGGACAGCCGGCAGGACGTCGGCTGGATCGTCCGCGCTCCTGCGAGCAGCGGTCTCGAGCCCGCCAAGGTCGCCGACGCGTCCTTCACGGGCGAGGCGCCGCCCCCTCAGAGCGGCATGACCGTCGCCGCCGCCGACTTCGATGGCGACGGCTACGACGACGCCGTCCTCGGCAACCCCCTGTGGGAAGGCAGCGGCCCCGAGTCCGGGCAGCTCTGGGTGCTGACCTCCCCCGGCTGCGGCGACGCCGACGACGGGGACGGGGACGGCTGGAGCGTCTGCGACGGAGACTGCGACGACGACGACGAGACGGTGCATCCGACCGCCACCGAGGTCTGCGACGACGGCATCGACAACGACTGCAACGAGCTGGTCGACCGGCGAGACCCGGCCTGCCCGTCGGACACGTCCGAGCCCGACGACACCGGGGAGACCGGCGACACGGGCCCCGAGGACACCGACCCGGACGAGGAGATCGTCGAGTCCGAGCCGCCCCTTCCCCTCATCGACTGGGCCCGCTGCGAGTTCCGCGGCGGTGGCATGGTGTTGACGCTGCTCTGGGTGCCCTGGGCGATCAGGCGGAGGCGGTTCGGGGATCCGCTAGGACGGTGAGTCGCATTGGCCGCGGAGCGGCCAATGCGACTTCGGCCAGGCTGGGAAGTGGATCGCCGGCTGGCCGACGGCTCGCAGCCGCGGTCGGCTTCAGGTCGCGGTCGGTTCCCAGGTCC
>CAZCVP010000288.1:0-7597 GCA_964501915.1 uncultured Enterobacterales bacterium
GTCGGGATCGCCGAAGCCGTCGCTGTCGCTGTCGTCGTAGAAGGTGGCCTCGTCGCTCGCGCCGACGTCGGTGCTGCCGTCGCAGTCGTTGTCCAGGCCGTCGCAGATCTCGGTGCCGTCGGGGCTGGCCTCGGCGTGGGCATCGTCGCAGTCGTCGGTGTTCTCCACGTAGCCGGAGGGCACCTCGCAGCTCTCGACGCTGTAGGCACTGGAGCCGTAGCCGTCACCGTCGTAGTCCAGGTAGGAGGTCGTGGTGCCGGTGACGTCGGGGTCGTCGTCGTCGACGAGGCTGTCGCAGTCGTCGTCGGTGCCGTTGCAGGTCTCCTCGGCGTTCGGGTGGACCGCGGCGTCGCCGTCGTCGCAGTCGGTGTCGTCCTCGACGGTCCTGGCGCTGTCCTCGCAGGGCTCGACGGGGGTGGCTGTGTAGCCTTTGCCGTCTCCGTCGTTGTCGTGGTAGTAGGTGGTGGCGTCGGCGAGGTCGGGGTCGTCGTCGTCGACGAGGCTGTCGCAGTCGTCGTCGAGGTCGTTGCAGAGCTCCTCGGCGTCGGGGTTCACGGCGGCATCGGAGTCGTCGCAGTCGGTGTCGTCGGCCACATACGACGTGCCTCCGTCGCAGGAGTCGATGGTGTCGCCGGCGTCGCCGAAGCCGTCGCCGTCGGCGTCGGCGTACCAGACCCCGGCGTCGGTGGCGTTCTCGTCGACCTCCGTGTCGCAGTCATTGTCCACCCCGTCGCAGGCCTCGTTGGCGCCCGGGAAGGTCGCGGGGTCCGTGTCGTCGCAGTCGTCGGAGGTCTCGGCGAAGCCCTCCGGCGCCTCACAGGTCGTCTGGCTGTAGGCGGTGGAGCCGTGGCCGTCGCCGTCGCTGTCCAGGTACCAGGTCGTCTGGTCGGTGACCGAGTCGTCCTCGTCGTCCAGCAGGCCGTCGCAGTCGTCGTCTTCGCCGTTGCAGACCTCGTCGGCGCCGGGGTGGATGGTCTCCTGGGCGTCGTCGCAGTCGCCGCTGACGTCGATGTAGTCGGAGGGCTGCTCGCAGGCCTCGACCGCGGCCGCTTCGTCGCCGTAGCCGTCCCCGTCCCCGTCCCTGTACCAGGTGTCGGCCCCCTCGAGGGTCGGGTCGTCGTCGTCGAGGAGGCCGTCGCAGTCGTCGTCCTTGCCGTTGCAGATCTCGGTGGCGCCGGGGTTGATCTCGGCGTCGCCGTCGTCGCAGTCCGTGGCGTCGGCGACCCAGCCTTCGGCTCCTTCGCAGGTGGTGGTCGAGACCTCGCTGTCGCCGTAGGTGTCGCCGTCCTCGTCGGCGTACCAGGTGTCGCCCGCGGCGTCGTCGACCAGGTCGTTGCAGTCGTCGTCGATGTCGTTGCAGATCTCGGTGGCGTCGGGGTTGACGTCGGCGTTGTCGTCGTCGCAGTCGTCGGCCAGGTCGAAGCCGTCGCCGTCGAGGTCGTCGTCGGGGGTGGACTCGTCGCAGTCGTTGTCGACGCCGTCGTAGGCCGTCTCGGTGTTGCCGGGGAAGGCCGCGGCGTCGTCGTCGTCGCAGTCCTCCTCGGCGGGGGAGCCGTCGCCGTCGGCGTCGATCACCTCCTCGGTGGTCCCGGAGTCGGTGATCACGGTGCCGGTGTCGGTGGCCGAGTCCTCCTTGTTGCGGCAGGCGGACAGGACGAGGGAGAGACAGACGAGGACGGTGGACAGGCGCATGGGGGATCCCCGAGGAAGGACCGCGCCATTCTACGCCTCAGGCCAGTCGGGCTCCGAGGTGTTCGGCGGCCCGGGTCGCCAGGGCCATGATCGTCACCTGGGGGTTCACCCCCAGCGAGGTCGGCACAGAGCTGCCGTCGACCACGTAGAGGTTGTCGGTCCCGAAGACCCGGTGCTCGAAGTCGGTGACGCCGTGGTCGGGGTCCTTGCCCAGGGCGCAGGTCCCGAGGGGGTGGCAGGCCGTGAGCCGGAAGTCCCGGGGCCGCAGGGCGGTGGTGGCGATGGCCCGGGCCTCCTCCAGGGTGGAGATCGTGCGGAAGGGCCCGATGCCGGCCAGGACCTCCTCGCCGCCGCCCCGCAGCAGGAGCTCGGCCAGGGCGGAGGCGCCGAGGCGCAGCCGCTCGAGGGTCGGCCGATCGACGTCGTAGCGGATCAGGGGGCGACCCGAGGGGCCGCGGAAGACCCGGCCGAGGTTGCGGTCGCGCACCATGAAGCCGAACTGGCCCACCCGCTCCTGGTCGTCCATCCAGCGGGTCAGCTCGGCGCCGTCGATCGGCAGCAGCGGACCGGCGAGCTGGGGCGGCAGGTAGAAGCCCTCGAAGCGCACGCGGTCGTCGACGAGGCCGTGCACGCCGTAGCTCTGGGGGATCGCGGACCAGGGACCGAGCACCTCCTCGCTGCGCACCCACATGCCCATCGCCGGGTGGATCGAGAGGTTGCGTCCCAGGCGCGGCAGGTCGAGGCCGCTGTTGCGCAGCAGCACCGGGGTGTAGAGCGAGCCGCAGGCCAGCACAACGGCCCGTGCCCTGACCCGGAAGACGTGACGGACCCCGTGGCGGTCGGTGCCGCGGGCCTCCACCGAGACGGCCCGCCGGCCACGGCGCAGGACCCGCGTGACCGGCAGGCCCGTGAAGAGCTCGGCGCCAGCGGTCAGGGCTCGCGGGATGTAGCTGACGTTGGTGGAGCGCTTGGCGTCGGTGGGGCAGCCGACGATGCAGATCCCCTGGCCGTCGCAGGAGGGGGCGTTGCGGCGCAGCGGCCCGTGCTCCTGGCCCATGGCGTCGGCGCCGGCGGCCACGACCCTGGCGATGCCGCCCAGGTGGCGGGGGTCTCCGGGCTCGATCTGGAGCTCCCGCTCCACGGCGTCGAGGTGGCGTCCGAAGGTCTCGGAGCGGAAGTCGGACGGGAAGCCGAGCTCGTCCCGCCACTGGGCCAGCACGGGGTCCGGCGTCCGGAAACACGTGCCGGAGTTGATCGCGGTGGTGCCGCCGACCATCTTGCCGATCGGGATCGAGATCGGCACGTTGCCGAGGCTGAAGGTGGCGCCCGCGTCGCGCCAGAGCTTGCGCATCCGGGCCTGGGGGGAGCCGCTGAAGGCCTCGCGCTGGTGGTAGCGCCCCTCCTCCAGGATGGCGACGGCCAGGTTCTGCTCGGCGAGCATCGCAGCGACGGCGCCACCGCCAGCACCGGTGCCCACGACCACGACGTCGCACTCCAGCTCGCACTCCGCCGGCAGGTCCTCGGCCGGGGTCACCTGGGAGAGGTAGCGGGGAGGGGGCTCGGCCACGGTGTGTTCGAAGCTCGGAGCGCCGACGGCCTCCAGGTAGTCGGGACGCTCGAAGTGGGCCGACTTGACCGGCACGCTGAGGAAGAAGGCGAAGGCGGAGGTCGCCTTGGTGGCCGTCGCGAGCTGGTCCGCCAGGTCCCGCTGCCGGGCGAGGGACAGCCGTGCGAACGACCGCCCGGTGCGGAAGCGGGCGTAGAGGTCCACCAGGTGGAGGCTGGTCCGCCAGGCCCGGCGCAGGTCGGCGGGCATCGCGGCGATGAGGCGCTCGGCTCCGTCCAGGGTCTGGGCATCGGGGCTGGGCACCCTCTTGCCGGGCACGAGGGCGGCCTGGGCCCAGGCGCCCAGCAGGGCCCGCTCGTCGGCCGTGAGGACAGGGGCCACCGGGGAGCCATCGGCTCGCAGGGCCCCGAGGTCCAGGCGCGGGATCGAGCTCGAGGGGTGCCAGGAGGCGGCGAAGTGCCGCAGGTCGGCGAGGTCGAAGTGGAGGTTGGCCTTCGCCTGGACTTCGTCTCTCCGGTAGAGCGTGGCGGCGAGGTGGGTCAGGCTCTCGATAGGCCGCAGCGGGGAGATGTCCTTGCGTCCGGCGAGGCGCCAGGGGACCTCCTCTTCGTCCTGGAAGTGCAGGTCGTAGGTGATCGCCCGCTCGCGGATCGGCCGGATGCGGATGGTGCCCTGGACCGCCGTGTGTCCGATCAGCGGCGCCGCGTCGAGGATGCCCGTGACGCGGGCCTCTCCCGTGAGGGCGAAGGCGCGGGCCGAGGTGGCTTCGGCGCGGATCTCGAAGGCTCCGGGCCAGCAGCAGCCGCGCAGGTCCTCGAAGGAGCCGGACATGGTCTCGTAGAAGGAGAGGCCCATGTCACACCACCTCGTCGAAGCGCGGATCGGGCTCCCGCTGGAGGAACTCGAGGGCGCTCGTGTGGTCGGCGTGGCACTCGAATGGCTCGTCGTTGACCGGGTTCACCCGCAGGGTGGCCTGGGCGAGCTTGCTGTTGAGGCAGTAGGACTGGTGGCCGTCGGGGTTGAGGTAGCCGAGGCAGGCCATCTCCTCCTGCTTGCAGCTCATCGACAGCAGGGCGTGTCCGTCGGGGCCGCGGATCTTCAGCACCCAGCGGTCCTGGCCGAGCTCGGGGTCCTGGTTCCAGAGATCGACCAGGCGGTCGAAGCGGTAGGTGCGGTCCTTGTGGCGCACCACCAGCGAGGAGATGAAGGGCGTCAGCAGTCCGCCGAGCACGATGCGGGCCGAGAAGGCCTCGGCGGTGGCCACCGGCTCCCCTTCGGCGTCGGTGAAGACGCTCTGGCCCCAGGCATAGGTGTGGGCGTGGGCCTGGCCCCAGTTGTGGCCCTGGCTGCCGAGCCAGCCGTCGACGGGCACCTTCGTGCCCCCCCAGTCCATCTCGCCGGCGAGGCGCAGGGCGGGGAAGGGGGTCAGCGTCTTGTTCTTGGGGAAGGGTCCGTCGATGAGCTTGGGGGACCAGGCCATCGACAGGGGCTCACCGAGGGGGCCGTCGACGGGGGACCAGGTCAGGTCCCAGCTCCGGTCGCCGATCCGACCCTGGGCGCCGCCGCCCTGGGCGGCGAGGTGGAAGCGGCAGCCGGCGACGTCCAGGGTCTCGCCGAAGGTGGCTTCGGCCAGGGGCACCGTGTTGCGGGAGCCCCAGACGGTGCCGGCCGTGCCGTCGAAGGTGCAGCACCAGGTCTCGGCCACGGGCTCCTTGCCGGACGCGGCGAGGATGGTGGCCTTGAGCCAGAAGGCCTTGGGCTCGGTGGGGTGGTTGGCCCGCCAGAACCAGCTCTCGACGTGGTCCTTGGAGCTCGACGGGTCGTAGCGCAGGGCGTTGAACCAGGGATTCATGCCGTCACCCCCATCGCCACGGCGCCGTAGGCCTCCATGGCGGATTCGGCGGTTGCTGCGTCGCCGGCCCGGATGGCCTCCACCGCCTTGCGGTGCGGCTCGGTGTCGAAGTCTCCGAGGTAGAGCCCGCCGAAGAGCTCCCGGTTGGTGTCGTAGACCCGCCTGAAGGCGTTGACCAGCAGTCCGAGCACTCGGTTGCCGCTGAGGTCGACCAGGACCTCGAAGAAGGCGAAGTCCGCCTCCTGGGTCGCCGTCGGTGACCCGGCTGTCTCCAGGGCCTCCAGGGCACGCTCCAGCTCCTGGACCTGGTCGGGGGTGGCGTGCTCGGCGGCCCGGGCGCCGGTGAAGCCCAGCAGCGTGCGGCGCAGGTCCAGCAGGTCCCGCAGCATCTCCGGGTCGAGCTGCCCCGCTGGCGCGATCAGGAAGGGCAGGATCGAGAGTCCAGCGGTGGTCAGGAAGTCCGTGACCCGGGTGCCGCCGCCGTGGCGCACCTCGACCAGTCCCCAGGCCTCCAGCCGCAGCATCGCCTCTCGCACGCTGGAGCGGTTCACCTCGAACTGGCTGGCCAGCTCCCGCTCCGAGGGCAGGTTCTCCCCGGGGTCCAGGCTGCCGCCGAGGATGGCCTCCCGGATCGACTCGGCGATCTGCTCGGCGACCTTCAGTCGTCGGACGGGCTTGAAGGTCACTTCGCCTCCCGGTCGGCCTGCTCCAGCGCGACGTCCTGCTTGGGGCGAGCACGGCCCCGGTGCGACGGCCCGACCTTGTTGTAGGGCTGGCCGAAGATCTTCTTCATGGCCGTCCGGGTGCGCCAGGAGAAGTAGGCGTGGTTGAAGGAGATGACCTGGCCGGGGTCGAAGTACGGGTTCTTCAGGCCGCCCAGCTTCACCAGCACCAGGACCTGCTCGGCCACGCTGACCGGGCAGCCGGGAATGCGCAGGACCTGGTTCTTCCGGTCCCTCCACATGTTCTTGGTGACGGAGACCATCTTGCTGTAGATGTCCTGGTGCTTCGCGTCGACGGCGTCCATCGCCGTGCGGTCCTGGAAGATGCTGCGCATGTCGACGGTCTTGCCGGCGATGGCGCCGTGGTGCTCGGCGCAGTCGCCGATGAAGACGACCCGTTCTCCTTCGCGGGCGTCGATCTGGCCCTGGTGGTGACCGAAGACCACGTGGAGCGGCGGCATCTTCTCGTCGGTGGCCTGGTCGAAGAGCCGCAGGATCTCGATGGCCTCCTCCATGGCGCCCGGGCAGCCGCCCCAGCAGTAGTCCTCCTCGTCGCCGGGTGGGCGGCCTCCGTAGGCCTTGATCGCCGTGCCCTCGAAGTAGTCCTCGACGCGGACCAGCCCGACCTCGAAGCCCTGGCCCCGCTCCTTGGCGGCCTCCAGTGTCACGTCGCCGGCGACGTGGATCTGGTCCAGGTCCAGCGGACCGAAGCCCCGCTCGTGGGCCATGCGGATGTGGTCGACCGTGGCGGGGTCCACCCCGATGATCCAGCAGCAGACCGCGTCCAGGGCCACCTGGTTGTCGCCCAGGATCACCAGGCCCAGGTCGAAGGGGATCGGCGTGAGCATGCGGCCTTCACCGGCGGTGATCGCGTCCACCGCGATGAGCTGGGGCTGCACGATGTACTGGAGGTCGGCCACCTTGCGGTTCAGCCGGTGGTCGTGGTCCACCAGGCGGTGGCGGTCGTCCTGGATGCCGATGTAGTTCTTCATCGCGAAGGTGACCGTGGTCCAGGGGTGGGCCTTGAACTTGGGGCAGTTCACGAAGAAGTCCGCCTGGGCGATGGGCTCGGGGGTGAACACCCGGTCGCGCATGCGGCCTTCGTGGCGGTAGCGCACCTCGACCTGGCTGCACTCGTCGAAGTGGTGCATGCGCACGCCGCCGACCCGGTCGGCCATCGGGTAGAAGCCCGCCTGGCTGAAGGCGGCGCGGGTAGGCACGGTGATGCCGGAGCGCTCGCCCACGGCCAGCTCTTCGATCTCCTCGCCCCGGTCCCGCAGGCCGCGCAGCACGCCCTCCATGAACTCGGGGCGGGTGTGGGCGTGGGGGAAGTACTCGCCCGAGGCCACCACGTTGGGCTTGACCAGCGTCTTCCCGTTCGGCCGTAGCCCCAGGGTGTCGAGCCCTTCGCGCACGATCTTGCGGATGTGCTCGGGGTCGTAGTCGGGGCAGGCCTGGAGGAGGACGGTGGGGCGCTTGTCGGTGGTCATGGTCCGGTGGTCCAGTGGTCCGACCACTTTTTAGCTTCGGGTTGGGGGTGGGTCAAGGGGGTTGTCGGGGGGTTCTCGTGGGGTGCCATGGATCGGGTTGGCACCGCGCCAACGGCGTCTGTGGCACCTGGGGCGCGCGCAGATCGGGTTGGCACGGCGCCAACGGCATCTGTGGCACCTGGGGCGCGCGCAGATCGGGTTGGCACCGCGCCAACGGCGTCTGTGGCACCTGGGGCGCGCGCAGATCGGGTTGGCACCGCGCCAACGGCATCTG
>CAZCVP010000289.1:0-7484 GCA_964501915.1 uncultured Enterobacterales bacterium
GCCCGAGAACGAGCCCGAGCCCGCCCCCACCCCCGACCGATCAAGGCCCCCCGATCCCGATCCTCACCACGTGCACCCCCACCCCCTCCACCTCCCGCCCGTCCACGAACGGCTCGACCACCTCCGCCCGCGGCTCCAGCACCACCTCCGACGCCGCAGCGACCAGCTCCAGCGGCCCCACCATGTCCCCCAGGTCCAGCGCCACCCAGCCCTGCTGGTGCTTCACCGCCCGGCGCCCCGCCGGCTCGACCCGGGCCGGCGTGCCGGGCGCCGGAGCGAGCAGCCAGGACACTCCCTCGCCGTCCACCACGAAGAGGTAGCGGGCGGCAGGACGGTCGACCTCGAGATCGAAGAGCAACGTGTCGGCAGCATCGGCCACGTCCCCGTCCCCGAGCCTCCGACTCGGGGCCAATCCCTCGGGACCCGGCTGACCCGCGGCGACCCGGAGCACGACCGCGGGCGGGAGATCGAGCTGACCCTTCACACCGCCCGGCCCCTGAGGCGGCGGACGCAGCACCACCAGCGCCAGCGCCGCCGCCAGGGCCGCGCCCAACACCGGCCAGGACCAGCGCCGCCACCAGGGCCTGGCGACGCGGCGAGGCAGCGAGGGCGACAGTGCTCGCCAGAGGTCCTCCTTCGCCGGGTGCTCGGCCGAGCCGGCCCAGGCGCCGGCCAGCAGCCGTCCCAGGGTGACCAGGTCCGGGCCGTCGGCGATGACCTCGGCACAGGTTGGACACTCCGCCTCCAGGTGCTCCCGGAGCGCGGCCGCCTCTTCGGCGGGCAGCGTCCCCTCGAGCAGGGCGTCCAGGCGGTCGGGGGTGAGGTGGATCATCCGGGCTCCTCCAGGGCCTCGGCGAGACGACGGAGCATCCTGCGCTTCGCCCAGGCGCGGAAGCGGTGCAGGCGGGTCGTGACGGCGGTCTGGCTGAGGCCCAGGCGCCCTGCGATCTCGGCCGTGGTGTGCGGCGGCGGTCGGTAGAAGAGGGTGGCAGCCTCGCGCAGGGCCGGGTCGGGACAGGCCTCGATGACCTCCGCCACGACCTGGGCGACGGCGTCCTCGGTCCGGGGCGGCTCGTCGGGCTCCCGGGCCAGGCGCTCCAGGGCCTCCCGCTCGCGTCGCCGATCCTCCGCCCAGCGCAGGCAGCAGCGACGGGTGATGGCCCGGAGCCAGCCGGAGAAGCGGTCCGGCTCCCGGAGCTCGCCCAGGTGCTCGAAGGCCCGCGCGAAGCTCTCCTGGGCCAGCTCCGAAGCGGTCACGGCGTCGCCGCGGCAGAAGGCGAGGCAGTGGCCGTAGACCATGTCGACGTGGTCGTCGTACAGCCTGCGACAGGCCCGCGGGTCGCCCCGGCGGGCCCGCTCCACCCTCCTGGCCAACATCGGGATGCCTCCAGGGAGAGCCTATCCGGGGCGTCAGAGGCGGCCGGCCAGACCACCGGAGACCTCCCACCAGCCACCCGCCCCGTCGAAGGGAGCGACCCGGTCGGCACGGGCCACGAAGCAGAGCCCCCAGAACGCCAGCCAGTCGACCCGCACACCGGCCCGGGCCGCGACGGTGATCGGGCCCACTCCCGTGGACCAGCCCCGCGCCGGAGCGCCGTCGAAGGACACCACGAATTCCGGCATGGCCAGAGCACTGACTCGCCACCACTGGCTGTCGATGGCGTGGACCATCAGCCCGCCACCGGCGGTGAGGGCCCCGAAGCCGGGCTGCGTGCCAAGCTCACCGGTGAGGCTGAGCCGGTCGGTGAGGCCGTAGTCGGCGGTCCCTCGCACCAGGGCCTGGCCGGCCGGGGCGACCCCCACCAGCGCGGTCGCCAGCGTGCGACCGGTCTCGGCCTGGGCGGAGAGGAGAGAGAGCAGGGCGAACAACATCAGAGAGCCTCCTCGTCGGGAAGGACGACGGGACCCCGCAGGGACAGCCCGCAGATGCCGGGGCCGTCTCCGTCGGGGCGGTGGAGCCGGCAGCCGGTGTGGTGGCAGGCACGGCGGGGTGCACGCACCCGGGCCGTCAGCGCCTGGGCCGGTGCGGAGAGCGAAGCGAGGGCGATGGCGGCGCAGCCGCGCAGCACCGTGCGACGGGTCGGTCTCATCGGGGGGCTCCGGAGCTGAAGAGGTGGCGCAGCTTCGGCATGTCGGCGCCGACCTGCTCGATGTAGGCCGGCCCGTCGACGGGCTCGCCGCGGAAGCTCCCCCGCACCCGGGCCGGGCCGAGGTGCATCGCGGCGGGGAAGGCGTAGAGCTCCAGCTCGTCCCGCCGGGCCTCGACCTCCAGGCTCAGGCCCGGCCCGAGGATGTTCCAGGCCACGGGCCACTCGGCGCCGCTGCGGCGGCTCTTCCAGGTCCGGGTCGGCGTGATCAGCAGCATCTCCGTGGGGATGTGCACGGCCCGACCGTCCCGACGCCCCAGCCAGGCCACCGACCCCGGCATGCCCCCCGTCCGACCGCGCAGGATCCAGCCGATGGACAGGGAGTGCTGCTCGTCGAGGTCCATCGAGAACCACTGGAAGCCGTCCACTCCCTCGTCGTAGAGCCGGCCCCACTGGTGCTTGTAGAAGCCCCAGCCCGTCACCCAGCGGGTCTGGCGCCGCTGGTGCCAGCGCCCCTCGACGCGCATGCGCTCCTGCTGCATCCAGAGGTGCGGCGAGCCCGGGGGGATCTCCACCCGCCCACCGACCCCGGGGGTCAGGGCGGGCTCCGTCGGCAGCAGCTTGAGGTCCAGGGCGTGTGGCCCGGCGTCCACCTGGAGCACCAGCGCTCCGTGCTCCCAGGCGATGCGCCAGTCGTCGTGGTGCAGCTCCAGGCCGTCACCGTGGAAGCCGGCTGCCCACACGTCGGGGAAGCCCTGGCGGTCCGAGGTCCAGGCGCCGTCCTCGGTGACGATCTGCACATAGGCCGTGTGGAAGCGGTCCATGAAGAGACTCACGGGAATGCCCGCCACCCGGTCGTGGGTGGTGCGCTGGACCACGAAGCCGGCGAACCAGTCCAGGGTCTCGCCGGTGGCGAGGTCCTCGAGCTGGCCGTGCACGTGCCACCACTCGGTCTGGGCGTCGTCGTGGGGGCCGTGGTCGGCGGGCAGGTCGACCTGGGCGCCGTCGGGGATGCGGTGCAGCTCCGGGGCACAGGCCAGCAACAGGCTCAGGGCGATCATGCGGCCCTCCTGGCGCGGCGCAGCACCTGCTCGGCGGCGGAGCGGCCCGAGCGGACTGCGGTCTCCATGCAGGGGAAGTCGTACTCACCCCGCACCCAGTCCCCGGCCAGCCAGAGCCCCTCGATCGGCGTCTGGGGCCAGGGCTTGTGCTTCAGGGAGCCCGGCTCGGCGTTCCAGTAGCGCTTGTGGGGCGCCCGGTTGCGCACCACGGTCCAGTCCAGCACGCCGGCGCGGTCCATGGCCTCGAAGCCGGGGATGCGGCGCACCGTGTGCAGGGCCCGCTCCAGCAGCGTCTCGTCGTCGTCCTCCTCGAAGAGCGTCTCCTGGCCGACGAAGTGCAGCGCGGCGCCGAGGGCCGGGTCGTCCCGGTAGCGGGGGTACTTGTCCTTGTTGTCGACCACGAAGCCCAGGGGCGGCTCCAGGCCGCAGATCACGGTGTGGGGCCCCTGGGTGACCCGCTGCTCGTGCCAGACGTGCAGGCCCAGCGGGGCGATGGTCGTGAGGTGCCGGACTCCGGAGAGGCCCCTCAGGGTCGGCAGGACGGGGTCGCGCTCCAGGACCTCGGACAGCGCTGGCGGAGGCAGGGTGAGGATCGCGGCGTCGAAGTCCCGGCGCACCACCTCGGACCCGGCCAGGGTCGGGATCCGACCCTCCACGTAGCGCTTGCCGTGGCCGTGCCAGAGGGGCATGGCGAACTCGAGGCCGGTCAGCCGGCCCCCTTCGTGGAGGATGCGGGTGAGCTTGTGGTAGCGCACGATGGTGCCGCCCAGGGCCTCGATCCGGTCGGCGACCCGGTCCCACCAGATGGTGCTCATGCCCCCGGCGGGGAACTGAGCAGCGGAGCTGGTGTAGTCGCGGCCGGCGACCCGCAGGGTCTGGAGCATCGCGTAGGCCGAGACCTCTCCCGGCCAGTTGAGCTGGGCCTCTCGGCTGGCGCGGAAGGCGTTGGTGTCCACCAGGGACGGCGGGAAGCCCCGCTGCAGCGCCCAGGCGGTCAGGCAGAGGTCGTCCAGGGACTCGGGCACGCCGGCCATCACCCGCGGCGCGACGGAGGTGAAGAAGGCGGCGAAGGCGGCCTTCTCCGCCAGGCTGAAGCCGGTGTAGGTCAGCCCCTTGAACAGGGTCCCTGGCGCACACTCCCCCAGGTAGAGGTGGTGGGTGCGCTGGTCCCGAGCCTCGTAGATGCGGAAGTGGCCCCGACCGGGGACCGAGGTGTGCTCGGGGTCGGCCCCCGACCGCCGCAGCAGGGCGGGCAGCTCCTCGTAGAAGCCCATCAGCACGTGCTGGCCGTGCTCCACCGTCAGCCCGTCTTCGCGCTCCCAGGAGCAGGCCTTGCCACCGAGGATGTGGCCCATGGCCATCAGGGTGACCTCCACACCCTCGCGAGAGGCCAGCGCCTCCGCCGCCGCGAGCCCCGCCGGTCCGCCGCCGACCACCAGCACGCGGGTCATGGCTGCCTCCTCGCCGGGGCCTCGAAGCGCACGGTGTAGGCCACGCTGACCCCGGTGGGGACGTCGTGGGCGGGGAAGGGCGTGTACTGGAGCGTCTCGCCGACACAGGACACCACGTCGGGGGCCAGCTCGGCGCTCTCCAGGACGCTCACCCCGTCGACCTGTCCCCCGCAGGACACGTCGAGCAGGACCATCAGCTCCCCGTCGTCGGGGATGCTGTCCGGGAAGCAGCGCCGGGTCTGGGGCAGGAAGACCTCCAGGGCGCTGGCGACCTGGGCCTCGTCCAGCCCCGCGTAGACGATGTCGTCCGGATCCTCCACCAGGTGGGAGAACATCGGGCCGGGCAGGCATCGCTGAGGGGGGGGGCGGACCAGGTCGGGGCCGGCCGAGGCCGGCGCGGTGAGGGCGGTGAGCAGCAGGGCGAGGGTCATGGGGCTCCTCCGTTCGGGGGTTCGGAGGGAGGAGCGGTGGCGCGGTCCGATGTCACGAGAAACTCCGCCTGGTGCCTCTCAGGGATGGTGGGGACCACTCGGATCTCTCTGCCATTCCACGACTTCCGGGGACTGGACGGCGTTGAGCCGGGTCAAGGTCTGGCTCAGTCCCTTGACCTGGGACACGTTTGGTCTCCGGCCGCGTCACGTGGTCGAACTGTCGGCAGTAGGCAAGATGTGGGCGTGGTGGAGTTCCCGACAGGCGAGGTGGGCCGCCGATGATCCAGATGGCGCTGGTGCTGCTGTTGCTGCTGGTGGCCCCGCCGGTCCTGCTGCTGCGGCGCACGGCGCCTCACGTCACGGCGATGCACGGGGGGTCGTCCTACCTCGCCGGGATCGTGTTCGGCCTGTTCGTGTTCGTGGCTCTCGTCGTGTCCTTGGTGGCGCCGGTCCCAGGACGCGAGGGAGCCGGCCTCGTGCGCGTGCTGCTGGCCGTCGCGCTCACGGGTGCCTGGATCGCCGCGCTGCCGCGGGACCGGATCCGCTGGGCCTGGCTCGCGCCGCTGGCGCCGCCGGTCGCCGCCCTGGTGGCGCTGGGGCTGGGCCTGCCCACCGCCCCCTGGGTCTACGGGGGCCTGACGGTCGGTGTCGCCTGGCTGGTGGGCATCAACCCGCGGGCCGGAGAGGCCCAGGCGCAGCGCTCCCTCCTGGTCGATGGTCTGACCCTCGGTGTGCTGGCCTCGCTCACCGGTGCCCTGGCGGTGGGCTTCGTGGCACCGGCGCTCGCGGACTGGGGGCTGTTGACCCTGCTGATCCTGCTGTTGGTGGTCTACCAGGACCACACCCTGGGCCAGGTGGCCGAGCGGATGCGCAGCCTGGCGCTCGAGAGCGCCAAGGTGCAGGCCGACCTGGCGCGGCTGTCGGGCGGCGTCGAGGCGAGGGGCCGCGCCGAGCTGGAGGCGCTGCGGACCCGCCAGATCCTCCACGACCTGCGCAACCTCCACGCCTGCGTGGCGATGAACGCCGCCTGGCTCGAAGAGGAGGGGGCGATCCGGCAGGAGGACCCCGAGGTGGGCCAGGTCTTCATGGAGATGCGCGCCGCGGCGGAGGACGCGCTCCGGCTGCTCGACGACATGCTCCCCGCGGGCCGCAAGCGGGCCAAGCGCGAGCTCGTGCCCCTGAGCGAGTCGGTCAGGCGGGTCCAGCACCACGCCTGGCCCCTGCTGCGGGACGCGGGGGCCTCGCTGGTCGTCGAAGGCGTCAAGGGTCTCGAGGGGCTCGTGCCGCGGGGGGCGGTCGAGGAGCTGCTGCTCAACCTGGTGCTCAACGCGGTGCAGGCCGGCAGCGAGGGATCGCGGCCGGTCCGGGTCCAGATCCTCGCCGAGCGCACCCTCGAGGGCAGCTCGCTGTGGGTCATCGACGACGGGCCGGGTGTGCGCGATCACCTGTCGGAGAAGATCTTCGAGATGGGCTTCACCAGTCGGGGCTCGGCGGGCTCCGGCTTCGGGCTCGCCTCGGCGCGGCGCATCGCCCGGGACCTCGGCGGCGAGCTGAGCCTGGGGCGGCGGCCGGGCAGCGTGCTTCGGGGCGCGGCCTTCGTGCTGACGCTGCCCGAGCTCAGCGTCGAGGTCACCGAGGAGGTCCCGGCGCCACCGACCGGTGGGGAGGTGCGGGAGGCCGCGGAGGGGTAGCGGCCTGCGTCATGGCTGGAGAGACCTCTCTCAAGTTCGGGACCGTGCGGCCCGCTTCCGAGGCAGAGGTCGAGAACCGATCATGAAGGTCATCCGCGAGTTCCTGCGTGCCTCCCGCCGGTGGGAGGTCTTCGACCCACGCGGCAACACCTACCTGGTCTTCGGGGTGCTCTGGGGGCTGGGCATCGACTTGATCGTGTTCGGGTACCCGGGTGCCGAGCAGGACCTCTGGCGGAGGATCACCGGTGGAGGTGAGCTGGGCGCGGTCGGACAGCTCGCCCTGCTCGCGACGGCCCCGGCCCTGTTCGGCTGGGTCTTCGGTGTGCTCGGAGTGATGCGCTCCGAGCGGGAGCGGCTCGCCCAGCGGAGCATCGCCCTGCTCGAGGCCGAGGTCCAGGCCCGCACCGCCCACCTCAAGCGCATGTACGCCGAGACGGTGCTGGCGCTCTCGGCCACCATCGAGGCCAAGAACCCCTACACCCACGGCCACAGCCAGCGGGTCTGGCACCTCGCCCGCGCCTGCGGCGTGGCGCTCGAGCTGTCCGAGGAGAACCTGGAGGTCCTGCGCTTCGGCTGCTACCTCCACGACATCGGCAAGATCCAGCTCCCCGACGCCATCCTCGACAAGCCCGAGCGGCTCTCCTACGAGGATTTCGTCCAGGTCCGCACCCACGCCGCCCGCGGTGAGCAGATCCTGGCCCCCATCGAGGGGAGCGTTCGCGGTGAGGGTGGATCTGATCACGCGGCCTCCGTTTTCGGCGTC
>CAZCVP010000290.1:0-7006 GCA_964501915.1 uncultured Enterobacterales bacterium
GACGGCACCACCGACGTCGGCGGCGCCGACGTCGACGCCTGGTACACCGACGACGACGGGGACGGCTACGGCGACCCGGCCTCGTCGAGCGTGTCCTGCGAGGCCGCCTCCGGCGAGGTCGCCAACGCCGACGACTGCGACGACAGCGACGCCGACGTGAACCCGGACGCCGAGGAGGTCTGCAACGACGTCGACGACGACTGCGACGGCAGCGTGGACGTCGGGGCGACCGACGAGAGCACCTGGTACCTGGACCAGGACGGGGACGGCTACGGCGATGCGGACTGGGCCCAGGACGCCTGCGACGTCCCCTCCGGCTACGTCGCCGACGACACCGACTGCGACGACGACGACGCCAGCGAGCACCCCGGGGCCACCGAGCTCTGCGACTTCCTCGACAACGACTGCGACGGCGACGTGGACGAGGGGCTGGCCGACGTCGACAGCTCCGGCGTGGCCGACTGCAAGGAGATCCCGGTGCTCGTGACCGTGGGCTTCCAGAGCGGCGGCGGGAGCAACACCTGTGAGGGCGTGAGCTCGATGGAGCGCGAGCTGGTGGAGGTCGAGGCCCACCTGTCGGACATGGGGCTGTCGATGGTCGCCTTCTACGACGACACCAGCACCGGGGTGACGTTCTCGGAGGTCAGCCACTACCCGGTGATCGTGCACCACAACGGCGGCTGGAGCGCCAACGGCTCCTCCGCCATCCTCGACACCCTCGAGGACGCCAAGGCGGCGGGCATCCCCCTGGTGTTCATGGGCGACGACATCAGCAAGCACGCCTCCAGCAACGACAGCACCTATGGTCGCACCACCATCTACGACCTCGCCGCCATCGCCAGCTACGGCTCCAACGGCAGCAGCGGCCACGACGTCGCCGTGGTCGACAGCAACCACGCCATGATGGACGGGGCCTATGGCGTGGTGGGTGGTTTCTGGTACACCAACGACCTCGACGAGCTGACCCTGAGCGGTGTCGGCGAGGAGGTCTGGATGCAGTCCTCGACCACCGGGACCTCGGCGGCCTGGACCTGGGACGACGGCGGTCACCGGACGGCGGTGATGCAGGTCTCGGTCTACGAGAGCCACGCCTGCCCGATCTCGGACAGCGCCGGGCTGTCCGACCTGGAGGCGCTGTTCAAGAACGGGCTGGACTGGGCCCTGGGCAACGCGGACTGACACACTCCAGCTCCTCGCTGGCTCCAGGGGTGCGAAGGAGCACCGATGCCGTCCGACCCCATCTCCCCGTGGCTGCTGCTGGCCGGCTGGATCGCCCTCCAGTACTGGGTCCTGCCGCGGCTGGGTGTGCCCACGTGAGCGGTGCCGCAGCCAGGCCGTGCGCCTGAAGGACCAGGAGGGAACATGCCGATGTACGAGTACCGCTGCCAGGCCTGTGGCGAGAGCTACGAAGAGCTGGTGTCGCGGAGCACGCCGGACCAGGAGCTGAGCTGTCCGAGCTGCGGAGAGCGGGCCTCGAAGCGGCTGTTGTCGACGTTCTCGGCGGGGCGCAGCGGGGGCTCGGCCTCCCTCGGAGGATCGAGCCAGGAGGGTGGCTGCGCGCCCGGTGGCTGACGGCTCTGAGCGCGGCGGTCGCCGCGGATCACGACAACGCCCTGGCGTCGCGTCGAGAGTCCCGTCCGGAGAGTCGGACGGGTCACTGGATCGATTCGCACTTGCTCCTTGACTCCTCCGGATTCGTGACAACCTCGAAGGGAGCCCTCTTCCTCCCGCGCCCAGCCTCGACTCGTTCTCCTCCTCGGTGGACGGCCAGCTGATCCGTGGACCTCGACCAGGAGCCGAGATGCGCAGGTTCTTCACGATCCTCTCCATCGTCTGCATCGTCGCCGGGACCCTGTTCGAGGCGGGTCAGTTCGTCCTCGGGATCCGTGCGGAGTTCGACGGTCTCCGCGAGCAGGTCGCGACCCTGACGCGGGAGAAGGCGGAGCTGGAGGGGCAGCACGGGACGGTGCTCCAGGAGCTGAAGACCGCGCGGGCGGACCGGGATCGCGAGCGCGAGCGGCGGGGCGCCCTGGAGGGGAAGCTGAGCGTGTACGAAGGCCGCGTCGCCGAGCTCGACCAGGCGCTCCGGGACAGCCACGAGATGCGGCAGGCGCTCCTGGAGCGTCTCGCGGAGGTCCAGAGGAAGGCCGCCAGCGGCGAGATCGACGAGACGCTCTCCGAATTCGTCGTCGGCCGGCTGAAGGAGCAGCTCGCCGAGCTGAACGCGGACGGTGAGCGACTGCGGGAAGAGCTGGGCACGGCGCAAGAAGACCTCGCCACCACCCGCACCGAGCTGGAGCTGGCCGAGACCAGGATCCGGCAGGCCGAGGGCACGATCGATGAGCTGTTGGCCCACAACGTGGAGCTGGTAGAGAAGGCGGCCACGCTGGAGCAGCAGCGCAACGAAGCGTGGAAGCGCGAGGGGCAAGCCCGCTACGGCGCGATCCTCTACGAGGCCATGCACGGCGAGTGCGCCGACATCCTCCGCAGGGGGAAGCAGCGGCGCTGCGAGCAGGACGTGCGTGCCGTGGTCAGCGAGGCGCGGGGCAAGCTCGCGTTCTGCGCCGTCGATGGCGGAGGCGGCCCCGTCTACCTCAGGGCCGACCAGGCTCGGGTCGAGCTCCTGGAGAGCATGGCCTTCGAGGGCACGCGCTTGCCGTCGGGGGGGCTGCTGCTGACGTGCGATCCCGCCCTGGTGGACTCCCTGTAGCCAGCAGGCTGCGGGGTCCGGCCTCACCACGCTGGCCGTCGACCGGTCGTCGTCTCTCAGCCCGCGGGGTCGGTCAGGGACGTGGGCTTCGTCCGCCGTGGGCGCTCTCGCTGCTCGTCGACCGGAGCGGGGCGTGCCCCAGGCGGGAAGATGAGTCCGAGGATCCCCGCTCCTGGACCCACGTCTCGGCGGGCCATGGCCACACCTGTGGCGTTCGCGCCGGCCGCCTGCCGACGGTCCAGCAACCTCCTGGTCAGCGGGCGCCGATGGTCAGGCACACCGCGCTGGCCGTGATCTCGCAGGAGGTGCTGGAGTTCATGTAGAGGCGACAGCGCCAACCCGACCGGGCGCTCGTGTCCACCGGGGCATGGACCACGTCGTCCATCAGGAAGGTCTTGTCCTGCTTGGTCTTGCTGTCGATCTCGCAGCCCCCGGTGACCACGATGTCGTCGGTGTCGTTGCAGTAGGCGACCACGCTGTCTTCGGCGTAGCCGCTGACCCGGACCGAGTCGGTGACCAGGTAGAGGTCGGTCTTCGACGTGAGGTTCGAGATGAGGCTGGTGTCGGTGTCGGAGTCGGAGTCGGTGTCGGAGTCGGTCTCGGTCTCGGTGGTGGCGCTGTCATCGCCCGTCGTGGTGTCGTCGCCGCCGCAGGCCAGGCTGAGGGAGAGGAGCAGGAGCGGGGTCATCGGGGTCCTCCAGGGGTTCGGGAGAACCTACCGTGTCACCCCCCCACCTCGCCCGCCCGCGCCGTCACCCGACCGCCCCGACGATCCGCCGGACGGCGAGGACGACGACCTGGAGACGATCACGGGGTTCGAGCTGAACTCGGGGGGGCGAGCACGGAGGGTTCTACGCGGAGTGCCTTCGTTCTTCCGCCTCGGGCCGACCCGCGGTCATCTCGCGGGCTCGCTCTACGGGATCTCAACGCGCCGGGCCGGACCTCCTGTCTGAGGGGACTCCGTGCGCTCGGCC
This sequence comes from uncultured Enterobacterales bacterium, assembly GCA_964501915.1. GTDB lineage: Bacteria > Myxococcota_A > UBA796 > UBA796 > CAJQPC01 > CAYFPX01. The sequence continues at coordinate 3,685 of CAZCVP010000290.1, forward strand.
GGCCTCGCGACGTGGATCCCTACCGGAACCCCCGCTCCAGGTGCGCTCCCAGCACCACCCAGCTCCGCCGGTGGGGGGGGCCCTCCCAGCCGCGGTGGACCGTGGTCAGCACGACGGCGATGCGGGGCTCGTGCGGGCTCAGCCAGGCGCCGACGGCCTGGGGGGCGCTGGTGGTGAAGCCGAGGTCCTCGTGGGAGGTCACCGCCAGGCTCCCGATCTCCTTCGTGCCGCGCTGTGCGGAACGCAGCGACACCACCGCGATCCTCGACTTCACCGGGTCCCGAGGATCGGACTGGACGGGCTGCAGGTGGACCTCCACGGTGTAGGCGTCCCCGCCTCGGACGAGGGGGAAGGCCTCGAGCCCGGTGACCCCCGGTCCGTCGGCCGGCAGGGCGGGCCAGGGGATGCCGTGAGCCTCGATGCCCGGGGCGAGGTCCGGGCTGCGCAGGGCCCAGAGCTCCGCTCGGCCGCCGATGGCGTCGAAGGTCTCGGGGGACCAGCGTTCGGCGTACAGCGTCTCGTCTGTCGCCAGGTCCTTCACCGAGACGGACCACAGGTACCCCCCGACGGCGTCGTCCTCGGTCTCGTAGAGCAGGGCGAGGGCGCCCTTGGGGGAGAAGCCCAGGGGCACGAGGGTGTCCACCAGCGGAGCGGCGGCGGAGCCCACCCCGACCACGGTCTCCCGGGTCGCCCGGTCCTGGGCGGGGCTCTCGGAGCTGCCGAGCAGGCCGGCGGCGAAGATCACCAGCAGACCGAGGCGCAGGGCGGCGCTCATCGCCCTCAGCAACACGCCCACGCCCACGCCGCCCGCTCCGGGTGGCTCGGGCACACCGACAGGTGGCCACAGCCACTGTCTCCCCACATCCAGGGCACGTGGTCCTCGGAGTCGATCTGGAAGACGGCGGTCATGGACTCGCCGCAGTCCGGGCAGCTCGGGTACTCCGCGCCCTGCACCCACGCGGGCCAGCCCATCAGCTTGTCGCCGCTTCGGGGCAGCTCGAGGGCGTCGAGCCGGTCGTGCTGCTCGTCGGTGAGGTCGATGCCCAGCAGGTGCTGGTCCTCGTAGCCGGGCAGGTCCTCCTGAACGGTCCAGCCGGTGATGTGGCGGGCAGGCCACGGTTCCCTGGCGGCGCTCGGGGTCGCCTCGTCGGCGACCTGGTCGTAGCCCAGCGTGCGCACGAGCTGGCTCCCGTCGAAGGCCTCCCAGCCCCCGTCGGCCAGGCAGAGCTGGGGCTCGCTGGACGTGCAGCCCCAGGCCTGCAGCAGCCCGTCACCCCAGGGGACCTCGACGCCCTCCGGCAGGTCGCGGCTGCCGAGCTGCAGCAGCAGGTTCATCGGCTGGCCGCAGCGACGGCAGCAGGGCCAGGCCTCCCCTGGCTTCAGCGTGGCGGCTCCCCCGAAGCGCGAGCCGCGGGCGGCACACACGGCGTCGTCCGTCTCGGGGACCCAGGTCGGGCGCTCGTAGGGGATCAGCGCGGCGGGGAGACCCGCGGGCCCGGCGTTGACGGCAGGGTCCTTGGCGGCACTACGGGAGCGTCCGGAGATCCAGTCGAAGAGTCCCATCGGAGGACGGTATCCGGGCAGTCCTGTCGGCGCTTGCAGGGGCTCAGGGGCTGAACTCGGCGAAGGCCGCTACGTCCCCACTGGTCGCGTCATCCACCGCGGACTCGGCGTCTGAGGTGCCATAGGCGTAGCCGTTCACCTCACCCGCTTCGACGCGGATGATCCCGACCGCGCCCGCCTCGCCACCGGCGCCACCGCCTCCGGGCGCCCCGCCATCGCCGGCGTAGGACCCGGCCGCCCCGGACGTGGGGGTCCCACCCGCTGCCGCCCCACTGCCCCCTGCCGTGGTGGAGGTCGAGTAGCCAGCGCCGCCCTCTCCGCCGTCTCCTCCGCCTCCGCCGAGCGCGGACACCGAGGAGGTCGCCAGGGTGAGGGTGTTCCCGGCCAGGAGGATCGTGCCGCCGCTGGCCCCCTGTCCGCCCTCGCCGCCGCCGCCACCGCCGTCGTCGGAGCCACCGCCGTTCTTGCTCTCCCCGTCTCCACCGTCCCCGCCATGCCCTCCCGAGGCCGTGACGGTCCCGTCGATCACCAGGCTGTCGGCCCAGATCAGCACGATGCCGCCGCCGGCGCCGCCGGGGTCACCCCCGGCCGCCGAGCCTCCCGGGCCCACCGTGGTGCCACTGTCGTAGTTGGCGCCGCTCTCGCCCCCGCCGGCCCCCGCGGACGCGCCACCGCCGAGGGTCAGGGCGGACAGGTCGCTGGTGCTCTCGGTGGCCCCCGCGTCGTAGGCCGCGGCACCGCCTCCTCCTCCCCCTCCGGTCACGGGGGAGCCGCCCGCGCAGTGGGTGATCTTGCCTCCCCCGCCACCACCACCGAGCCCCGACGGGCCTCCGCCATTGGAGCAGCTACTCGCCCCGTCCCCGCCGGAGACGCTGGAGGACGCCGTGCCGCCTCCGGCGCCACCATCGGCCCAGCCACCGTCCGAGCCCGCCTCTCCCCCCGCGGTGACCTCACCGAACGGTGACTCGGGGCCGGCACCGGTCGCGGCCCCGCCGAAGCCCAGCTCGGAGACACGGACGGTGGCCCCGCTCTGCACCTGGAAGGTGTCGTCCACCATCACCGCGACCACGCCGGTGGCCCGGCCCGTCGACGCTCCGCTGCTCAGACCATCCCAGGCGGAGGCGGTCAGCGTGGAGGTGATCGTGAGGCTCTCGTACTGGGGCACCCGCTGCAGGAGGATCACGTCAGCGGAGGCGGTCCCGTAGCTGCTGCCGGGGCTCTGGAGGAGCGTGACACCCGCGGCGCTCACCGTCTCGATCCTCACCAGGTCCCAGGCCCCGGCCTGGCTCCCCTGGGCGTCGAACAGGATGGCCAGGTCCCCCGCGGCCAGCCCGGTGGTCGACTCCAGGACCAGGCTGGTCCCGCTGACATCGCTGGTCACCTGCCACGCCACGCCGTCCGGGGCCGTGCGGCTCCCGGTGGCGTCCCGGTTCAGGTCCAGTGAACCGGTCGAGACCGTCCCGTCGGCGCCGGTCCCGAAGCAGCTCCAGAGCGACAGGTCTCCGTCGTCGCCGTCCACCTGGCCGTCGCAGTCGTTGTCCACGTCGTCACAGACCTCGGTGCCTCCAGGATGGACCGCCCCGTCCGTGTCGTCGCAGTCCGAGGCGTCGGCGCCGTAGCCAGCCGGGCTCTCACAGGCCTGGACGTCGTCGCTCGGGTCGCCGTAGCCGTCGCTGTCGTCGTCGGCGTACCAGGTGGACGCGGTGGAGGTGTCCAGGCCCGCATCGTCGTCGTCGGTGTCGCCGTCGCAGTCGTCGTC
>CAZCVP010000290.1:7030-7453 GCA_964501915.1 uncultured Enterobacterales bacterium
AGACCTCCGTCGCCCCCGGGTTCACGGCGGCGTCGGTGTCGTCGCAGTCGGTAGCCTCCGCGACACCGTCGGACGGGGCGGCGCAGTCCACCGTCACGGAGCTGGCGTCGCCATACCCATCGCCGTCCGCGTCGCCGTACCAGGTGGAGGCGTCCGCCGCGTCGTCGTCGTCCGTGCCGTCGCAGGCCATGTAGATGTTGTAGCAGACCACCGTTCCGACCGGACTGGCCTCGGGGTACGCGTCCTCGCAGTCGTCGTCGTTGTCCACGTAGCCGGAGGGGACCTCGCAGGCGTCCACGGTGAAGCTCGAGTTGCCGTAGCCGTCGCCGTCGAAGTCGAGGTACCAGGTGTCCTGGTCCGCCACGTCGGGGTCGTCGTCGTCGGTGAGCAGGTCACAGTCGTCGTCGAGGCCGTTGCAGACCT
>CAZCVP010000291.1:0-7422 GCA_964501915.1 uncultured Enterobacterales bacterium
GAGGCCGCGCCCGCCGAGGAGGCCGCGCCCGCCGAGGAGGCCGCGCCCGCCGAGGAGGCCGCGCCCGCCGAGGAGGCCGCGCCCGCCGAGGAGGCCGCGCCCGCCGCCGAGGCCGCGCCCGCCGAGGAGGCCGCGCCCGCCGAGGAGGCCGCGCCCGCCGAGGAGGCTCCCGCCGCCAAGGACGCCGAGTCCGCTCCGCCGGCCTGATCGAAGCCCGGTTGCGCTGAGATGGGGAGTGCTGCGGCGCTCCCCGTCGTGCTTCGGGACCGGCCCTCCCGTCCGGGATAAGCTCCGAAGATGCGACGCACGCTTCTCTGGTTGGTCCCCCTGCTCATCGTCGCGACGCCGGTGGGGCTCTTCATCGTCCAGAACGAGCACCAGACCGCGAACCTCGGGCTGAACCTCGGGGTGTGGGCGGGCATCACCCCCGCTCCGGTCCCCGTGGCCGCCGTGGTGGTCTGCACCGGCCTGGTGGGCCTGCTCCTGGGGCTGGTCGTGGGCATGGTGCGGAGCTCGGCCACGCGCCGCAAGATCCGCCAGCTCGAGGCCGAATTGACGCTGCAGGCGGTGCAGGGTCGGGACTGACTCCAGGTGTTCTCCGCCCTTTCGGCGATCGGGCTCGTCCTGGTCGGGTGCTCCGAAGTCGACCTCGGGGTGCCACCGGTCTCGCGACCCGTGGGCCAGGTCCCCACCGGGGTGACGACCCTCGATGAGACGGAGGTGGTGCTCGAGGACGGCCGCAAGCCCCTGCACCCCTCGGCCTGGACCGCCGCGGAGCTGGGCTGGCCGCCCCTCGAAGCCCTGGAGCCCGCCCAGGCCGACGCGCTGGTCGGCGTCCTCAACACGCTCACCGCTCCCTGCTCGCCCTGCTGGGAGGAGGGCATGAGCTATGGCACCTGCCTTCGAGCGCGCCCCCCGGCCTGCCTGGACCTGCTCGCCGGGCTGCTCGACCGGGGCGTGCGCCAGGCCGCGGCGGGAGCCGACACCGAGGCCCTGCGGGAGTCGCTGATCTTCGACGACGCCTGGGTGCCGCTCCCCTGGGACCGCGTCCTGGCCACGGCGCCGGGGTGGGGAAGCGACGACGCGCCCCTGCGGCTGGTGATGGTGGTCGACTACCAGTCGCCCTTCAGCGCCCGGGCCGCCGAGACCTGGGGCTCGGTCCTCGCGGCCCACGACGGCCAGGTCGCCGTGCGGGTGCTGCACTGGACCGAGGCGCGGCATCCGCGATCGGGCCCGGCGGCCGAAGCGGCGGAGGCCGCGGGTCGGCTGGGGGCCTTCGCGCCCTTCCACCGCCTGCTGCTCTCCCGCTTCCAGCACCTCGCCGAGGCGGACCTCGCGGTGGCGGCCGCGGAGGTCGGGCTCGACCCGGCGGCCTTCTCCGAAGCCCGCGCCGACCCGGAGCTGGCGCAGCGGGTCGCCGCCCAGCAGGAGCTGGCCCGTGACCTGGGCACGCGCAGCGCGCCCACGCTCTTCGTGAACGGCCACCGCCTCCGTGGGGCGCGGCCCCAGGCCCAGGTGGAGGCCCTGCTGCAGCGGGCGCTCCCGGGCGAGGTCGACCGACCATGAGCCGCAGCGCTCCGCTGAACCCGGGCCGGCTGGCGGCCGGGAGGGTGCTGGTGGAGGTCGACGCCGGCCGCCACGCCGATCGCTCCCTGGTGAGCCACGCGCCGGTCGACCCGCGGGACCGCGCCCTGGCCTGGCAGCTCGTGCTCGGCGTGCTGCGGCACCGGGGCGAGGTCGACGCCGCCCTGGCCGCCGTGAGCGCCCGACCCCTGGCGGACCTGGACCCCGAAGTGCGCAACGCGTTGCGCATCTCGACCTGGGAGCGGCTGCACGGCCGGGCCCCGGACCACGCCGTGGTGAGCCAGGGGGTGGCCCTGACCCACGCCCTCGGCGTCGGCCGCGCCAGCGGCTTCGCCAACGCCGTGCTGCGTCGCGTCGCGCCGGTGGACCTCCCGCCCACGGCCAACCACCCGGACTGGTGGGTGGCGCGGTGGCGGGAGCGGGTCGGAGAGGAGGCGCTCGCGGGCTGGTGCGCGTCCAACGATCGACCGGCACCCCTAGGCATCGCGGTGGTGGGTGACCTCGACGACGTCGCTGGCGCCCTGGCCGAGGTCGCCGAGGTCCGGCCGGCCACGGCTGGAGGCGAGCCCGTCCCCCAGGCGCTGCTGCTGGAGGGCTGGAGCGGCCCGATCCCGGAGCTGCCCGGCTTCGCCGAGGGGGCCTGGTGGGTCATGGACCCGGCGTCGGTGGCGGTGGCGGACCTGGTGCCCGTCGATGACGGCATCCGGGTCCTCGACGCCTGCGCCGCCCCGGGTGGCAAGTCCCTCCGCCTGGCGACGCGGGGGGCCCGGGTCATGGCCTGTGACGCCAGCCGCGAGCGCCTCCAGCGAGTGCGGGCCAACGCCCGCCGCACGGGGCTCGGTGTGATCCCGCGGCACGTGGACTGGCTGACCGAGCCCTGGTCCCCCAGGGTCCCCTTCGACGCCGCCCTCGTCGACGCCCCCTGCACCGGCCTCGGCACCCTGCGCCGCCACCCCGAGATCCGGTGGAGCCGCCTGCCGACCGATCCCGCGGCCATGGCCCTGCGCCAGGTCCCGATCCTGGCGGCGGCGGCCGCGACGGTGCGGCCGGGGGGCGCTCTCGTGTACAGCGTCTGCTCCCCCGAGCCCGAGGAGGGCGAAGGCGTGGTGCAGGCCTGGCTGGGCTCCGCGGAGGGGTCGGGGTGGTCGCTGGAGACCGAGCGCTGTATGGCACCCCCTGTGGACGACGCCGACTGCTTCTACGCAGCCCGGCTCCGCCGGTGCCCCGAGTGACCATGCACGCCGACAAGCCGATGTTCCGGCAGTACCTGGAGCTCAAGGGCCAGGTGCCCGACGCGCTGCTGATGTTGCGCATGGGGGACTTCTACGAGCTCTTCTTCGAGGACGCCAAGGTGGCGGCGGCGGCGCTGGACCTCACCCTGACGGCGCGGATGAAGGACTCCCCGGAGCCGGTGCCGATGGCCGGCGTGCCCCACCACGCCGCCCGCTCCTACATCACCAGCCTCGTCGACCAGGGGCACAAGGTGGCCATCGCCGAGCAGGTGGAGGACCCTCGCCTCGCCAAGGGCCTGGTCCGTCGGGCCATCACCCGGATCGTGACCCCGGGCGTGGGCCTGGACCCGGAGGACCTGGCCCCGCGGGAGGCCTGCTGGCTGGCGGGCCTCTGCAGCCATCAGCACCGCTGGGGCCTGGCCCTGATGGACGCTTCGACCGGCGACCTGCGGGTCTCGGACCTCGGCGGCCTGGAGGAGGCCCTCGAAGAGCTGGCGCGGGCCGAGGTCCGCGAGGTCCTGGTACCCGAGACGCTCGAGGGACTCGACGGGGGCCTGCCCGACGTCCGGATCTCTCGCGTGGACCCCGGGTGGTTCGAGCCGGAGCAGGGACGCAAGGACCTGGCCGAGCGGCTCGGGGTGGCGGACCTGGGGGCCTTCGGCTGCGACGGGCTCGGTCCCGCCCTCGGCGCCGCGGCGGCCCTGGTGGCCTACGCCGAGCAGGCGACCCACACCGAGCTCAAGCACCTGCGGGGGCTGCGCACCCACCAGCTCACCGGCTTCATGGAGCTGGACCGGGCCACGCGACGCAACCTGGAGATCCTGCGCCCCCTGCAGGGCCAGGGCCGCAAGGGCACGTTGTTGGGCCTCATGGACCGCACCACCACCTCGGGAGGGGCGCGGCTGCTGCGGGAGTGGCTCACCTGGCCGCTGCTTGACCTGCAGGTGATCCGGGCCCGCCTCGACGCCGTCCAGGACCTGGTCGAGGGTCGCCACGAGCGGGCCGACGTGCGGGCCCGGCTGGCGGGTGTGGCTGACATCGAGCGCATCGCCGGCAAGCTCGCCCAGGGCACGGCCGGGCCCCGGGACCTCGTCGCGCTCCGCCGCTCCGTGGAGGCGCTGCCGGCCGCCTTCGCCGCTGCGCGCGGCCTGCGGGCGCTCCAGCGCTTGGTGCCCGAGGACCTCTGTCCCGACGTGGCCGCTCAGATCGCCCACTGGCTGGTCGACGACCCGCCCCTCCAGATCAGCGAAGGGGGCCTCATCCGCGACGGCGTGGACCCCGAGCTGGACGAGCTGAACCAGCTCGTCCGCGGCGGCCGGGGCACCCTGGCCCAGCTCGAGGCCCGGGAGCGGGAGGCCACCTCCATCGGCTCGCTCAAGGTCCGCTACAACCGGGTCTTCGGCTACTTCATCGAGGTCACGCGGGCCAACCTCCACAAGGTGCCGGAGCACTACCTGCGCAAGCAGACCCTGAGCGCCTGCGAGCGCTACATCACGCCGGAGCTCAAGGAGCTCGAGGAGCGGGTGTTGGGGGCCGACGAGCGCCGCAAGGCCCTGGAGCACGAGCGCTACGTGGAGCTTCGCGAGCGGCTGGCCCCGGCCGTGCCGCGCCTCCAGGCCATCGCGCTCGCGGTGTCGGAGCTGGACGTCTACGCTTCGCTGGCGGAGCTGGCCGTCGACGGGCGCTACGTGCGCCCCCAGGTCGACGACACCGGGGACCTGGAGCTGGTGGCGGCCCGGCACCCGGTGGTCGAGCGCCAGGACCTCGGCGAGTCCTTCGTGCCCAACGACCTGGCGATGCGCCCCCGGGACCGGCGGCTGATCATCCTCACCGGGCCCAACATGAGCGGGAAGTCGACCGCGATGCGCCAGGTGGCCTGCATCGCCCTGATGGCCCAGGTCGGCTCCTTCGTGCCGGCGGACAGCGCCCGCATCGGGTTGTGCGACCGCATCTTCACCCGGGTGGGCGCGTCGGACGACCTCGCCTCGGGGCGCAGCACCTTCATGGTGGAGATGTCCGAGACAGCCAACATCCTCCACCACGCGACCGAGCGCTCCCTGGTCCTGCTCGACGAGATCGGGCGCGGCACGAGCACCTATGACGGGCTGGCCATCGCCTGGGCCGTGGCGGAGGACCTGCACGACCGCATCAGGGCCCGCACGCTCTTCGCCACCCACTACCACGAGCTGCTGGAGCTGGCCGAGACCCGTCCGGGGGTCGCCAACCTCAGCGTGGCGGTGTCCGAGTGGGGCGAGCGCATCCTCTTCCTGCGGCGCCTGAAGGAGGGCGGCGCCAGCCGCTCCTATGGCATCCAGTGCGGGCGCCTCGCGGGCCTGCCTGCGCCGGTGGTCGAGCGGGCCAAGAAGCTGCTGGTGAGGCTCGAGAAGCACGCCTCGGATCACCCGACGCCGCAGCTCGCCCTCTTTGGATCCCGACGAACGACAGCGGCCGTGGCGCCGCCGGACCGCCTCCGCGAAGAGCTGGCGGCCATCGACCCCGACACCCTCGCGCCGCGCGACGCCCTGGCGCTGCTGTATCGTCTCAAGGATGTGGCGGCGGATGAGAGCTGACCGGGCGCTGATCGCCAACCTGCTGGCGCTCTTGTTCGCGCTCGCGTGGTCCCTGCCCGCGCACGCCCTGGAGCTGACCGAGGTCCGGGTCTTCGTGGGGGAGGGGCACGCCCAGGTGCTGCTCGTGGCCGACGGCACCCTGCCCGAGGTCCAGCCCCGCTCGACGGCGCGGGTCGGTCGGGCGCCGGCCCGGGCGTCGGTCACCCTGCGCGGCGTGCGGCTCAGCGGGGAGCTGGAGGCGGCCTACGCCAAGGACGGGGGTCGCTGGCTGATCCCGGTCGATCGAGGCGGTGTCCAGCGCGTCGTGCTGGCGCCGGTCGGCGGCGAGCTCCTGGTCGGTGTCGAGCTGGACCGGGCGCGGGAGATCGTGGTGACCCCCGTGGAGCGGCGGGGCCTGCTGCTGGATCTGCGGGTGGAGGGGGCGCCCCGGGATCCCTCGCTCCCCGACGCCGGCATGCTGGCCTCCTGGATGGCGGGGGTGTCCCTGTCCCGCCAGGCCGAGCAGCTCGGCAAGCCCCGGGTCCGCATCGTGCTCGATCCGGGCCACGGCGGCTGGGACAGCGGGGCCATCGGCCTGACCGGGACCCGGGAGTCCGACGTCGCCCTGAGCCTGTCGCTGCGCCTGGCCCGCGAGCTGGAGCGCCGGATCGGCGCCGAGGTCCTGCTGACCCGCAGCGACGACACCTTCGTCACCCTCGAGGACCGGGCCCGGTTCGCCAACTCGGTGGAGGCGGACCTCTTCATCTCCGTGCACGCCAACGCCTCGCCCACCAAGGTCGGGTGGGGCATCGAGACCTACTACCTGGACACCGCCTCGGACGCCGGGGCGGCCCGGGTGGCCTCGCGCGAGAACGCCATCGCCGTCGAAGAACGGGCCGAGGGCATCGACCGCATCCTGCTCGACCTGACCATGGCCGGCACCAACCGCCTCTCCCGGCTGCTGGCCATGGACGTGCAGGTCAACGTGATCAAGCAGCTCCAGGCCATCTACGGCGAGGACCAGATCAAGGACCTGGGCGTGAAGACGGCGCTGTTCTACGTGCTCCACGGCACCCGGATGCCGTCGATCCTCTTCGAGGCCAGCTTCCTCACACACCCCGACGACGAGATGCGCCTGCGTCACCCGCTCTTCCAGCAGACCGTGGCGGAGGCGATGGCGGAGGCGGTGGAGACCTACCTCGAGCGCGGGCAGGGCCGCTGAGGGTGGACTGGGACGACGCCATCGACAGCTACCTGGACTGGGCCCGTGTCGAGCGTGGCCTGTCACCGAACACGCTGTCCGCCTACAGCCGCGACCTGAACGAGCTGGCCCGCTACCTGGAGGGCGAGGGCCGCTCGACGGTCGAGCTGGTCGGCCGCGAGGACCTGTCCGGCTGGATGGGTGAGCTGCTGGATCGGGGCCGCTCCCTGGGCACCCTGGGCCGCAAGCGCGTCGCCTTCCGCCAGCTCTTCCGCTTCCTGGTGCGGGAGGGGCACCTCGCCGCGGACCCTTCGATCGACGTCGAGGGACCGCGGCCCACCCGGCGACTGCCCGGCGTGCTCAGCCAGCGGGAGGTGGAGGCGCTCCTGGCGGCCCCCGACCCGAGCACGGCCATCGGACAGCGCGACCTGGCGATGCTGGAGACGCTGTATGCGACCGGCATCCGGGTCACCGAGCTCGTGCGCCTGCGACGCGACGGGCTGCACCGGGGCTATGGCACGGTGCGGGTCCTGGGCAAGGGCCGCAAGGAGCGCATCGTGCCGGTGGGGGACACCGCCCTGGCGGCGATCCGGCGCTACGAGGCGGGGGCCCGGACCCTGCTCGACCCCCGCGGCCACGAGGTCTGGCTCTTCCTGAGTCCCCGTGGAGGGCACCTCTCCCGCAGCGCCTTCTGGTACCGGGTCAAGCACTACGCCAGGGTCGCGGACATCCGCACCGAGGTCTACCCCCACAAGCTGCGCCACTCCTTCGCCACCCACCTGCTCGAGCACGGGGCCGAGCTGCGGCTCGTGCAGGCCATGCTCGGCCACGCCGACATCGCCACCACCGAGATCTA
>CAZCVP010000292.1:0-7348 GCA_964501915.1 uncultured Enterobacterales bacterium
CACGCGGAAGCGGCCCATGGCCGAACAAGCCGCCGCCCTTGTGCCGCGTCCGTCCAACAACAACGGCCCCCGCACAACGACGTCGAAGCTCAGCTCCATCTCGCCGGTCAGCCCTCGTCGACCTCGAAGAGCCCGAGCCCGAAGTGGCAGCCGTAGCCGAGCGTGAACGGTGCCAACACCGGTTCGGCGAATTCCACTCGGAAGCCGAAACCCGGCCGAGGACGATCGGTCTTGCGGTTGCGGCGGAACCCGATCCAACGTCGCTCGCCGCGCGTTCGGGTCGGACAGCGGGCAACGGGGGCGATCGACACTGGCGCAGGGAGGTTGTGGTGACCCAGCTCACGGCGCAGCTCATGTTGGAGCCAGGCCTCGAAGGGGCCACGGCTGGCCTTGTAGTGCCTCGGTGGAACGAATGGCGTGCGGCTGACGACGACTTGGGTGCGTCGGGTCAGATCCTCGATGCTGCCCAGCCCGGAGAGGGTACACATCACCGCGGGCCGACCACGCAAGTAGAGCTTGCGGAGCTCGTCCAGGACGCGCTGGGCGGACTCGTCGAAGCCTCGCCTCGCGAGGATCAGGAGCTCATCGATACGTCCGGAACCCGTGGCGTCCCGCGGGAGCACGAAGAGGTGCCCATGGCCGGGGATGCGCTCGCCACTGGCGGTCTTGCCGGAGAACACGGGGTGCCGGGGGCTGTCCGCCCCGTGTAGGCGCTTGTCGATGCCGAGGAGCCGCATGCGCACCTGGTCCGCGATCTCCAGGGTCTCCTCGATGGCCGGCAGCACCGGGCCAGCCAGCGAGAAGGCGACCGCGGAGATGCCTCGGTCCAACCGAGATCGCGTGCGCACGGCCCGGCGGAGACGAGCCTGCACGTAGCTCACTTCGTTGATCATCGGGTGGCGCCCCAGCTTTCGCCTACGCAGGTCCTCAGTGGTCAGAGAGACGGCTTCGAGCCAGGACAGCGGCTTCTTCTTCACCAGCAACGGGCGTGCGGAGTATCGCTCGGCACCCTCGGGACAAGCCACGGTGACAATGGAGCCCCCCTCGAGCCGTTGCCCGTCAACCAGGGGGACACAGTTGGGCTCCCCGGGTGCCTCCGCCAGGCTGGCCTCCACCCAGGATTCCGAGCGCCCGAGGTAGTTGAGCAGCTCAAGCAGCTCTGCAAGGTCCGCGAGACCCCCGCGCTCCAGCACCAGGTCCGGCCAGCCCATCCAGACGGCCTGGGTCGGGGAGACCAACACAAATGGGTCGAAGACCAGGGCCTTGTCGCTCGCCTTCATGGTGTTCTTCGACAGGTAGCTGCGGGTGTGGGACTCCCTCACGGGCGGGAGGTGGTAGATCGGCGGCGCGGTGCAAAGGGCCTGGAGCAGGGGGAGGACGCGGTGTTCGTCCCATGTGGCCCGCTTGCGGAACCAGGTGTCGATCAAGGCTCGCACCAGGCGCCAGGGCGAAGGCGGCCACTCCGGAACTCCCTCGTTGACGTTGCGCCCCCAGGGCGTCGCGTGGAAGCGACCCGTGGAGAACCGGAGCGCCACACCGACCATCAGCTCGACTCCTTCTTGGTCTTCTTGACGGTCTCCACTGCGAGCACTGTCACAGCCGGTGATGCGAAGAGCCCGATGTCAGCGCAGGCCCGCACGCCCCCCTGCACGGCCTCGAGCAAGGAGCCCAGGGAGGGGAGGGCGAGTCCATCGGGCCGCGTGGCGACCAGCTCCTCGACTACGTCGAGATCGCAGGCCGTGCGCAGTCGCAACCCCGAGCGGAGGAAGCGCCTCACCTTGAGCAGCGCCAAGTCGATGAGCAGGCGCAGCGCCGTATCCGGCAACCGGTACCCCCTCAGCAGCGCCAGGTCCAGGTTGAAGTAGGCCGTGATCCGCTGGGCCGTGTACTCGGTGCGCTGGTAGGGCACGTTGCCGTAGACGTCCTTGGAGTGGCTCTTGACTCGGAACTCGCCCTTGGGATCGAAGCGGTTGTTCTTGACCCCGCCCGAAGCGGCCTCGCGCACCCCCTTGGCCTCGATGAAGCCGGTGATCGCGCGCGGCAGCCGGAGCCGTCCGTCCTCCAGGTTGGCCAGGAAGACACCGTGCAGGACGGAATTGGGATCGTAGTGCATGAGCGCTGCGGCGACCCGGTCCCATGCGAGGCGCTTGCCGCGACCATAGCCGGAGCGTGCGCAGAAGTCGGCCTGAAAGGACTTGTCGGTGATGATGAAGGGGGAATTCAGCCGGTGGGCTTCCACCAGGCTGCTCGTCTGCACCTCGGTCGCCCCAGAAAGCTCTGCCCGGACGTAGGGAAGGCCAGCCAGCTCGGGGATCAGATCGATCCCGAATCCATCGATCACCGAGGCCTCCAGGCGGTTGGCGATGGACTGGGCCGACTCGATCAAGCAGGTCCGGCTCTTGTCGGGGCCATCGTAGACGGCGGCCCCAAGATCGGCGAACCCGGTGGGCTGGAAGCGCTCGCCCTGGATGGGCCGGAGCTGGGCCTCCATCAACAGACGGGGAGCCGCGGAGATCGCATCGTGGAAGTCAGAGAGCATCGTTCACCTCTTCGGAGTTGGGTCGTTTCGTTGTTCTGGATCCAGGAGCACTCGACGAGCGAGCCGCTCGGTCTCGGAGAAAGAGAGGGGGACCAGCAGAGCCGCAGTCAGGCGGGCGGCATCGACGCCGCTGGACCACTCCCGGATCGACTGGGGGGACAAACGTGGAGCCAGGCCGCTCACCCGCAGGCGCCGGAGCGCGGCCCTCATCGCGTCGCGCACCCTCCCGCTTCGCAGCAGCGGAAGGAGACTCGGCTCGGGGCGCAGGTGGACCTCCCGCACGTTGCCGCCAGCGAAGAGCAGGGCGAGGACTGCGTAGCTGGGTGGCACCAGGAGACCGTGGGGGTGCGACGGGGTGCCGAGAGGAGGCAGGCGCACCCCCGAAGCCAGCTCGACCCAGCCGAGGCCGAAGATCAGCTCTTCGAGCAAGCCCTCGTCGATGTCCCCCCAGAGCAGCGCCAGCGCGTCCTCGACGCGGAGAGGCCGGGACGCGCTGAGCGGATCCAATCCGTTCCTCCCATCGTCTTCTCCCCGGGCATGGAGCATCCTCCGAGCCAGGACGGAGCCAAGGCGCTCGACCAGGTCTCGGCCCAGCCAGGCCAGCTCGGGCCCCCGGGGTGAGTACCTCCGGGGTGAGTGGGGATCGAGAAACGTCAAGTTGACCCGGAACGGCCCCGCATCCCGGGAGCGCATCGAGTGGAAGGCTCGAGCGAGTCGCAGCTCGACCCCGTCGCCCGCAGCCTCGATCCAGGACTCGCTCAGACCCCCCAGGGGGGCAGCCAGCGCAGGCTCTCTCCCCGGGTCCCGCCTGGCGATCAGGCGCTCGAGCCCACCGATGGCACAGAGCAAGGCCAAGACGGTCTCCGGTTCACCGCGTTCAGCCACGAGAAAGCTCGCCTCGTCGATCCGACGCCGGGCGCGGACCAGGCTGGCGGGCGGATCCCCGGGGAACCGACGGAGCATGGTGTCGACCCGTACGAGCGGAGCGTCCAACTCCCGGAGCAGGTCCGCCGCGGTGCGGTGTCCGACCCGGTAGCGCCCCGCGGGCAACGCGACGTAGCTGTCTCCACGCCGCTTGAGCAGGCTGAACCGTGTGAAGGAGTCGATGCCCCTGGCCACGCCGAGCGTGGAGGCCGCGCGGGCGAAGTCCAGCCCCGTGCGTGCGCGTCGCTGGCTCCGATCCCTGCGCCCAACGCTCGCGCGACCCTCGGCGAGGAAGGCGCGAAGCTCGGGCACACCGACGGGGCTCGACCACACGGGCATCCACACCTCGGCGCGGGCGGCGCCGGCGTCGGCCCCCGCTGCGGAGCCATAGCCAGCGGCACTGGCATGCACGGTGAACGGGCTGACCACCATCCGGTCGCTGTCGGTGTGGTGGCGCCGGGCCACGGCGCCGGACCAGAGCAGGGCGCCCTCGAAGGTCAGCACGAACCGCCATGGGTTCACCGGGGCCTTCTTGCTCTCGACGCCGAAGCCCTGGTTGAAGCCCCCGGCGCTGCCCGGGTCGAACTGACCGGCGGGCAGGGAGAGCAAGCTCACAGCGCCCTCCCCGAACAGCGCTTGGCGCAGCGCTCCCTCCGCCGGTTGCTCCACAAGCCTGGAGGCGACCTGCATGAACTGGTTGCTGTACTCCAGGCGCCCCTCGTTGCCTCCGCTCCCCAGCAGTGGCAGCGCTGCGAAGCCGTCGTCTCGGATGCCGACCGCAGCGTCCACCCAGGCCACGGAGGCGTCCGGGAGCTCGTTGCGACAGCGCCGCATGATCGCCAGCTTGGCGTCGCCACGAGCGGCGTTCTTCAGGCTGGTGCGCACTTTCTTCATCGCCTCTACCAGGGTCCTGGCGGGGCCTTGGGTGCCCGGAGGGAGCCCCTTGGTCATCGACTGGAGCGAGGCGATCGTGCCGCTGCTCAGATCGAACTCCGGCGCCAGCTCCTGCAGCTGGGCGGCGGACTCCTCGGCACGCTGAAGCTCTGTCGCGAGCGCTTCGGCCTTCTTGCCTGCGAGGCTCGTCCGCAGCTCTCGTCCGCGGCGCAGCAGCACCGTAGGCGCCACCCCGATCGGAGGTAGCTCCTCCCAATCAGCGACCTGGGCGATGACCGCTCCGTAGCGCGCCAGGCGCGGGTCCGCGGAGGCGGTGATGCGGTCCCGACCGTCCATCGTGTCGCCGGCATAGAACCCGCTGCCTCCGTTCCAAGGCGAGACGATGGGCGATGGCTCCCATCGAGACAAGAAGAACTCGATCAGCTCCTCCCTGCCCAGCGAGGTCTCCAGGACGAACCCCTGGGGACTCCACCCACCCCGGATCAATGGCTCGCACTGCTCGTGCAGGACTCGGAGCACCCCCAGGGCCACGAGGTAGGAGGCCAGGGGCTCGGACTCCAGCGCCGTCAGAGTCAGCCTCATGGCTCCTCCCCACGGATCGCGGCGCTCGCCCGCTCGTCAGCGGCCTTCAAGAGCGCCTCCAGGTAGGCCAGCCGGAACGGCCCGAGATCGGGATCGTCCCGCAGCCGGAGCATGCGCTCCGCCCAGCTCGGCCCCTGACCACCACCGCCCAGCTCCATCAAGGAGAGGTCGACGGTGAAGGAGGGCGCGATCTCACCACTGCCCAGCGCGACGTCTGGGAGTTCATCCCCATCCCAGACACCCCGGGCGAAGCGGCGTGTCTCCAGGTCTGGGGGCGACTCGTGAGGTGAGGGGCGAATCGACATGCGGACCTTGCCGTGGTGAGAAGCGATGAGGAAGACCTCCAGGTCCCCCAGCCCTGCCTCCATCGCCTGCAGGGCGCTGGCCAGCTCGTGGCGGAAGCCGGGGCGCGCATGCCGGATCCTCTCGACGACCGACTTGGCGAGAAGCCCGCTCGGTGCGTCCACGCGGTTGGCGCGCAGCGATGCCTGGAACACCGCATGGGCCTTGCCGACGTCGTGCCAGCGGGCCGCACGGACCAGGGAGCGGAGCCAGGCGCCGTCGAGGCCGACGGCGGTGGCGATCCTGTCCGCTTCGACCGCGACGTCGTAGAGGTGCTGCTCCAACGGGTACCACCGTCGAAGCTGGCTCCAGACATCGTCGTCGTGGGCCTGCTCCACAGGGGCAACAGGGCCGGGCTCCTCGACCGGCGAGACCCGCGCCTTGGAGCCGGGTTTGAAGCCGACTCGGGGAGAGTAGCCACCGAGGGCGCTGGACACCATCATGGTCATGCCCGGGTGCGGGCTCCGACCTCGCTCCAGGGCACGCCAGCAACCGTCGAGGGGGTCCCAGCGATAGCCCGTGCCGCGCTTCAGGAGCGCCCGGAGGTCGGGGAGGGGCGCCGAGCAGAGTTCCTCTCGACGGGCCGCGGGCTGGTCCGCGAGGGGCCCCTCCTCTGCGAGGTCCCGCCACAGGACCCGGGCCGCGCGGTCGTCGGCGTCTCGGATGAAGCGGGACACGTCGGTGTCCCCGCCCATCAGCTCGGGGGTGTTGTCGAAGAGCTCGAGCAGGTCCCGTCGCCGCAGGACCGCGTCCATCTCGAGGCGCATGGCGACACGGGGGAGCCGGGCCGGGCCGACCTCGGCGCACGAGGCCAGGGCGCGAGCGGCCTCTTGGAGATCTTCCGGCGCATAGGGTAGCGCGGTCTTGCGCTCTCCCAGCGGGAGCGAGAGCACGATCACCTCGGCCTCGTCGTGTTCGCCGAAGCGGTTGCATCGACCGAAGCGCTGGACAAGGGAAGCCCAGGGGGCCAGCTCGGTGAACAGGACCCGGGAGGAGACGTCTACCCCGGCCTCGATGACCTGGGTGCAGACGGCGATCGTGCCAGACGCTCCGGGCTCGGCGAGCAGGGCTTGGAGCTGGGCCACGCGGTCCCCGGTGCGGAAGCGCGAGTGCAGGAGGACCAGGGTCGCGTCCGGCGCCCGCTGGGCGATGGCCTCGTGCAACTCGACGGCCCGCCGCACGGTGTTGCAGATGACAAGCGTCCGCTGCCCCGGCTGGTGACGAGCGATCACCGCCTGGGCGAGCGCCTTGGCCTCCCCCATCGGCGTCTCGGAGATCTCCAGGTGCTTGTGAGCCTGCAGGCGATCCCGGGCTCGCTCGCGGTCCGCAGCCGACAGCCCGAGGTGGCCCGCCACGTCGGCCTCGCCCACATCGACCGTGCGCAACCAACTGTCCTCGAAGGTCGCGCTCATCCACAGCGTGTGGGTGGGGACCACCGTGCCCAAGTGGCGCCGCAGCGCCTGGAGCTGTGTCGTGGTGGCGAGCCCGGGGCCCATGAGCTGGACCTCGTCGATGACCCACAGGGCGTCGTTGTTCAGCAAGCCGAAGTGCAGCGGCCAGCGGTAGCGGCTCATGGCATAGCCGCGGTTCAGCGCCCGGGAGAGGAGCATGTCCTGGGTACCCACGAGCACGGCCTCCTGCTCCGGGGAGATGTCCCAGCTCTGGTCGACGTCCCCGCCCAGGAGCTTGGCCAGCGCGATCTCCTCGGCCAAGCCCAGGCGCTCCAGCCAGTCCCCCACCAGGCCCCAGGTCTGCTCGACCAGGGTGCGCATCGGCAGGCAGAAGACGAGTCGTCGGGGGGTCGAACCCGCGAATTCGGGGTGCCGGCGCCGCCACGCCCATGCGAGGACCGCCGCTGCCGTCTTGCCCATCCCGGTGGGGATCTCGAGCCGCGCAGGAAGGTCGGTCCCGGTCGCGAGCGCGAGCTGGTAGGGGAACGGGCGGTGACCGGTTGCCCGCTCGAAGAAGTCTGCGTAGGTCATATCGCTCACGTTCTGCTCACTCCCAGAGTGCTACCCCACCCCAGTGTCACCTCAGGTCACGACCTCATCCGACAACGACGCCAGC
>CAZCVP010000293.1:0-7312 GCA_964501915.1 uncultured Enterobacterales bacterium
GGTCGGGCGAGTAACGACCCCCCTCCCCAGGGTCAACCATCTCCAGCGACACCCTGCGACCGCGCCCCGGAGTGCGACCCCCAGACCCCCAGTCTGGTGTGATACCTGAGGCCGTACGGGCGCTTGCGCACGTCGCGAGCCGGCGAGCGGCGGGCGTTAGCGCCCGTAGGCCGTAAAGCAAGGGCCGCAGGCCCGCAGCCGGGGCTGCGCTACGCCCCGTCGACCATGTGGTCGGGCGAGTAACGACCCCCCTCCCCAGGGTCAACCATCTCCAGCGACACCCTCCGGATGCAGGTCGCGAATGTCGCCCACAGCGACATTCAGCCCTCCACACGGGTGTGTGGGTACCTGGATGTCGCTGTGGGCGACATTCGACCTGCGGCGGGGGCGGCGACGGCGCTCAGTCCTCGTCAGCCACCCGGAACGGGCCGTTCAGGACCTCGGTCCGCAACCCCTGGAGCTCGTACTGGAGCTGCTCCAGCCGACGGGCGGCGTCCTGGAGCTTGTCGAGGTCGACTCCCGGGGTCTCCGGGCGCTGGCCGTCGCTCTGGGACAGAGCCTTGCGGGCACCGGCGATGGTGAAGCCCTCGGTGTGGAGGAGCTTGCGGATGCGCAGGAAGCGCTGGATGTCCTTCTTCCGGTACAGGCGGTGACCGCTGCTGGAGCGGTGCGGCCGCATGCGGAACTCCGTCTCCCAGTACCGCAGGACGTGGGGCTCGACACCGACGAGCTCGGCCACCTCCCCGATGCGGAAGTAGAGCTTGCCCGGCAGGTCGCCGTCCATCAGGCTCGGTCCTCGTTCAGGGCCACCTTCAGGACCTGCGACGGCTTGAAGGTGAGCACCCGCCGCGGGGGGATGAGGATCGGCTGCTCGGTCTGCGGGTTGCGACCCTTGCGGGCCTCCTTCTGGCGCACCACGAAGTTCCCGAAGCCGGAGATCTTGACCTTCTCGCCCTTCTCCAGGGCCGACTTGACGATCTCCAGCACGCACTCGACGAGGTCGTTGGCGTCCTTCTTCGAGAACCCGACGTCCTCGTGGATGCGCTCCACCAGGTCGGACTTGGTCATCGTGCGGTTGGAAGACTGGTTCTCGGGCACGGTCGCCTCCTAGTTCCAAGGGAGGATCGAGAGCAGCTCATCGTCCTCGAGCTGCTCCCAGAGTTGCACGGTGAAGCTGTCGGTCCTGGCCTCGCCTTCTTCGGCAACGGACACGATGACCAGCTGGAAGATGCCCTCCTCGGCGGAGTCCGGGTCCATGTCGAAGGACCGGGAGCCCCGCCCGTCGGAGGAGGTCTCGACGGTGGCGTGGTCTACGAGGGCCACGTAGTCCTCGTCCATGATCACCAGGACCTGGTGCTCGGTGTCGGCCGGGCCGCCGCCGGGGTCGACCGTGACCTCGCCGATCTCCACGGACCCCGTGGAGCTGTAGAGCAGCACGGTCACGGCCTCGAGCACCTCGTCGATGCCGACCTCGATCTCGACGACGTCATCGACGGCGTTGACCTGCTCGTACTCCGTGTCGGCCTCGTTGCAGCCGAGGGCTCCGAGCACCAGTGGCAGGGTGATCACGCCGTGCTCAGGCGGCCAGCGCCGCCTTGGCCTGGTCGACGACCGCGCCAAAGGCTTCGGGCTCATGGAGCGCCAGGTCAGCGAGGACCTTGCGGTCGAGCTCCACCCCAGCCAGCTTGAGGCCGTGGATGAAGCGGCTGTACTTGAGGTCGTGGGGACCGAGCGCCGCGTTGATGCGGATGATCCAGAGCCGCCGGAACTGCCGCTTCTTCTCCTTGCGACCGCGGAACTTGTAGGACTCCGCCTTCATCACAGCCTCGTTGGCCTGGCGGAGACGGTTGTTGCGGGCCTGGAAGAAGCCCTTGGACTTGCTGAAGAGCTTCTTCTTGCGGGCCTTGCGGTTCTGGGCGCCCTTGACGCGTGCCATCTCGACTCCTTTCGACCGGTTCCCTGCCCTCCCGGGCGGTAGCGGTGGGTCGTGGGTTGGGGGGGCTACTTGTAGGGGATGAGCTGCTTGACCAGGCGGGCATCGCCGTCGGAGAGGTTCTGGGCACCACGCGCGTGGCGCTTCCACTTGGTGGACTTCTTGGTGAGGATGTGGCGGCGCTTGGCCTTGTTGAACCGGATCTTCCCGCCAGCGGTCTTGCTGAAGCGCTTGGCGGCACCCCGGTTGGTCTTCATCTTCGGCATGGTCTGCTCATCAGGGGGGTAGACAGAGGGGCCAGCCGTATAACGCTCCCTCTCGTGGAGCGCACCACGGCCGCGCGGCCGCTGGCGGCCGAGAGCGGTCCCGGCTCGGCCTCAGCCGTCCTTGGGGGCGGTCGGGGGCGAGCCCTTGGCGGGCGCCTGGAAGCGCTTGTTCGGTGCCAGGATCATCACCATCAGCGCCCCGTCCATGCGCGGCTGCTGCTCGATCACGGCCAGCTCACCGAGGCTGTCCGCGAGCTCGTGGCAGCGGTCGACCCCGATGTTCTTGTGGGCGTGCTCGCGACCGCGGAAGCGCACGACGACCTTGACCTTGTTGCCGTCCAGCAGGAAGCGCTCGCAGTGGTTGCGCTTGACCGTGAAGTCGTGTCCGTCGGTCTTCGGGCGGAGCTTGATCTCCTTGAGCTGGACCTGGGACTGGTTGCGCCGGGCCGAGGCGTCCTTCTTCTTCTTCTCGTACTTCATCCGCCCGTAGTCGAGGATCTTGCACACCGGGGGGCGGGCGTCGGGCGCCACCTCCACGAGATCCAGACCTCGGTCCTTGGCGAGATTCAGCGCGTCCGGGGTGAGGAACTCCCCCAGCTTGTTGCCTTCCTCGTCGATCACGAGCACGCGGGGCACTCGGATGCGGTGGTTGACGCGGGGCTCGTCCTTTCGGTTGGGCAGTTCGTTGGGGTGGCGACGGCGTCTGCGCAAGTAGTCCGTTCTCCTTCCGCTCCTGGGGCGGAGTCTGGTTCCGATCGGTGCCTGCCTGGATGAGTCCCGGCGAGGGCGGTTCTACCTCTGAGGGTAGGGTGCGTCAATGACGAGGAGAGCCCCGGGTCAGCCCCGAGGACCTCGCTCTGATGGTTGGCGCGGACGGATTTGAACCGTCGACCCCCGCCGTGTCAGGACGGTGCTCTCCCGCTGAGCTACGCGCCAGCAGCGGTCGTCCCTGCGGACGGCCCGTTCCTAACGCTCCCGAAGGACCCGTCAAGGCCGTGCAGGACATCGAGCAGGGCCGTCGCCACGGAGGCTGACGCCTCGGCTGGCGTCAGCCTCGGCCCCCCCAGACGCTCGACGGAGGTGACCCCGGCTCCGGCGAGTCCGCAGGGCACGATCAGGTCGAAGCCCGCCAGCGGACCCGACAGGTTGAGGGCGAAGCCGTGCATCGACACGCCGCGCCGGAGGTGCAGGCCCACCGCCGCGACCTTGTCGGGGCCCACCCAGACCCCGGGGTGACCAGAGCGCCGCCCCGCCGAGAGGCCCTGGGTGGCCAGCCAGCGGATGAGCCCCTCCTCTACCCGCCGCACGAAGCCTTTCACCCCGAGTCCCCGACCCCAGACATCGACGACGAGGTAGCCCACGAGCTGACCGGGACCGTGCCAGGTGGCGAGCCCCCCGCGCTCGGTGACGACGTGGTCGACGCCGAGGGCGGCGAGCGCCTCGGGCGACGGTGTGCCTGCGGTGGGACGCCGACCGACGGTGACCACCGAGCGGTGCTCCAGCAGCCCCAGCACCTCCCCCCGTCCGGTCGCGATGACGCGCTCGCGGGCGGCCCGCTGCCGCTCCCAGGCCTCCCGGTAGGGCAGGTCGGTGCCCCACCAGGCCCAGGTGAGCGGCTCGACGCCATCACCCATCGTCGAGGGCCACCGAGGAGCGGTAGGCGCTCAGCCACTCCATCAGCAACACCTGGGCCGCGGCGGTGGCGGGGATCGCCAGCAGCATGCCCACGATGCCGTAGAGGTTGCCCCCCACCAGCAGGGCGATCATGACCACCAGGGGATGCAGCCCGACCTTGTCTCCGACGATCCAGGGGGTCAGGGCCATGCCTTCGATGAGCTGGACGCCGGCGAAGACACCGGCCACCGCCAGCAGGTGCCAGTCCAAGCCGAACTCGAGCACGGCCAACAGGCCGGCCGCCACCACGCCCACCGCGGTGCCCAGATACGGCACGATGAAGAGCAGCCCGGAGCCCATGCCGACCACGATGGAGAGGTCGACACCGACGATCATCAGGCCGGCGGAGTAGAGCACGCCGAGGGCGAGGCAGACGGTGAGCTGCCCGCGAACGAAGGCCTGGAGCCTGGCATCGATCTCCCGGGCGAGCCGACGCACCCGGCCCCGCTGGGTCGCGGGCACCAGGGCGTCGATGCCGGCCACGGCCCGGTCCCAGTCGCGGAGCAGGTAGAAGGTGAAGACCGGCACCAACAGCAGGTTCAGCAGGGTGACGATCACGCCCATGCCACCGGCCAGCAGCGACCTCAGCGCCGATCCGAGGGCGGTCCCCACCGTGGGTACGAGGTCCTTGAGGAGCTGCTCGGCCGGGCTGGTGGCCTCGACCGGGGGCTCCGTCCCCTCCCCCACCGCCTCGGCGGGCCCGGTGAGCTGGTCGCGCAGGCCCTCGAAGAGGGCCTCGGTGTCGAGGGCCTCGAACCCGAACCGCTCGCTGGCCCAGGCCTCGACCTGGAGCAGCCGGTCCTGGAGGTTCTGCACGTAGACCCCGAGGCGGTCGGAGAGCTCGTGGACCTCGCCGGAGACGGTCTGACCCAGCACGAGCAGCAGGGCGAGCGTGCCGAAGGTCGCGACGAAGAACAGGAACAGGATGCCCGTCTCCCGCCTGTGGCCCCGGGCCTCGTAGCGATCGACGAGGGGATCGAAGAGCCAGGCCAGGGCCACCGACGCGAACAGCACCGCGAAGACGGAGCGCAGCAGGTACAGCGCCCCCAGGACCAGCAGGACCCACATCACCATCCACCGCCGCGAGCCGGGCGGGCGCGTCGGCGGCGGGGGGCTCGGGCGGCGGGAGGCCACCGGACGTGGCCCCGCCGAGGTCGAAGAACGGGCTCTGCGGATCACGGGTCGACCACCAGCACCAGGCGCCCTTCTGCCAGCGCGGAGGCCGCTTCCTCCAGGGCCCGAAGTCCGACCGCGTCAATGATCAGATCACTGCTCTGGCTCACACCCGCCGCGCGGATCACCAGGGGGCGCCGTCCAGCCTGGGCGGTGGCGAGCGGGTCCGCCGGGTCGGTCACCCACACCGCGGGGCTGCGCTCGACCACGGCGGTCGGGGCGAGGTGGTCGGGGCCGAAGGCCAGGGCGCCGTCGGCCGACCGCAGGCGCGGCGCGACCACCGGCACCACCAGCAGGCCGCGGGCGTCGACCACGACGCCGGTGACCCCTCCGGTCGCCCGGGAGGCCGTCGTCGCCTGGGCCCAACCCTGGAGCACGGGCCGGAGCCAGTCCCTCAGCACGAGCTCCGCCTCCAGCTCGATCCGCCCCGAGCGGTGGTAGCGGGTGGTCGTCACCCGCCAGGTCTGGAGACCCTCCTGGAGGCGCAGCGCCAGGGGATCCTCGCCGCTCATCAGGTCACCGGCCACGACCTGGGTGGTGACGGGCACCGCCCGGGCCCGCTGGTCGAGCAGGTCCTCCAGCACCAGCCAGGCCTCCTGCTCCAGGGTGCGGCGTGAGCTGAAGGGTCCGGCACCCATGCTGCTCGTGGCGGTGGCGGTCAAGACACCGCGGGTCCAGTCGATCCGCCCACCGTCCACCACCTGGTGCAGCGGTGCGGCCGCGACGCCGAAGCCGAGGGCGGCGAGCAGCAGTCTCACTGGAAGCGGACCATGTCGTTTCGACGGAAGATCCGGGCCAGACCGTCGACCAGGCGATCGTCCGGGGCGACGCTCAGCTCCGCACCGGCGCGGAGCACCGTCACGGATCGGTCCGGTCGGAGGATGTGCAGGGCCGTCGTGCAGCGTCCGGGCACCCCGCGCAGCAGCCGGTCCAGCTCCGCCAGGCGGGCCGAGCTGAGCTCGGCGTAGAGCAGGTCGATGTGGACCTCGCGGGTGGTCCGCTCTCGCAGCTCGGCCATCAGCTCCACCGAGTCCGCGAGCAGCTTCGGCCCCTCGGCCCCCGTCTCCAGCTTGCCCCGCACCAGCACCGGCTGGTCGGACTGCAGGGCCTTGCGGCTGGTCGCCCAGGCGTTGGCGAAGAAGACGCACTCCACCGAGGTCGTGTCGTCCTCCATGGTCACGAAGGCCATCTTGTCGCCCCGGCGCGTGCGCACGGTGCGGATGGCGCTGGGCATGCCGGCGATCGCCACCTCGGAGCCTGCGTCCCGGCTGTGGAGGCGGTCGAGCCTGCAGGTGGCGTGGCGCTCCACCTCGGCGGCCCAGGCGGTGATCGGGTGGCCGCTCAGGAAGAAACCCACGGCCTCCCGCTCGAAGGCGAGGCGGCGGGCGGTCGGCCACTCGGGGAGATCGGGCACCCGGAAGCTGGCGAGCCGCGAGCCGCCGGTCAGGGCGCCGAAGAGGCTCACCTGGCCCGCTGCGGCGCTGCGCTGGTTGCCCTGGGCCACCGACATCGCCCCCTCCAGGCACTCGAGCAGCGCCGCCCGAGCGTGCCCGGTCCAGTCGAAGGCCCCGCACTTGATCAGGTGCTCCAGCACCCGCTTGTTGATGCGGTGGTAGTCCAGCCGCTCGAGGCAGTCCATCAGGTCGGAGAAGGTCCCTCCCGCGGCCTCTCGGGCCTCGAGGATCGCCTCGACGGCCCCGGTCCCCAGGTTCTTGACCGCGCCCAGGCCGAAGCGGATGACGCCCCGGTCGTCGGCCGGCACGTCGAAGCCCCGGACCGAGTGGTTGACGTCCGGTGGCAGGACCTCCAGCCCGGCGCGGCGACAGTCGCCCATGTAGACCAGCACCTTGTCGGTGTTGTTGGCCTCGATCGACATCAGCGCGGCCATGTACTCGGCGCGGTGGTTGGCCTTGAGCCAGGCCGTCTGGTACCCGATCACGCCGTAGGCGGCGGAGTGGCTCTTGTTGAAGCCATAGGCGGCGAACTGGGCGAGCAGGTCGAAGATCTCGTTCGCCTTGTCCTCGGCGATCTCGTTGGCGGTGCAGCCCTCGAGGAAGCGGGCCCGCTGCTTGTCCATCTCCTCCTGCTTCTTCTTGCCCATCGCCCGCCGGAGCAGGTCGGCCTCGCCGAGGGAGTAGCTGGCCAGGACCTGGGCGATCTGCATCACCTGCTCCTGGTAGACCACGACCCCGTAGGTGTTCTCCAGGATGGGCTGGAGCTGCGGCAGCAGGTACTTCACGGCCTTGCGGCCCTGCTTGCGGTCGAT
>CAZCVP010000294.1:0-7206 GCA_964501915.1 uncultured Enterobacterales bacterium
TCGATATCCACCTCTGGGGTCACTCCAGCAACCGTTGTCTGACGCGGTAGTCGGCACTCCGGCCGCTCTGCATCTCGGAGCTGATCTCCTGCTCGACAACGCTCCGGGCCAAGCCATCGACTCCCTCGGCCACTCCGTGGCCGTCCCTCCTGCGTCGGGACCGGTGAGTCGATGGCTGGGCCCTGCGCTTGGCGCCATCTCGGAGATCCTGGCCTGGCCTGGGGCGGCCTCCGGCACAGCCCGGCTGCGCCGGGCCGTCACTTATCGAGGGGGCGTTAGATGCCATTGGCCTTGACTTTTCGAGCGTAGTGGCCTTGTCCTGACCCCTCGATCTTGCGCTGGGTCAACCGCCCGGCACCGCAGAACCTACTGCTGGAGTGCCCGGAGTTCCTCGAGCACGCCGAGTTCATGAGCCCACTTCTCCAGGTAGGCAGAGTCCAGGTCTGATCCCTGGACCGCGATGATTCCCCGTGCATCGGCGAGTTGCCGTTCAGACCCGGACGCTTTGCCCCACTCAAGTTTCGCGAGCACTGTGTCCTCGGCACTGGCGACCCAAAGGCCAACCTCCATCATCGTGACCCGCTGTCGTCGTCCAAACTCAATCTCGCTGAATCTCCGCCTCTTCGTAACGATGAGATCCGCCTTCCACCCCGTCGCCATATCGATCACATTGAACTGCCGCCGCCGCTTCACAGCCTCTCGTGCCGCACTCTCGCTGACGTAGAAGTCCTCCTCGGGAAACTGAGCAATCAGCCCCGGCAGTTCACCCATCCTCAGTTTGACGACCAGATCGACATCCTGTGTTGTCCGGGGCACCCCGTGAAAGAAGCTGGCGACAGATCCGCACACCATGTACTGAACCTCGGCACGGTCCAGCGCTTCCGTCAGCCGCCTCAAGAAGTCCGAGAGGCTCACGGTTCGGGGGCTACACGGTCAGGCCACGCGGCCCTGAACACCTCGCGGCCCAGGTACAGGACCCGCACAGCGTCCTCCAACTCATCCTGGCTGTACTCTGGATGCCTCGCGGCTACCCCGGCGCGAGCGAGCCTTCGGCCTTCATCGGCCAAGCGGAGCCCCGCTTCGAGGCGCTTCTCTCCACCGAAGCTCCTGTAGACCGCCATCTGAGCAGCGTGAGCGGCGGCAGTGGTGTCCAGTGGTCGGTTCATGACCGCATTCTACTCCGCGGCTGGGGATGACGGCCAGCTTAGGGCTCGATAGGGCAAGGTCGGGTCGCTCGAGGGTGGTGCCGTAGAGGAAGCGGAGGGCAGCGACGTGGAGCTTGACGTTGGCGGGAGAGGCCATGCAGTCCCGCTGGAGGTGAAGCAGGAACGCCCTGACGTGGTCGAGGTCGAGGTGTTCGGGTGAGCGCCGGTGGTAGCGGGCCAGTCGAGCACAGGCGCTGACGTAGGCGAGGATGGTCGTGTCTGCACGGCTGCGGAGGTCGAGGTCGTCGATGAGCTTCTGGCGGAGTGGGGTCATGGCACGCTCCTTGGTGTTGCAGCGACGTGGAAGGCGTCGGCAGGTCCAGGACGCGCGCACGAGGAGGAGGCTCGCCTCCACGCCAACGGTCGTCGTTCAACTGGAAGGTGAGAGGAGTCCGCGGAGCGGCTTCAGTTCAACTGCCGATAGATGCTCGGCTTTCAGCCTCGGCGCTCCGGCCGCTCTGCCTCTCGGAGCTGATCTCCTGCTCGACGACGCTCCGGGCCAAGCCATCGACTCCCTCGGCCACTCCGTGGCCGTCCCTCCTGCGTCGGGACCGGTGAGTCGATGGCTGGGCCCTGCGCTTGGACTCATCTCGAAGTCCTTGGCCTGGTCTGGGGCGGCCTCCGGCACAGCCCGACTGCGTCGGGCCGTCGTTTATCGAAGGGGCGATCGCGAGCAGTCCGAGCAGGGCGAAGGTCAGGGTGTGACGGGCGGTCATCGGCGTCTCCGGGTCCTGGGCTCGGCCAGCCCATCCGGGTCGAGCTTCTGCCATCCCGGTGTCCGTTGGGGCCCTCGGTCCCGTTGTCTGCGACCCCGGAACCCCGGCCCTCACCCGGGTGTCCAAGAGACACCGTGCCTGTGCCCCCCGCTCTCACCTCCGGCGACTGGTTCCTCCAGGCGGCGGTCGGTCTCACCTTCCTCGCGGTCTTCCACCTCGGTCACGGGCTGCTGCGCGGGCACCGGCCGCACTTCGCCAGGCTGGTGATCACGCTCCTGGCCGTCCCGCTCACGCTGCTCATCTTCCGGCTGAGCGGCCTGCCGGACTTCGTGGTGAGCGACGTCCTGAGCTGGGGACCGGGCGAGGTCGGGAGCCTGCGGCTGCCCAACCTCGCGGATCGCTGCCGGGAGCTGGCGTGGTCCTGCGCCCTCGCGGCCACGCCGGCTCTGGCACTGCTCGGCTTCGCCCGGCTGGCTGCGGGTCGGGTCCGCCCCCGGCCGGCTCGCCGCCACGGCCTCTCCCACGGCCTGGCGCTGGCCGTCGCCCTGATGATCGGCGTGCTCTTCACCCCGGCGGACCTGGCCCTGCTGCCCGCCGGCGTGGCCCTCGGGGTCGGAGTCGCCGGCTGGCTGGCCGCCGACACGCTGGTCCTGGGTCGCGCCTGGCGCAACGGGCGCCTCTGCGCCGCCGCCGCCGCCCTGTCGTGGTTCATCGTGCTCGTGTGTGCCGTCGGGGGACTGCTCGCGTGGCGGGTCGAGCGCATCCTGCGGCTGCTGGTGGAACACCCCCACGCCTACCAGCTCTGGCGCGATGGCCTCGACGCGGGAGCCCCGTTCACCCTCGCCGCCCTGGCGCTGGCCCTCCCGGTCCTGGTGGTGGCGCTGCGCTCCCTGGTGCGGATCGGGCTCCGCCCCCTCCCCCTGCTGGCTCTGGGGCTGGCACTCGCCGTGGTCCCGATCCTCGGCGCAGGACTGCTCGGCAGCGGGGCCTTCGAGATGCTCGACCTGGTGACCTCTGCCTGGCCCTACCCGGGGGGGTGCCCGGCCTGAGTCAGAGGGACGCCTCGGGAGCCTCCGCCGACCACCGGAACCACGCGGTCAGGCCTCCGGCCCCGGTGGCCTCCAGCCCCAGCGAACCCCCGTGGCGCTCCACGACGCGGGAGGCGATGGCCAGCCCCAGCCCGGTGCCCGGGCAGACGTCCCAGGCGTGGAGGCGCGTGAAGGGCTCGAGCACCGAGGACAGGCGAGCCTCCGGGATCCCACGCCCGTCGTCGCTGACCTGGACCCGCCAGTGGTCTTCCTCCCGCTCGGCGTGGAGCACGATGCGGACGGCGTCGCCGTTGCGGTAGCGGATCGCGTTGTCCAGCAGCTCGCGCACCATCCACTCCACCAGCATCCGGGTCCCGATGATGGTGGGCAGGTCCAGCACGGTCAGGCTCACCGAGACGTCGGGCCAGGCGTCCTCCAGGTCGCGACCGAGGCTCTGGGCCATCGCCTGCAGATCGACGGGCTCGCGGGCCAGCGGCAGCCGCCCCGCCCGCGACCAGACCTGCATGTCGTCCAGCAGGCAGGCCAGGCGCTCCGACGCGCTCACGGCATGGCCGAGGAAGGCCCCGGCATCTCCCTGGAGCTGGTCTCCCAGCTCCCGCTTCAGGAGGTCCAGGAAGATCACCAGGTGGCGGGCCGGCGCCCGGAGGTCGTGAGAGGCGGCCCGCCCGACCTGCTCCGCCTCCTCCCGGGTCCTCGCCAGGAGCTCGCGCAGAGCCACCACCTCGTCGCGCGAGCGCGCCAGCAGGCCGCGCAGGTGCGCCTCGGAGACGTCGCTGGACGCCAGCGCCTCTTCGACACCCTCGAGCACGTCCGTGGTCCCCAGTGGCGAGCTCTTCACCTGATCCATCCCGAATCGACGGTCCGTAGTCTACCGCCCGGGAGCTTGGAGGCCGGGTTCCGCGGACTCAGATCCGCAACAGACCCAGCCTTCGGAGCCCACTCCAGGCGGACTGGAAGCGACTCCAAGCTCCCGGAAAGACCTCGACCACGTCGCTGAAGAGCAACGGCGTCTCTCCCGGCCGCGCGGCGTCGAGCACCTCGGCGACCCACTCCAGCTCCTCCGGGGCGCCGTGGAGGACCAAGCTGTCCTCGCTGGTGTGGAGCACCAGGTGTCCGGGCCCTTCCAGGGGGTCCCCCCCGATCCAGACCAGGCGTCGCCCGAGGCCTTCGGGGCCGGGCTCCGGCTGGGGCGGCAGCGAGACCTGGGCCGGCGAGACCCCGCCCGCGAGCCAGGTGTGGCTGGGGCGGTCCAGCTCGCGGCCCTGCATCCAGGCCTCCAGGGCCGCCGGCAGCACCTCGTCGAAGAGCACCGGGTCGGTCCCGTGCCGGTCGACGTGGTGGCGGTCGTTCGCCGCGAACACGTCGTCCGGCAGGGGCTCGATGCTCACCCCGTGGGCGTCGGGATCCCGGGCGATGCCCGAGTGGGAGGTCAACACGAAGCGATGCCAGAAGGCGGAGCTCAACAGGCCCTCGCGGAACATCAGGCGCACGCGCTCCATGGCCTCGACGGTCTCGGTCCCGGTCTGTCCGGGGTAGCCGTACATCAGGTAGGCGTGGACCAACACCCCCGCGGCTCGGAACGAGGCCGCGACCCGGGCCACGTCGTCGACGCGGACTCCCTTGTCCATGCGCTCCAGCAGCCGGTCCGACGCCACCTCCAGGCCCCCCGTCACGGCCACGAGACCCGACGCGGCCAGCAACCGGCACAGGTCCGGCGTGAACGCGGACTCGAAGCGGATGTTGCCCCACCAGGTCAGCGACCGGTCCCGGGCCAGCAGCTCCAGGGCCAGGTCGCGCAAGAGCTTCGGCGGCGCCGCCTCGTCGACCAGGTGCAGGCCCGACTGCCCGGTCTCCTCCACGAGCTCTTCGACGGCGTCGACGAGCGCGGGCACCGGCGAGGGGACATAGCGGCCGATGTAGTCGAGCTGGATGTCGCAGAAGGTGCACCGCTTCCAGTAGCAGCCGTGGGCCAGGGTGGCCTTGTTCCATCGGCCGTCGGACCAGAGGCGGTGGGCGGGGTTCAGGGTGTCGACGAGCTGGAGGTAGTCGCCCAGGGGCAGGTCGCCGTACCAGGCCACGGGCAGGGAGGGCGGGGGCTCGACCTCGGCCTGGTGCCACCCTTCCTGGGTGAGGGTCCGGTGGCGCCGGTCGGGTCCGCCGTCGAGGTGCTCGAGCAGCGCCAGCAGGGGACCCTCGCCAGCGTCGTAGGTCAGGGCGTCCACGCAGTCCCACAGCCGGGGCTCGGACACGCCTCGCAGCTCGGTGTTCACGTAGCCGCCACCGAGCACGACCTCGATCCCCCGCGCCTGCAGGCGCCGCCCGATGCGCAGGGCCCCGTAGAGGTTGCCGGGAAAGGGCACGCTCAGCCCCACCAGGTCGCCGTCGAGGGTGTCGGCCAGCGCGTCGAGCGCCTCGTCGACCAGGGTGGTGTGAGCGAGCCTGGCGGCCAGTGGATCGAAGGACGTGGGGCCGAGCGCCAGGTGGTGGTGGTAGCGGGCGAGCTCGAAGCCGGGGTCGATGCCCGCGGTCACCAGGTCCGCGAGGTCCTCCAGGTAGAGGGTTGCCACCCGCCGTGCGGCGTCGTCGGTGTCCACGGGCCCGAAGGCGCTGAGGTCGGCGGAGGCCAGGCGTGGACCGCGGGGCAGCCAGGGGGTGTCGAGGATGCGGGGCGCCAGGGTGCGGTCACGGCCCTGGAGGAAGCGGATCACGGGCTCGATGCAGGCGAGGTGCTGCGACCGGAGGGCCAGGGCACGCCAAGCGGGCTCGGGCAGCTCTTCAGCCTGCTCCAGCTCATCGAAGATCCGCTCCAGGCCCGGCCGCGAGAACAGGGCGAGGACCAGCTCCAGTCCCAGGTCCCGCTGGCTGGAGGCCACGCCCTGGGCCCGCAGGCAGCGCGCCAGGTAGGCTGTCGAGGGGTAGGGCGTGTTGAGCTGGGTCAGCGGTGGCAGGACCAGGGTGACCCGCACGGTCAAGGGCTCTCCAGCGGCATCTCGCAGGTCTCCTGGACCCAGGAGATCCGCCCCTGGAGCAGGCGGGCCTCGAAGGCGCGCAGCTCTCCCTTCTTGCCGGTGGCGCCGTAGCGCAGGTCGTGATCCGCCAGGGCGGCGTGCACGGTGAGCACCAGGCCGGTGTTCACGTGGTTGCTGCCGTGCACGACCACGGCTCGTCCACCCACCGCCGCGCGCACGCCCTTGAAGTTGCCGCCGCACAGGGGGATGGAGGGCTGCAGCTCGCAGACCGGGCGCCCGTCCACCGCGAGCACGTCGTCGCTGAGGCTGAGCACGGCGGCGCTGCTGCTGGCTCGCTTGAGCTTCGTCTCGCTGCCGAACAGCCCCGTCCCGGTGAGGCCGATCTCGGTGCCCTCGGCGCGCAGGGCGACGGTCTTGCCGGTGGCCTGGAGGGAGACCAGCAGGTCCGCCGTGCGGCGCCAGGGCGCCTCGACGTCGGGCTCCACCACCACGGTCGACACACCGGAACAGCGGCTGAGGGTGTTGTCGATGAGCTCGGCGGCCGAAGCGATGGTGTTGGTCGACACCGGCGTCTCCCCGAGGACCCGCGTCTCCCAGAACTCGCCCATGTCCCTCACGAAGAGGGGGACGTGGAAGTCCTCCCCGGCCGGAGGCGGGGTGGCGGCGGCGGCGGGGTCCGAGAGGAGCAGGGCTGCGACGAGAGGCAGGCAGGTCATGGTGTGGGAGACTATCGTGCCCGTGACCCGCGAACGGCCCGGGAATCTCCCGGGTGGAGGCAGGAGACCCCATGAAGCTCGCAGCCCTCCTCACCGCGGCGCTCGTCGCCGTGGCCTGCACCGAGGACACCGGTCCGGACGACTCCGGAGACACCGCCACCACGGACGGACCGGTGGACCTGGACTTCGACAGCTACACCGACGACGTGGACTGCGACGACGACAACGCCGACGTCCACCCCGACGCGACCGAGATCTGCAACGGTCTCGACGACGACTGCGACGACCTCGTGGACGACGCCGACGACGACCTCAACACCACCACGACCACCACCTGGTACCCGGACGCCGACGAGGACGGCTTCGGCGACGGCACGCCGGTCGGCCAGTCCTGCGAGGGCCCGAGCGGCGCGGTCTCCGACGGCACCGACTGCGACGACGACAACGCCGCCATCCACCCCGACGCCACCGAGGTCTGCAACGGCCTGGACGACGACTGAGCTCACGCGACCTCCGACAGATCGGAAGACCTTCGTCGACGGAAAGACTGG
>CAZCVP010000295.1:0-7123 GCA_964501915.1 uncultured Enterobacterales bacterium
TCGGCCAACCTGCGGTCTCGGCGACCGTCGAGTGCACCGGGCCGGAGGCCCTGTCTATCCGTGTGAGATCCACACCCACAGCTGTTCGCTCACCGCGCCGTGATGCCCGCCGTCTTCGAGGGATCACGCCCACTGGGGACCACCCCAAACGACGATGCGGTGTGATCCGGAGAGTCGTCAGCACATAGGTCGAGCGGGAGGTCATGATGGCTCGACGGTTCGGATGGTGCCTTCCAAGGGGGACTTCGCGGCACGGGTCCTCCGGGGAGGTGCCCGCGACGCACGCCAGGAGGATGCTCGCACTCTGCCTCGCCTGGGCCCTGCTCGGGGTCCACGTCGCCACTCCGACCCACGTCGACCTCGCCCGGGAGCCGGTGGCCATCTCCGCGATGGCTTCCGCGGGCAGCGGGAGCGTCACCACGACCTCCAGCACCTCCAGGACGTCGACCCCGAGCGTCCTCATCATCGTCGCCGACGACCTGGGCGTGGACAAGGTCGGGGCCTACTGGCTCGACGCCGACCCCGACTACGGCTCGGAGGCCGCGGCACTGCCCCAGACCCCGATCCTGGACCAGCTCGCGGCTTCCGGGCTGCGCTTCACCGATGCCTGGGCCAGTCCCTCCTGCTCCCCCTCGCGGGCCTCCCTGCAGACGGGCCTCTACCCCTTCCGCCACGGCGTGGGCGCCCCGGTCGGCCTGGGGGGCTCCGAGACCCTCGACGTGGACAGCACGACCATCGGCACCCTGGCCTCCGACGAGGGCTACGAGACCGCACTGTTCGGCGAGTGGCACCTGGGCGAGGGCGAGCTGCCCGAGGGCTGGTCGGAGGGAGAGACCTTCGACGATCACCTGGACGAGACCGTCAGCGCGACCCTGCCCCCGACCCAGCTCGGGTGGCAGTCCTTCCTGGGAACCCTGGGTGGCATGAGCGAGCGTGGCGGCGACACCTACCACGACTGGACGCGCCTCACGGTTCGCTCGTCGAGCCCCGACGAAGCCACGGCCACGCGGGTCGAGGACTACGCCACGCTGGCCACCACCGAGGACGCGCTCGACTGGATCTCCGATCGCCGCGGCTCCTGGCTGGCCATGGTCAACTACCACGCCCCCCACACTCCCCTGGAGGCACCTCCCGCCGACTGCACCTACACCGGCGGCGCCGACGGACCCGATGCCACGGACCTGGTCGTCTACCAGGCGATGGTGGAGTGCCTGGACCACCAGATCGGTGAGCTGCTCGACGGCGTCCCCCACCTCGACAACACGCTGGTGATCTTCCTCGGCGACAACGGCACCGACGCGGACCTGGCCGAGGCCGCCTTCGACGATGGCCGGGGCAAGGCCACTCCCTACGAGTCGGGCGTGCGCGTCCCCTTCATCATCACCGACGGGGCCGACTACCTGACCGACATCGGCGACACCGGAACCTCAGCGGCCGGACGTCACAGCAAGACGGTGGACGAGGTGACGGCACCGGGAAGCGTCGCCCGGAAGCCGGTGCACGTGCTCGACGTGTTCGCCACGGTGGCGGACGTGATCGACGCAACGGTGCCCGAGGAGACCGACTCCGTGAGCCTCCTGCCGCTGATGCGCGGGGGCCACCGCACCGCCCGCGACCACCTCTACTCCGAGATGTACACCGAGCGGAAGGGCTCCGCCGCCTTCCGCGACGGCCCCGAGAAGCTGGTGGTGCAGGTCGAGGCCCAGGGCGGGAAGACCTGCAGGCAGCCCCCCGAGCTCTACGATCTGGCCACGGACCGCTTCGAGTCGCACGACCTGGCTCCAGGGGACCCGACCCGGGTCGGAGAGATGGTCGACGAGGTCGAGGCCCTCCACGCCACCGAGGGAAGCACCTGGCTGGACGTGCCCGACTGCTGAGCCCGGTGAGCTCCCCCAGCGCCTGACTGCGCCGATCACGGGAGTTGACCGGTCCTCACTCGCCCTCCGCTCACCTGCCGCCGCGGGCCCGCCTTGACGTGACGCGAGCCACGACTGCGCCGTGGCCACGGCAGCAGAGGAGCGGATTGCGTCGCGATCCTCAGACAGGAGGTCCTGCCCGCCCGTTCCGGGGTCCGCCCGTCGAGTCCCAGCGCGACGCGGAGTGCAGTCTGTTGCGTAGCGATCCCGGTGTCCGACCCCCAGCGTTCTCGACCCACAGCCCCCTACTCGCTGGGCGCCGCCTCCTTCGCCCTGTCCGCCAGGAAGTCCTTGAGGCTCTTGCTGGTGACGAAGTCGTGGTCGTCCAGGTAGCCAGTCGCCTCGCTCTTGCGCATCTCCAGGTCCGGCATCACGTGCTCCTGGTAGTCCGACCACCCGGACCCGTACCAGACGTCATAGACCGCGGCCCCGGCCAGGAACCCACCGGCCTCGGCCTTGTCCTGCTCCCAGCCCTGCTGGAGCCCCTGGTGGGTGCCGATGTCGGCGGCGATCAGCGCCGTGCGCTGGGTCTTGTCCATGCCGACGAGCTCGTCGGACACGGCCACGAACCACTTGTCCTCGCCGTAGGCGTCCTTCCGCTGCTCGATGCGGGTGGAGGGTCCGCCGGGCTCGCCGTCGAAGAGCCCGTCCGGCCGGTACTCGTCCTCGGGGTCCTGCTTGCTGCCGTTCGACCAGCCGGTGTAGCCGCTCGAGTAGCCCACGTAGGTGTTGGCGATGTGCGCGGCCCGCGAGGCCAGCTCGCCACCCTGGTCCAGGGCACCGACGTCGTAGAGGCGGTCCTCGGAGTCGGCGAGGCCGTCGCCGTCCTGGTCCTGGTAGACCAGCTTCTGGGCGTCGTCGGGGAAGATGTAGTTCTTCGACTGCCAGGCCGAGCCGGCACCGACGAGCCGGCGCATCTCCTCGTAGTCGTAGCGGTTGGCCAGGGCGACGAGGCCCCGCTCATAGGAGATGGGCATGTCCCGGAAGTACTCGGACTCGACCGTGTAGACGAAGTGACCGGCCGGGTAGGCCTGGCTGAGGCGGCTGGCGAAGACCTTGGACTTGCAGGCGTCGTTCCAGAAGAAGTCGGTGCTCTCGGTCGCGTCCGGCGCGTTGTCCAGGCTGCGGTCCAGCGAGGTACCGAGCTGGGAGTGGTCGGCGAACATGGTGACGTTGACGTCGTCCTCGTCCATGTCCTCGAAGACGTCCCGGGGGCCGTGGCCGTGGTCGAAGATGTCGAGGATCCAGGTGACCTTGGGCAGGGTCGGGTCGTCGGGGGTGATCTCGTAGGTGATCCGCAGGTGCTCGTCTTCCTCGATCACCTCGACCTCGGCGCCCTTGCGCTCGAAGACCTCCTCGAAGTCCGAGTGCTTGAAGCCGTCGGAGCCGGTGCGCAGGGTGGCGTGCACCTCGGTCTTGCCGTCCGGGAAGATGCGGTCGTAGTCGGGCGCCTTGGGCAGGTAGTGCTCGACCAGCTCCGCCACCCGCGGGTCTTCGACGCCGCGGCGCCAGAGGTTGAGGGCGATCTGGCGGTGGAGCAGCGGGTCCTCGGTCCCTTCGGCCAGCTCCAGCAGGGCATCGACGATGGCGGCGACGTCGTCGCCGGCGGCGAGGCCGGCACCGAGCAGCGCGTCGAGCAGGCCGGCGGCGTTGGCGACGGCCTGGAGGTGCTCCCCGCCGAGGCCGGCCACGCTCTCGAGCAGCATCTCGGCGGCGTCGGCCCGCTCCTGGGCGTCGAGCTTCGCCGCGCGGGTGTCGGCGTCGGCGAGGTCGATGGGCTGGCCGAGGTCCTCGGGGCAGTAGTCCGCTGCACCCCCCGTCTCCTCCAAGAACAGGGACACGATGGCGTTGAGGTCGCCCAGGGCCTCGGGGATGGGGTCGCAGTCCTGGGCCGTGGCGGTCGGCATGACCGTGGTGAGCAGCAGCCAGAGGGCGGTCACCGCTCACCTCCCAGGGCGGCGGCCCGCTGGGAGAGGGCGGCGACCCGGTCGTCGTCCGGCATCACCTCGTCGAGGGCGGCGAGCTGGAAGCGCAGGGCCTCGACGTCCAGGGGGTCCACGACGCCCTCGGCCTCCAGCACGTCGAGGGTCTCGGCGGCGCGCGCGCGCCCGCCCCCCCGGGCCGCGGCGGTGGACAGGGCCTGGACGTCCTCTGCCAGGCCGTCGGCGTGGTCCTTGAGCTTCTCGGCTCGGCGGCAGGAGGGGTCGTCGTCGAGGGTCCGCTCCAGCAGGATGCGGGCCCGCTCCACCAGCGCCGCCTTGTCGACGGCGGGGGCGTCGTGGGCCTCGCGCAGCAGTCCCTTGGCGGAGTCGACCCGCACCGCGGCGGTCTCGCTGCAGGGGGCGGCGAAGGACGGGGCGCCCAGCAGGGCGAGCGAGAGGAGGATCGTCATGGCTCCCTCCGGGAGGCGGTGCGTCTATCCTACCGCTCCGGTGGGCACCCCTCGTGGCCGTCAGAACGCCGCCTCGGACCCGACGCTGCTCGTCGCCGAGGAGGTCAGGTCCTCGGGGTTGAAGTCGATCGGCTCGCTGCCGATCCAGACGTAGTCGTACTCCGCGCCCGGGCTGCCGGAGCTGGCGAAGGTCGAGATGCCGGCGCCGAGCACCGAGATGCCCTGGGCGACGCTGCCCGCCGAGCTGCCGTCGACCCAGTAGCTGAAGGAGCTGCCGTCGTAGTAGAGACCCACGCGGTGGGCGCTGGACATGTTGACCACGTTGGCCATGTCGAGCAGGTAGGTGCCCTGGTAGTGGGCCGTGGGCTCGGTGGTGTGGAGCACGATGCCCTCTTCGCCACCGTCGTGGGCGACGCCGCAGTAGTCGTCGCAGGCCGAGGCGGTCACGTAGCCGATGTCCGTGATCAGCATCGGACCGATGGTGTCGTTGTCGTGGATCCAGCCCTCGATCTCCACGTAGACCGGCTCGTCGAGGCTGACGTCGATGACCTCGCCGTAGTAGTCCATGTTGGTGCTGTCGGTGCCCAGCGTGGTCGACGAGGTGTCGATCGAGAAGCTCGGGGTGCCCCAGCTCGAGGCGTAGAGCACGTCGTAGTTGGCCCGGGTGTCCTCCTCGAAGGGATCGAAGTGCCAGGCCAGCGACCGGCGCTCGGTGTCCGGGTTGCCGTAGGTGAGGGTGAACGCGGTGGTCCCGGTCCCCAGCTCGTCGAAGGTCACCCAGACCACGGTGGAGGCGTCGTCGATCGTCCAGGTCTCGATCCAGTACTCCAGGAGCGGCCCGTCGTGGGTGAAGAAGCGCAGGTCGGCGCCGTCGTGCTCCAGCTTGCCGGCGCTGAGCAGGGTGGCGGTGTCGATCACCACGGGGACCTGCTCGCCGGTCAGGGTGCCGCCGGTGGAGTTGTCGACGTCGAAGTCGACGCGCCAGTCCCAGCCGCCGCCGACGGTGCCGAAGTCGCAGGTGACCTCGGTCGGGCTCGAGGCATCGATCCAGAAGGTGTCGGTGCCGGTCGGTGAGCCGTCCTCGAGCACGTGGAGGCAGGAGTCGGCGGCGCAGGCGGCGTCCTCGCCCATCACGCCGCCGTCGGCGCTGCCGTCGCAGTCGTCGTCGACCCCGTTGCAGACCTCCGAGGCCCCGGGGTTGATGCTGGCGTCGGTGTCGTCGCAGTCGTCGTCGGTGGCGCTGTAGCCGGTCGGCAGCTCGCAGGCGGCGGTGGTGCTGCCGGGGATGCCGTAGGTGTCGCCGTCGTCGTCCAGGTACCAGGTGAGGGCGTCGCTGGCGGAGTCCTCGTCGGTGGTCCCGTCGCAGTCGTCGTCGACCCCGTTGCAGGTCTCGGTGGCGCCGGGGTTGACCAGGTTGTCGAGGTCGTCGCAGTCGTCGGCGGTGGCCTCGTAGCCCGAGGGCTGGTCGCAGCCGAGGGTGGTGAAGGTCGCGCCGCCGTAGCCGTCGGCGTCGGCGTCGAGGTACCAGGTGTCCTTGTCGGTGGCGTCGGAGTCGATGTCGCCGTTGCAGTCGTTGTCCACGTCGTCGCAGACCTCGACGGCGTCGGGGTTCACGGCGCTGTCGCCGTCGTCGCAGTCGTTGTTGTTGCTGACGTAGCTGCTGGGCTGGTCGCAGGCGTCCAGGGCGTCGGCCGGGTCGCCGTAGCCGTCGCCGTCGGTGTCGGCGAACCAGGTGGTGTCGTCGGCGGCACCGACGTCGGTCGTGCCGTCGCAGTCGTTGTCCACGCCGTCGCAGACCTCGATGGCGTGGGTGCTGATCGCCGGGTCGGTGTCGTCGCAGTCGTCGGCGTTGGTCACGCTGCCGATCGGGGCGTCGCAGGCGGTGGTGGAGCTGGCCGGGTCGCCGTCGCCGTCGCCGTCGGCGTCGGCGTACCAGGTGGTCTCGCCGGTGGCTCCGGACTCGTCGATGTCGCCGTCGCAGTCGTTGTCGGCGCCGTCGCAGATCTCCGCGGCTCCCGGGTTGGTCGTGGCCTCGCCGTCGTCGCAGTCCGTGGCGTCGGTCACCGTGCCGCTGGGCTGCTCGCAGGTCACGGTCCAGGCCGCGGCGTCGCCGTAGCCGTCGCCGTCGCTGTCGTCGTACCAGGTCGTGGCGTCGTCGGAGCTGTCGGGGTCGGTGACGCCGTTGCAGTCGTTGTCGACGCCGTCGCAGACCTCGGCGGCGTCGGGGTTGACCGCGGCGTCGGTGTCGTCGCAGTCGTCGGGGTTGGCGACGTAGCCGCTGGGCTGGTCACAGGAGGACTGGGAGTCGGCGGCGTCGCCGTAGCCGTCGCTGTCGGTGTCGGCGTACCAGGTGCCGTCGCCGGTGGCGCCGATGTCCACGGTGCCGTCGCAGTCGTTGTCCAGGCCGTCACAGACCTCGGTGGCGTCGGGGTTGATGGTGGCGTCGCTGTCGTCGCAGTCGCCGGCCTTGGCCACCGCGCCGCAGGGGACCGAGCAGGCCTCGACGGTGTTGTCGGGGTCGCCCTGGCCGTCGCCGTCGGCGTCGACGTACCAGGTGGACTCGCCGGTGGCGCCGGACTCGTCGACCTCGCCGTCACAGTCGTTGTCGATGCCGTCGCAGGTCTCCGTGGCGGCCGGGTAGACCGCGGCGTCCGTGTCGTCGCAGTCGAAGGCGTTGGTCACGGTGCCGGAGGGCTGCTCGCAGGTGACGGTCCAGGCGCCCTCGTCGCCGAAGCCGTCGCCGTCGCTGTCGTCGTACCAGGTCGTGGCGTCCACCGCCGTGTCCGGGTCCAGCGGCGAGACCACCTGGTACGCC
>CAZCVP010000296.1:0-7084 GCA_964501915.1 uncultured Enterobacterales bacterium
CGGGTTCGGCGACGACCCCAGCTGCACGGAGGTGGACTGCGACGACGGCGACTGGGCGGTCTACCCCCACGCCGACGAGGCCTGCAACGGCGTCGACGACGACTGCGACGGCCTGGTGGACGA
This sequence comes from uncultured Enterobacterales bacterium, assembly GCA_964501915.1. Taxonomy (GTDB): domain Bacteria; phylum Myxococcota_A; class UBA796; order UBA796; family CAJQPC01; genus CAYFPX01. The sequence continues at coordinate 124 of CAZCVP010000296.1, forward strand.
CGACGACCCCGACCTGAGCGACGCCAGCACCTGGTACCTGGACTTCGACGGCGACGGCTTCGGCAACAGCACGTTCACGGTCGACGCCTGCGAAGCGCCCTCCGGCTACGTGGACAACGACCAGGACTGCGAAGACGCCTACGCCACTGCGAACCCCCTGGGCACCGAGGTCTGCGACGGCCTGGACAACGACTGCGACGGCACGGTCGACGACGCCGCCACCGACGCCACCACCTGGTACAGCGACGCGGACGGCGACGGCTACGGGGACAGCACGACGGGCGTGGTGGACTGCGAGGCCCCGAGCGACGGCGTGGAGGACGGCACGGACTGCGACGACACCGACGCCAGCCGGAACCCGGACACCGTCTGGTACGCCGACGGCGACGGCGACGGCTATGGCGATCCGGACACCACGGCGGCTTCCTGCGAGGCGCCCTCGGAGGCCTGGGTCCTGGTGACCGGAGACTGCGACGATGGCGACGCGGACACCCACGAAGGGGGCACCGAGGTCTGCGGCGGGGCCGACGAGGACTGCGACGGCCTGACCGACGACGACGACCCCACGGTCAGCGATCCCAGCACCTGGGCCCAGGACTACGACGGCGACGGCTACGGCGGCACGGTCACCGTCGAGGCCTGCGAGGCCCCGTCCGGCTACCTGGCCGACCAGACGGACTGCGACGACGGCGAGGCGAGCACCTACCCCGGAGCCACCGAGCTCTGTGACGGCGTGGACCAGGACTGCGACGGCACCGCCGACAACGACGCGACGGGCGGCTCGACCTGGTACGACGACACGGACGGGGACGGCTTCGGCGATCCAGCCGCCGCGACGGTCTCCTGCGAGCAGCCCTCCGGCACGGTGGCCGACGACTCGGACTGCGACGACGCCGACGCCGCGGTGAACCCGGACGCGGCCGAGGTCTGCAACGACGTCGACGACGACTGCAACGGCTGGACCGACGCCGACGACCCGGGCGTGACCGACGCGGTGACCTTCTACGCCGACAGCGACGGCGACGGACACGGCGTCTCGACCTACACCACCGAGGCCTGCGAGGCCCCCAGTGGCTACGTGGACAACGCCGACGACTGCGACGACCTGGACGCAGCGGTGAGCCCCGACGCCGCCGAGGTCTGCAACGGCCTCGACGACGACTGCAGCGGCGCCGCCGACGACGACGACCCCGGCCTCACGGACCCGACCACCTTCTACGGCGACGACGACGGCGACGGCTACGGGGAGACCACGGACACCGCCACCGGCTGCGAGGCCCCCAGCGGCTACGTCGAGTCTCCTGACGACTGCGACGACACGGACACGTCGATCCACCCCGGCGCTGCCGAGCAGTGCGACAGCACCGACCACGACTGCGACGGGGACGCGGGCCTGTCTTCGTGCACGGACTGTGCGGCCCTGCTCGGGGTCGACTCCACCCTGACCGACGGCGTGCACACCATCGATCTCGACGGCGACGGCGGCCAGGAGGCCTTCGACGTCACCTGCGACATGTCCACCGACGGCGGCGGCTGGACGCTGTGGTGGTGGAAGGAGGCCTCGGACCCCTTCACCAGCGTCACCGACACGCTGGCCGACGACCTGTGGGACTGCGACCCGAGCAGCGACGGGCTCTGCCTGGGCACCATCCCCGTCGACGCGCCATCGGAGCTGCTCGTCACCAACCACTTCGGCGACTGGGCGGTGTGGGAGTTCGACGGCTCCTCCACCTCCGACGCGGCCCTGGCGGCCTTCACCCAGCGCACGGAGCAGGCCATCGGCGCTGTCTGCGGCGTGGCCTGGAACCCCGTGGTCCAGTCCGGCGCGATGACCGACGACCCCTACCACTGCGACGAGACCAACAACCAGGGCTCCGACAACTGCGACTGCTTCTGGTACGACGAGTACGACGGCGTGTGGAGCTTCTACCTGGACGACGACACCGGCTGGGCGGAGACGGCGTTTGGCGCCGGCATCGACAACAGCGGGTCCTACGGGGTCGACTCCCTGGAGACCGAGTACCGCTACCACGACACGAGCTTCGGACTCTGGATGTACTGGCGGTGAGGTCCTCTCCGGCCGAGTGTCGCTGAGAGCGACATTCAGCGCCTCACACACCCGTGTGCAGCCCTGGATGTCGCTGAGAGCGACACTCGACGGCGCTCTGTGCCACGGCTTGGGGGCCACGGGCGGGGACGGTAGGATGGCGGGTCCGTCGCCACCGGGGGAGTGCAGCCGTGCAGATGTCTCGGGACACCGTGCTCTTCGGGCGCTGGCAGCTCGAGGAGCTGCTCGGGTCGGGGCTCGCCGGCGTGACCTGGCGTGCCCGGGACCTGGAGACGGGGGACACGGTGGCGATCAAGAGCGGTCCCCGGTCGCTCTTCCACGAGGCCGAGCTGCTCACGACCCTGGACCACCCCCACGTCGTGCGCTGCCGGGCGGTGATGTACGAGGCCGGCGCCGGCGACCCGGTGCTGGTCACGGACTGTGTCGAGGGGGGCGACCTGAGTCGACACATCTCGGAGCACGGTCCCTACGCACCGACGGCCGCGGCCCGCCTGGGGCTGCAGCTCGTCGACGCCCTGGAGACGCTGCACGCGCTGGACGTCCTCCACCGGGACCTGAAGCCCCACAACGTGCTCGTCACGCCGCGGGAGGACGGCCTGCCGCTGCTCCAGGTCTGCGACTTCGGCATCTCCCGCCGCCTCAAGGACGGCGAGGTGAGGGTGACGGAGGTGGTGGTCACCCGCGGCTACTCCCCGCCGGAGCAGGTCGGCGGCGGCACCCTGACCGCCGCCTCGGACCTCTACGCCCTCGGCGCCTGCCTGCGCTACATGGCCACCGGTCTGCACCCGGACGAGGAGGGCGACCGGGGTGCGGGCGCCCTGGAGCCCCTGCTGGACGGGCTGCTGTGCGCGGACCCCGCCGCCCGTCCGTCGCTGGACGCCGTGCGAAGGGCCCTGGTCGAGGTGGTCGAGGGGCGGGGCACGCTCGTGCCGTCGGCGCCCCCGGTCGCGGGCTGGTGGCGCCGGGTCGCCTGGGGCGTCCTGGGCCTCGGCGGTGCGGTGCTGCTCTTCGTCCTGCTCTCCCGGGGGCCTTCGGAGCCGGCCCCGTCGGAGGCGCCCGCCGCTCGCGCCGAAGGTCCGGCGGTGGTCGTCGAGCCCCAGCCGGACCCGGTCCAGCCCCCGGCCGTGGTCGTCGCGCGGGTCGAGGCCGCCCCGGAGCCGGCCTCGGCGACGACGGATGGGCCAGCGACAGCCCCCCCGCCCGTCGCCCCCGAGCCGCCCCCACCCGAAGTGAGGACCGAAGCGACCGCTGCCAACGCACCCGAGTCCTCCACCGAGCCCATTGCCTTGACGGTGATCAGCTACCCCCAGGCCCGCGTCCTGGTCGACGGCCAGTACGTGCGCGACACGGTGCTCAAGGGCATCCGCCTCGACCTGGCCCCAGGGCGCCACAGCGTGCGGCTGGAGGTCGCCGGGGATCACCACACGGTCACCCTGGACCTGGCGCCGGGCACGCCACCCCAGCGCATCTGCTACCACTTCCAGCGGGGAAGCGAGTGCTGAGCCTGTGGCTGGTCACGGCGGTCCAGGCGGGTCCCTGGCGACCGGCGGCGGTGCTCTACGCAGGCGATCCCGCCACCGCCGTCGATCGGGCCAGCGAGGACAGCGGCACGCCGACGGAGCGCCTGGATCCGGTGCGCTGGTCCACCCTCTTCGACGGGGACACCCTGTGGGTCGAGGGAGCCTCCTTCCCGGCCGAGGCCTGCGAGCCCGTGGACCTGGCCACGCTGCGGGCACAGCTCGAGGCCGCCGAGGGCTGGTTCTTCTCGATGGTCCTCGACCGTGCTCACCAGGACCTGGACGGTGTCCTGGGCGGGCTCTGCGGCCTGACCGAGACCCTCGACCCCGCCCTGGCCGCCCGGGCGGCCTACCTGTCCGGCGTGATGGCCGCCCTGGAGGAGCAGGAGCCGGCCGCGGTGGCAGCCTTCCAGAGGGCGCGGGACTTCGACCCGGACCTGGCCTGGGACACCTCGCTCCAGGACGACCCCCTGCCCGCCTTCCAGCAGACCCGGGCGCCGACACCACCGGCCCGCCTCGTGCTCGACGAGCACCTCGATCCACGCAACGTCAGGGTGGACGGGCACCCGCTGCTGCCGGTCACCGGCCCCCACGTGATCAGCGAGGGTGTCCACCTGCTCCAGGTGGTGGCTCCCAGCGTGCGCAGCCTGCGGATCACCGTGGAGAGCGGCGCCGAGGTGCGGGTGATCGACCCGGTGGCGCTGCCGCCGGAGCTGGCCGAGCACCCGGAGGACCCGAGCGCCCAGAGCCTGACCGCTCGGGCGGTCCTGCGGGCCGAGGACCTGCTCCAGCCGCGGGTGCTCTGGGTGGGCGAGGCCGGGACCTGGGAGCTGGATCGTGCCCTGATGGCCTGGGAGCAGCGACGGCGGCGGCCCAACTGGATCGCGGTCGGGGGCGGCGTGGGCCTCGCGGCGGCCGGCGCCTCGGTGGCCGCCTGGTCCCTGTGGCGCGGCCAGGCGCTGGTCGACGGCTACGAACCTGGCCGGACCACGGCCCCGCGCTACGCCTCGCTCCAGGCCGACCTGGAGCGCCAGCGCTGGATCTATCGGGGCGGCTGGCTCGCCGGCGGACTGGGGCTCGCCCTGTCCGGCACGGCGCTGGTGATGCCCCGCCTGGAGGCCCGCCTGCTGCCCGGGCCGGCCCCCCTTGGGGGCACGCTCGTCCTGCGCAGGAGGCCCTGAGTGCTGCTGCTGGCGCTGGCGGCCTGCTTCCCATCGCTGCCGGAGTTCGTGCCGGTCGACAGTGACCTGGTGTTGGACAGCGCCGACAGCTCGGAGCCGGTCGACACCGGACCCTTCGATCTGGACCAGGACGGCGTCCAGGCACGGGAGGACTGCGACGACGAGGACCCGGAGGTCCATCCCGGGGCGACGGAGCGGTGGAACCTGGCCGACGACGACTGCGACGGGGAGAGCGACCGCCTGGCGGCCCCGGGGGCCCCCGCCGGGGGCGCGGGGGGGGGGCACCCGGGCCCCCGCCGAGGGCCCGGGGGCGCGCCCCGGCCGGGCGGGCGTCGACGTGGCCCGAGCCCGGATCGACGGCACGGGCCGCCAGGCCATCGGCGTGACCCGGGCCCTCGCCGTGCTGCCCGACGTGACCGGGGACGGCCACCCCGAGATCGCGGTCGGGACCCCCAGCACCGCGCCGGACACCTGGCTCTACCTGCTCGACGGTGCCGCGGCGGTCGGGGGGGGGAGCGCGCTGGGCCTGGCCGAGGTGACGATCTTCGTCGAGGACGAGATCCTGGGTGCCGAGCTCCGGCTCGGTCGCGACATCTCGGCCGTCGACGTCGGCGGCGACGCGCTCCCCGACCTGCTGACGGTCGCCCACGAGAACGAGTGGGGCATCGGGGGGGCCTACCTGGGAGGTCTCGACGACGAAGGGGCGCCGCGGCTCGACGGTCGCATCGACGTGCAGGCGGTCGACCACGCCTTCGGCGAGTCCACGGAGGGGCCCTTCAGCCTGGACCTGCCGGGGCTGCGCGCCATCGCCGCCGGGCCCCTGCTCGGCGACCCGGACGAGAGCCTGGCCGACGTGATCGTGGGCTACACCCTGACCGAGCAGAGCACCTCGGCCAACCACGCCCAGGGACTGGTCGCGGTCTTCGAGGGGGAGTCCCTGGTCGCCGACCAGCGGCAGGGTCACCGCACCGCCGGGGTCTACGGCGACCTCGGCGACCACCTGGGCGCGTCCTTGGCCGTGGCGGACCTGGACGGCGACGGCGTGGTCGATCTCGTCGCCGGCGCCCCGGGGCGCGGCGGGGGCGACGGAGCCGTCTACCTGCTGCCGGGGCCCGCCGAGGGCTGGGCCGACACGGTCGCGGGGTCGGGAGCCGTGGCCATCCTGGGCCAGGACGGCGAGCTGCTGGGCGACCTGGGGGGCGTGCCACAGCCGGCGGACCTGGACGGCGACGGACACCTCGATCTCGTCCTGCTCAGCCCGGCCGCGGACCGGGCCGCGGTCGTGTTCGGCCAGACCGAGGGCCTGCCCGTCACCCAGGCGTCGCTCCTGGCGAACGTGGTCGACGTGACGGTCTCCGGCGAGGGAGCGGTCGGCACCTCGGCGGTCGCGGCGGACCTGGACGGAGACGAGCTCCCGGAGCTGGTGGTCGGCGTACCCGGGGCCGGGGAGGTCACGGGTGAGGCACCGGGCGAGGTCTGGGTCTTCCAGCTCGGGGGGACCCCCGCCGCTGCCCTGGGGCGGACCGATGCCGTGGCGGTCCTGACGGGGCCCGCGGCCGGTGGCTGGCTGGGGTCCGCGGTCGCCGCGGGTGACCTGGACGGCGACGGCACGAACGAGCTGGTCCTGGGTGCACCGACCTGGAACCTGCTCGGTGAGCCTGGCGTGTACGATGGTGCCCTCTTCCTGCTCACCATCGAGGTGCCTTGAGCTCGGCCTGTCTGTCCCTGGGCCTGGACCCCGACGGCCGCGGTGCCGTGCTCAGCGGGGCGAGCCCGACGCCGGTGTCGGGTCGGCTGGACTGGACCACGCAGGACGCGAGAGCGTGCGAGCCGAAGCTGCCGACCGGGCTGCTGGGGCCGGACGCGGACCCCCGCGCAGCGGCCGCGGAGCGCCAGGCGGCGGCGGCGCTCGGCCGGCTGCTGGGGGGAGGGGAGCTGGAGCCCGTCCGCCTGGCCCTGGCTCGCCTCGAGGGCGCGAGCGCGGATCGGCCCGCCCTGGCGCTGGACCTCCGGGAGCCCACCCTGGCGGCCCTGCCCTGGGAGCTGCTGGAGACCTTGCCCGTGGGGTCGGCCCCACTCGCCGGGTGGTCGCTGATGCGGCAGCACGCGAGCCTGGCGCCCCGGCCCCTGGCACCCGGCCGGTGCCTGGAGCTGCTGACCTGGCTGCCCGTGCCCGAGGACCCGGTCTGCGCCCC
>CAZCVP010000297.1:0-7076 GCA_964501915.1 uncultured Enterobacterales bacterium
GGACGCGGGGAGGGGCCTGGTTGTCGACCGGTGGCCGCCAGACGGCTTCGGGGGCATCGATCAGGGGCACGGAGGATCCCCCGGGGTCAGGTGCAGGATGGCCGGTGGAACCTCAGGAGTCCTTGGTCCCTGCCCAGAGCTCGACGTCGACCCACTCCACGGCGCCGAGGTCGTCGACCTTGATCCAGGGCTGGAAGTGCGGCAGGGCGTCGATCGGGACGGAGCCGGCGAAGTTGGTCGGAGAGGCGGTGGGGGCGGCGACGGCGATGGGATCGATCGCGATGGGGACGAAGGCGTTGGAGTCGGGTGTGGCGCCCTGGAAGTGCCGGACACCGACCCTGGCGTTGGTGGAGTCGTTGCGGATGTAGAGCCCGTAGATGATCTGCTCGCCCTGGAAGCCCCAGCTCTGGGTGGTCAGCGGGTACTCGCGGGGGCTGCCTCCGTTGCTCAGGAACCGGCCTTCGGCGGTCTTCTTCCAGAGTCATGGTCTGCTCCAGCGGTGTCGTCTCCAGGAGGGCCAACGGGCCCGAGTTTTCCTTCAAAGGCCCTTTTTGGCCGATTGACGATTCCTTGACAGGGCGTCGCACCTCTCCCTCACCTCCCGGTCGAGGCGCCCGAGCCTGCTCCAGGCGACGTGCCCTCGCCCTCGCCGACGCGGGCCGGTCCTCCCGACCGATTGACGTCCCCGCCGCGATCCCCGACCATCGACCCTCACTCCCAGGTGCGGAGGGTCCATGCTCACCTCCTTCTTGCTGGTCGCGGCCTGCTCCGACTCCAACGTCGGGGTCACCAACAACGACCCGGAGGTGGAGATCACCTCGCCCGTCGAGGGACAGGTCCTGCACGCCTCCGATGCGATCACCTTCGCCGCGCTGATCTCCGACGACCTGACCGCCAACGACGACCTCGGCCTCGCCTGGGGCTCGACGCTGCAGGGCCCCCTGGAGGGCATGGGCTCGGTCAACGACATCGGGGCCGTGCTGGTGGTGGAGGGCATGGAGGCCGGCGAGCACACCGTCATCCTCCAGGTCGTCGACTCCTCCAGCGGCTCCGCCGAGGACCGGGTCGACTTCACCGTGGAGCCCAACCTGCCACCGACGGTGACCTTCCTCTCCCCGGAGGCCGGCGCGACCTACGGCCTCGGACTCTCGGTCCACGTCCAGGTCCTGGTGGAGGACGACTACCTGCTGGACCTCACCGAGATGTACCTCGCCTGGAGCGGCCTGGAGGACCTCGACGAGGCCCCGGAGACCCCCAACGCCGACGGCACGGCGGACTTCTACGTCTCGGGCCTCGACATCGGCACCTACAGCCTCCATGTCAACGCCATGGACCCGGCCCTGGACTCCGGCTCCGCGTCGGTCTCCTTCGAGGTGGTGGAGCCCGACCTCGACGGGGACGGCTTCCTCGACGCCGACCTCGGGGGCGACGACTGCAACGACGGCGACGCGGCCATCCACCCCGACGCCGACGAGCGCTGCGACGGGGTCGACAACGACTGCGACGACGAGATCGACGAGGGCGACGCCATCGACGCCGACCTCTTCTACGCCGACGATGACGGCGACGGCTATGGCGACGAGTCCAGTCCCACCACCGCCTGCGTCCAGCCGACGGACCACATCGCCGACGGCGGCGACTGCGACGACACCGACCCCGCGGTCCACCCCGCCGCCCCGGAGGTCTGCGAGGTCTTCGACAACGACTCCGACGAGGTCGCCGACGAGAACGACGCCGTCGACGCCGGCACCTGGTACGAGGACGCGGACGGCGACACCTACGGCACCAGCGCCGTCGCCACCGTGAGCTGCGACGCCCCCCCCGGCTACGTCGCCGACGGGACCGACTGCGACGACGACAACGCGGTGGTCAACCCGGCTGAGGTCGAGACCTGCAACGGCGTCGACGACGACTGCAACGGCACCGCCGACGACGGCTTCGACGCCGACGCCGACGGGGTGGCCGACTGCTTCGACGTCGAGCAGTGCGACAACCTGGACAACGACGGCGACGGGGACATCGACGAGGACGCGACCGACGCCGGAACCTGGTACGCCGACAGCGACGGCGACGGCCACGGCGACGCCAGCGACAGCACGACCGCCTGCACCATGCCCTCCGGTTACGTGGCCGGCAGCACGGACTGCGACGACGACGACGCCACCAGCTACCCGGGCGCCGCCGAGCTCTGCGACGGCGCCGACAACGACTGCAACGGCACCGTCGACGACGACGCCACCGACGCCACCACCTGGTACTACGACGGCGACGGCGACGGCTACGGGCTCACCGACACCCCCTACCGCGCTTGCGACCAGCCCGCCGGCTACGTGGCCGACGCCGCGGACTGCGACGACCCCCACCCCACCTTCTACCCCGGGGCCGACGAGTACTGCGACGGGCACGACGACGACTGCGACGGGACCATCGACGAGGACACCGCTTCCGACGGGTCAACCTGGTACGACGACGCCGACGGAGAGGGCTACGGCGACGCGGCCGTGTCGCAGGTGAGCTGCTCGGAGCCGAGCGGCACGGTGACGGACAGCAGCGACTGCGACGACACCGACGCCAGCATCCATCCCGGCGCCGACGAGCACTGTGACGGTGCCGTGGACGAGGACTGCGACGGGACCGTCGACGAGACCAGCGCGATCGACGCCCAGACCTGGTACCAGGACGCCGACGGGGACAGCTACGGCAACGCCAGCAGCACCACTCCGGCCTGCTCCGAGCCCAGCGGCTACGTCGGCGACGACACCGACTGCGACGACAGCGACGCCACCATCCACCCCGGGGCCAGCGAGACCTGGTACGACGGGGTCGACGGCGACTGCGACAGCGGCAGCGACTACGACGCCGACGGCGACGGCTACGACCACAGCGACTACGGCGGGCTCGACTGCGACGACAGCGACGCCTCCCACTACCCGGGCTCCACGACCTGGACCGTGCCCGGTGACGCGTCCACCATCCAGGACGCCGTGGACCTGGCCTGCACCTACGACTCCATCGAGGTCGCGGCCGGCACCTGGACCGAGCGCCTGGACTTCGGCGACAAGGAGCTCTTCCTGGTGGGTGTCGACGGCTCCGGGTCCACCACCCTGGACGGCGACTTCTACGGCGACCCGGCCCTGACCCTGCCCGGTGGCACCGTCGAGGGCTTCACGATCACCAACGGCCTGGCCCTCCAGGGTGGCGCCATCCGCGCCGAGGGTGGCGACTGGCTGGAGCTGGTCGACGTCGTCATCGACAGCAACTACGCCTCGGACAAGGGCGGCGGGGTCTATGTCTATGGCATCGACGAGGTGGACCTCACCGACGTCGAGGTGACCAACAACCTCGGGGGCTCCGGCGCCGGGATCTACCTCTCCTCGACCGGCAGCATCACGGCCTCGAACCTGGTCATCACGGACAACGAGACGAGCGGCTCCGGCACCTACGGAGGTGGGCTCTACCTCTCGACCAGCTCGACCACGATCGACATGCCCGGCCTCGTGCTGACCGGCAACTCCGCCTACTACGGCGCCGGCCTCTACCTCTCGGGCTCATCGCTCACCGCTGACCTCTCGGGCGCCGAGCTCACCGGCAACCACGCCACCTACCGGAGCGGCGCCTTCGAGGTCCAGGTCTCCAGCAGCTCGACCGTGGACCTGAGCGGCTCCGACTTCTCCGGCAACAGCGCCGCCAACTACTACGGCACCGGCTACGCCTACGCCGGCAGCACCACCGAGATCGATCTGTCCGGGTCGTCGATGGACGGCGGCGAGAGCGGCGATCACTACGCCGTCGGCGAGTTCTACGCGTCCAGCTACAGCGCGATCGACCTGAGCGGCGTCTCGATGACGGGCAACACCGTCCGCTCCTCCTACGTGCTCTACGTGGGCTCGGACGGCTACAGCGAGGTCGACCTCACCGACGTGGTGTTGAGCGACAACACCTGCGGCGGCAGCTACCCAGGCGGCTACCTGCGAGCCAGCAGCCACAGCGACCTGATCCTCGATGGCCTCGAGGTCTCGAACAACCGCGGCAGCAGCAGCTACCCGGGGATCTACCTGAGCATCAGCGACTACAGCACCGTGTCGGCGTCGGGGCTGTCGGTCGTCGGCAACCAGACCTCTTCGTCGTCCACCTACGCGCTGCACGTCTACACCACCGGCGGGGGCACCTTCGACGCCGAGAACCTCCTCGTGGCCGGCAACAGCGGCCCCGGGGTCTACCTCTACACCACCTCCACCTCCGACGCGGCGTCGCTGACCAACGCCACCATCGTCGGCAACGGCGGCACGGGGCTGCTGGTCGACCCGGTCTGGGTGCGACAGGTGGACCTGGTCAACGTGATCTCCGCCTACAACGAGGGCTACGGCATCTCCAACGACAGCGGCACCTACGAGCCGGGCATCAGCTACACCGACGTCTACGGCAACGACAACGCGGACTACGACGACATCGATGACCCGACCGGGTCCGACGGCAACGTCTCGGTGGACCCGGAGTTCCTGGTCTTCGCCGCGGCGGCCTCGGCGGACCTGTGGGACCTGCACCTGGCCGCCGGCAGCCCCCTGGAGGACGCCGGGGACCCCGGGCTGCACGACCCCGACGGCACGACCAGCGACATCGGCGCCTACGGGGGCCCCGGCGGCGAGTCCGGCTACGCCGACGACGACGACGGCGACGGCATGGCCGACGGCTGGGAGGACGCCCACGGGCTCGACTCCACCACCGACGACGCCGCGGACGACCTGGACGGTGACGGGCTCAGCAACATCGACGAGTACAACGAGGGCTCCGACCCCGAGAGCCCCTGGACGGACCAGGACGTCTGGAGCGACGGCGACGAGGTGTCCAACGGCACCGACCCCCTGGTCACCGACGACTCGATGTCGGCCTGGATCCGGGGACCCAGCGGGTATGCGGCCGGCTACTCCCTGGCGCTGCCCGGCGACGTCGACGGCGACGGCATCGACGACGTGCTGGTCGGGTCCTGGGGCTACGCCTGGCTCCTGAGCGGGCCCGTCATCACCGACGTGGACCTGTCCACGACCTACACGACCCAGTTCACCGGGTCCTACGCCGGCTACGGGGTCGGTGGCGTCGGCGATCTCGACGGCGACGGCTACGCCGACGTGGCCCTCGGGGCCTACCCGGCCAGCAGCCGCGGCGAGGTCTACCTGTTCTTCGGTCCCACCGCCTCCTCCGAGTCGACGGGTTCGCCGGACGCCACCTGGACCGGCGAGTCCTCCGACGACCAGGCCGGTCGGCGACTCGCCCCCGCCGGAGACCAGGACGGCGACGGGGTCCGGGACGTCTTCATCGGTGCGCCCTACCAGGACGACGGCGCCAGCAACGGGGGCGGTGTCTACCTCGTCAGCGGTGCCGCCACCGGGACCGACAGCCTCACCGGAGCCCTCGCCAGGCGGGTCCACACCGAGGAGAACACCTACGCCAGCATGTACGGGCTGGCCGGCGACCTCGACCTCGACGGGGACGGCCAGCCGGACCTCGCCACCAGCGCCACCTACAGCAGCCTCGGCCACAGCAGCGGAGGGGTCGTGTTCGTGGAGTTCGGTCCGATCACCGGCTCTGCGAACCTGTCGGACGCCGACGTGCTGATCGCCCCCACCGGGTCCAGCGACTACTACTTCGGCTGGGGTGTGCAGCCCGGCGGCGACATCGACGGTGATGGCAGCGAGGACCTGCTGGCGTGCATGTACGGGGAACAGAACTACGCCGGCGCGACCTACGTGCTGGCGGGTCCCCTGTCCGGAGACGGGACCCCGGCCGAGCTGGCCCTGGGCAAGCTCATCGGGGAGGACAGCTACGACTACGCCTGTGCGGCGGCGGGTGCGGGTGACCTGGACGGTGACGGCTACGGGGACCTGGTCATCGGCAGTCACGAGAACGACTCCGGCGGCAGCAACGCCGGCGCGGCCTATGTCGTGCTGGGGCCGGTGACCGGGTCCACGTCCCTGGCCAATGCCCGGGTGAAGCAGGTCGGCGACGACTCGGAGGACTACTTCGGGCGCAACGTGACCGGCGGATCCGACGTGGACGGTGACGGCCGACCGGACGTGGTCATCTCCAACGACTACGACGACACGAATGGATCGTACTCGGGGGGGGCCGGCGTGCTGCTCGGGTCGTCGTTCTGAGGGCGGCTACCTGCCCGCGTCCACCCGCTCCAGCAGCGCCCCCAGCACCCGGCTCGCCGCGGCGACGGTCTCCGGCTCGATGCGCTCGAAGAGCACCGTGATCCGTCCCGGCTCCGTGAGGATCCCCGCTCCCTCGAGGCCGGCGAGCTCGGCCCTCACCGCCGGCGTCAGCGCCCTGCGCGCCAGCCCCGGGTCGTCGGCCGACACCCGGTGGTGCTCCAGCGCCGGCCCGTCGGTGAACACCAGCCCCATCCTGCGGGGCTTGAGCACGTCGGCCAGGTCCAGGCGCCACACCTGGAGCATGCCGAGGGCGGAGCCGGGGGCCAGCACGTGCAGGCCGAGCAGGGCGTCGTAGCCGTAGGTGACCCCCGTCGACCAGTCGATGCGGACCTGGCGGCCCCGGATCTCCCCCTCCAGAGCCATCAGGTGGGGATCCAGCTCGAAGCCGGGAATGCGCGAGGCGAGGCCGGCCCAGGCCGCTCGCGACGCCCGGTGCAGGCGCTTCCGCTCGCCGCGCCGGGCCGCCGCCACCGCTCCCCAGATCAGCCCGGCTGCTGGGATGACGATGAGCAGTGGGTGCATGGGCGGTCCGGGGTCCTCCGACTGGAAGTATGCACCGCGGCCGACAGGGGGAGGGGGAGGGCCCCGAGGCTGCTAGAATGCTCGACAGTCCAGGAAGGGAGCGCTCCATGGCCCGCCTCGTCCTCCTCCTCTGCCTGCTCTCGCCGTTCGCCTGTCGCAACAAGGAGGACTCGGCCACCGACACCGGCACGGTGATCGTCGACACCCAGGACACGGCCCCGGTCGATGCCGACGACGACGGCTACCCGGCCTCCACGGACTGCGACGACGAGGACGCCGACGTGTTTCCCGGTGCCGTCGAGGTCTGCAACGGCCTCGACGACGACTGCAACGACGAGATCG
>CAZCVP010000298.1:0-7023 GCA_964501915.1 uncultured Enterobacterales bacterium
GGACGTGATCGCCAAGGCGGACTTCCCGGCCCATGATCTGGTGGGGGGGGTGCCGATCACCTACCCGGTGGAGGTGGCGTGGTAGGGGGTGGTGTCCGCTCGATATCGCCCGCCCTGCCGCTCGCCGACCGCAGGGGGGGGCTCAGGGAGGTCGGGTGGACCCCGGTCCAGACCGACACGCTCGGAGAGCTCCCCAACCGGGAGATCCTGATGGCCCAGGTCGCCTCCTCCTCCGTGGAGAGCCCTCCGCCCGGACGGTTCCGGGGGCCAGGCCAGCCCTCGAGGGCCGGCGTCCGGGGTGGCGACAGGGACCCGGTCCCGGGCGCTCCCGGGCGGTCCGGGTGAGCCCGCTCCGTCAGTCGTCCGCGTGCATCCGATCCCAGTGCGCTCCCCACTTCTCGTAGTAGTTGAGCCCGCTGGAGGAACCCCGCCAGTCGTTGCGGTACTTGTCCTCCAGCCAGGGCTTCGCCAGCTCCTCGATCGCGTCGAAGTTGGCCTGCTCCTCGGCCTCGTCGTCGAAGCACACGGCGTGGGTCGGGTGGTTCTCCTGGAGCCACTCCACGAACTCGTCGTAGCCGGTGCACGGGTGCCGATCGTGCCCCATCTGCAGCAGCGCCACGTAGGTGGTGGCGTGGGCCTGGATCTCCTCGGTCATCTGGGTGTCGATATAGTCCTCCCGGCTCTGGTTCTCGACGTCCCCCTGCTCGCCTCGCAGGTGGGCGTTGAGGTGGGTGATCTCGTGGGCCAGGGTGGACAGCCAGAGGGTCTCCTCCTCGGTGCGGTCGATGAAGATGCGGTCGCGGCTCTGGTACCCCCCGCGGCGTGACCACAGGACCTGGAAGTCCGTGTTGCCCCGGACCTGTTGGATGTCGTCGAGGACCGCGCTGGTCGCCGGAGCGCTGCGTAGCCGGTCCATCAGCCGGGTCTTCAGCTCCGCCGGGACCTCCGAGCCGACCGGGCGCTGCTCGTCCAGCTCCTCCTCCGAGAGGCCGGTCCCGCTGCCGGGGGTCTCGTGCTCCGGGCTGGGGTGCTCGGCGGACACGCTCCCGGAGAGCTGGCTGGCGGCGAAGGCGTTGCCCCGATCCGCCGTCGCGGCCGCGGGCCCGGCGGACTGCTCGGGTGCGGTCCCCTCGACCTGGGGCTGGAGGGTCTCCTGGCCCTTCATGGCGCTACCACCTTCACGCCCCGGGCTAGGGTGGTGCGCTTCCAGGTGGCCGCTCCGCTGGACGGCAGGTGGAGGTCCCAGCGCTGGAGCCGGGCGGCGTGATCGACCACATGGACCGTGACCCGCACGGCGCCGCCGTCGCGCTGCACCTGGGGCGGCAGGACCTGGAGGGTGACCTCGGCGCCGGCTCCGGAGAGGTGGGCCCCGTCCTCCACGACCCGGGTGCGGTCGGGGGTGTCGGCCACCAGCCGCACGGCGGTGGCGACACCACCCGCCGTGCCCAGCAGCCCGGGCTCACCGTGGACCAGGCGGGCCAGCCCGTCGGCCTGGGAGCTGGTGACGAAGACCTCCCCCGTCCCGTCCTCGACGGCGATGAAGAAGTGCATGGGGTGGGACACCGCCCCCGGGGTCACCTCGTAGATGGTGTGGCGGTCGATCCCGGCCACGGCGACGGCCCCGAGCGCGTACTCGCCGGGGACGGAGACCCAGTCCTCCAGCTCGGCATCGCCGGCGACCTGGACGGCCTGGAGCACGCTTTGGTGGGACGGCATCACGGGCTCCGTGGGGTTGGGATTCGATGAGGGTGGAGCCGCCAGGCAGCCGGCGATCAACAGCGACCAGGCGTTCCACATCGAGGGACTATAGGTCATCTGGGCCGGTTCGGTGCCGCGCGGGCATCGCCCAGGCGCTCGTGCCTGGCCCGCGGGCCAGGGGCCTGGAGTGGGCCTCCAGCCAGGCCAACAGCCGGGTGCGCTGGTCCGGCAGCAGGCGGTCCTCCAGCACCAGGATCGCCTCGAAGGGCCGCTCGCCCCACAGCCGGTCGTCGCCGGGAAGCTCCCCGGCGAGCTCGACGGCCGGCAGGCCGATGGGGGCGTCGGCGACCTGGGAGAGCCTGAGCAGGGCCCGCACGTCCTCCGGGACCCGGCCGCGGCCGAAGTCGTAGGCCACCGGGAAGCCGCCGCGACCCGCCAGGTAGAGGACCTCCTTGGGGGCGACCGCCGGGTGCCAGGCCGGGGGATCGCCGGAGGGGAACACGACGGTCGGCAGGGGCGAGCCGGTGTCGTCCCCTGCCGCCAGCGCAGCCAGCACGGTGGTGTTTGCGGAGGCTCGGGTCGCGGGGAGGACCAGTCCGGGCAGGAGCACCCAGGCCTCGCCCAGGGCCACCAGCCCGAGCAGGGCCGCCGTCCAGCGCCATCGGGTGGCCAGCAGCGCTCCGGCTACCGCCCAGGCCAGCATCGCGGCGGCCAGCATGCGGCTCGTGTTGCCCATCGCCGCGGTCAGCGGCAGGTGCTGGAGCAGGGCTCCGAGCGGTCCGCCGGCCAGGAGGGTGGAGCCGGCGAGCCGCACCCCGGCGAGCCGTGCGCACCAGCCCAGGCCTGGACCGCCGAGGAAGAACACCAGCCCCAGCACGGCCCAGCGACGGGAGACCGGCACCAGCAGGCCCCCCAGGCCGGCCAGGGCCAGGGCGACGCCTGCCGGGACCCGGTGGAGGGCGAGGATCCAGTGACGCTCGGGCTCCTCGGGGCCGCCCTGGGGGCCCGTTCGACCCGGGCTGCCGATCCGAGCCCGGTCGGGGCTTCGGCTGCCCACCCCGTGGTGCCGTCGGGCGCTGCGGACGACGGGCTCGTCGGGCGAGACCAGCGGCGCGGCCTGGAGCTGGTAGCCGGCGGGTCCGTCGCGGGGGCCGAGCCGCCCACCCTCGCCGCCCTCGACAGCCAGCAGCGGCGCCAGCACCAGGGCACACCCGAGGGCGCCGGCCACCGCCAGCCGCGCCCACGATCGCCACCGATCCCAGGTCGCCGGCACCGCCAGAGCACAGCCCAGGGCCAGGTACACCGCGAAGTAGGGGCTGGTCGCGGCCACCAGCGCGATGGCCAGGCCGGCCGCCACGAAGCCGCCGTCTCCCCGGATCGCCCTCACGCATCGCTCGACGGCCAGGGCAGCGACGCCGATCGCCGCGACCTCGAGCACCGCGTCCTGCAGGTTGCGCAGCACGAAGGGAGCGAGCTGCACCAGCAGCCCCGCGGCGAGGGCTCCCGCGGTCGGAGCTCCCAGGGTTCGGGCCAGCCGGTACGGCCCCAGCCCCGCCAACCACACCAGGACCAGGGCCACCAGCGCCAGGCCGGTGCTGTCCCCCAGCACGGCGCCAGCCGGGACCTGGAGCGCCTGGACGGCCGGGTCCACCGGCCACAGGGAGACCTCCGCCGGCCAGCCGACCAGGTCCGCGTGCCCCCAGTCCGCCACGCCTTCCACCCACCGGGTGACCTGGGCGGTGACGAACAGGCGGCCCCAGGCCTCGCCGGTGCCGGTCCCGAGCACGGTGTCGCCGTGCAGCGACCCGCTCAGCAGGCGCAGAGCGAGCCCGGCGAAGAGCAGCGGGGCCCCCCACCGGGCCGCGGTCCTGCGAGAGGGGGACACCATGGTCGGTCATGGCTAACGCCTCGGCTCCGGGAACCGCTCTCCGGGGCCTCGGTGGACCGCTGCGGGCGGCCCCTGCCACCGGCGTAGCGAAGAGTGGCCAACACCCTGGTCGGTGAGTCTGAGCGGACGGGCTTGTGGCCGCCCTGCCTCGCGGTCCGCACGGAGCCCCAGGATAGGATGCAGGCGATGATCACCCGCTTCACAGCCCGTGGCTTCCGAAACCTGGACGTCATCGACCTGCCCCTGGGCCCCGTGAACGTCCTCGTCGGCCCCAACAACTGCGGAAAGACCAACCTCCTCCGGGCGTTGACGCGCAGGTGCGAGCTCTTCGAAGTCCGCGAGAGGGAGCGGGGGCGCCCCCTCGGCAAGGTCGTCGGCTGGGACGACCTCGCCCGAAGCCTCACCGACGGCCAAGCGGAGCTGGCCTGGTGCATTGAGCTCCCCGAGCCATCCGGTGACACCGTCACCTATGCTCTCGCCCTCGAGAAGAGGAACCCGACGGACCCCGGCATGGGCGTCCAGGTGGTCCACGAGACCGTCGTCCAGCGCGGCTCGCAGTTCGCCGAGCTCCAGGCGCACCGGGTAGAGCCGGGTATCGCCACCTTCTCCGGCGATTTCCGCTCCGATGCGCCCGTCCGCGTCACTGAAGACGCGGTCCGACACGAGGTCGCCTTCAACGGGGGGGCCTGGCCCTTCACGCAGGGCAACCAGACGCACCGCGACGCCGCGGAGAGGCTGGAACGGACACTCCGGAACGCCTTCCACGGCCACCTCGCCTACCACGCCGCCGAGTTCGCGCTCGCCGACATCCGCCACCCCGCCAGTCGAGCTGATCTCGTCCTCCGGCTCGACCCGAAGGCCGGTGCGCTGGTCAACGCCCTCCGAGACGAGGAAGGCCGCGCCGGCGACCTGGCCTGGTACACCCGACGCCTCCAGGACCTGCTCCCCGAGCTGGAGCGGGTCTGGACGCGAGACGCAGGCCAGGTGCGCTGGGTGACCCTGCAGATCGGCGGGGAGAAGGTGGCCCTGGGCGAGCAGTCAGACGGCACGCTCCAGGCCTTCGTCATCGCCTGGCTGCTCGACAACCCCGAACCGGGCCTGGGCACGCTGGCCATCGACGAGCCCGAACTCCACCTCCACCCGGCCTGGCTCCGTGTGATGGGACGCTGGCTCCAGACTCCCGCCCACGACCGCCAGATGGTGATCAGCACCCACTCGGCGGACCTGCTGGACACGTTCACCGAGGGTTTCTCCCGCGGTGAGGTCCAGGTGATCGTCTTCGACGAGCCCGGCCGGCCTGTCGTGCTCGACGCCGCCCGGATCCGGCGCCACCTCGATGAGGGCTGGGAGCTGGGCGATCTCTACCGCATCGGAGACCCGGACTTCGGGGGCTGGCCTCATTGAAGGTCGGGTACTTCGCAACCGCCGGGCACACAGAGGTGGGCGGGCTGCACCGGTTTCTGCAGAAGCTCGGACCGGACATCACCTGGGAACGTCGGTTTCCAGCGGTCGAGAAGCCGGGCCCCAAGCGTGGCGGCTCCACGCCGATCCCACGGCGGTCCCAGTCCGGAATCACCGGCGCTGCCCTGCTCCGAGAGGTTCGCAGGGGCCTCCGCGCCCATCCCACGTGTGACGCTTACGTGATCGTCGACGACGGGGACTGCCGCGCCCAGGCTCGCGACCCCGAGGCCCTCCAGGCCCTCGAGGCCGAGTTGTCGAGCGCCGTGGAAGGCCGGACACGGGTCGTCGTGATCTACATGGAGCCAGAGGTCGAGGCCTGGCTCCTGGCCGACTGGGGAAACGGGTTCGGACGCTGGGCCGGCGAGAGAGAACCGATTGCGGCCGGAGCGAGCAAGGTGGTGCTGGGCGCGGCCTGGGATCACCTGGAGGACTTCGGAGGCCCCGAGAAGGCCGAAGGGGGCTGCACCCGGAAGCTCTCCAGCGAACTCGCCGAGGCCCTGGTGACCGCCGGGCTCCCCCGCTACAGCAAGCGGCGTGACGGCGCCCTGATGCTCGGCCGGGTCGACCCGCGGGCCGTCGCGCGGCGAGCAGGCCCACGCACCCGGGTGGCGTTCGGGCGGCTACGCACACTGGGCGAACTACCGTGAAACTGGAAGGCAGGCTTCCAGAATCCATGGCTCCTACCTCACCCAGACCTCCACCTCGTCGAGGCCGAAGGACTCGTCCCAGGCGTCCTGGTCCAGGGTCGAGCCGGCCAGGAAGGTGAGCGTGGCGGCGGTGTGGCCGACGATCTCCTCCACGACGTGCAGCTCGTCGTAGGAGCCCTCCCAGCCCCGGTTCCAGGCGCAGACCTCCTCGCCCTCGTAGTAGTAGAGGCTGGCGCTCCAGATGGTGGAGCCGTCGACTTCGGCGTAGCCGGTCTCGCCGTCCCAGGAGTCCAGCTTGGCGTACTCGAAGGCCACGAGGGCCTCGGTGTGGGCCAGGCCCAGGGTGTCGACGGTGATGTCGAATTCCCCGCCGGCGATCACGCCATAGCCCCCGAGCAACACGCCGAAGCCGGAGCAGTCATAGGTGGACGACAGGCTCCAGCCGGCGTCGACAGAGGTCTCGAAGTCGTCGGCGAAGACGAGGGTCCAGCCGCCGCCGTCGGTGCCCATGTCGCAGGTCAGCTCCGTGGCCGTGCCGGCGACGTCGATCCAGTAGTCGCCGTCGGAGGCTGAGGGGTCGTCGGTGAGGACCTCGAGGCAGTCCGCTGCGGCGCAGGTCGCGCTGCTGCCGAGCACCCCGTCGTCGGCGGTGCCGTCGCAGTCGTCGTCGACGCCGTTGCAGGTCTCGCTGGCGGCGGGGCTCACGGAGGCGTCCGTGTCGTCGCAGTCGTTCGGGTTGTCCACGCTTCCCGACGGCGCCTCGCAGGCCTCGGTCGTGACGTCGGGGTCGCCGAAGCCGTCACCGTCGCTGTCGGCGTACCAGGTGCTGAGGTCGCCGTCCTCGTCGACGTCGCCGTCGCAGTCGTCGTCGACGCCGTTGCAGGTCTCGGTGGCGGCGGGGTTCACGGCGGCGTCGAGGTCGTCGCAGTCGCTGTCGTCGGCCACGTACCCCGTCGGGGCCTCGCAGCTCGCGGTGGTCCAGGCGGGATCGCCGTAGCCGTCGCCGTCGTGGTCCAGAGCCCAGGTCGTGGTGCCCGTGACACCGGCGTCGGCGTCGTCGACGAGGCCGTCGCAGTCGTCGTCCACACCGTTGCAGGTCTCGCTGGCGCCG
Organism: uncultured Enterobacterales bacterium; assembly: GCA_964501915.1. GTDB lineage: Bacteria > Myxococcota_A > UBA796 > UBA796 > CAJQPC01 > CAYFPX01. The sequence continues at coordinate 6,806 of CAZCVP010000298.1, forward strand.
GGGTTCACGGCGGCGTCGGTGTCGTCGCAGTCGTCGGCGTTGGCGACGCTACCGGTGGGCGCATCGCAGGCCGTGCTGCTCTCGGCGGCGTCGCCGTGGCCGTCGCCGTCGTCGTCGGCATACCAGGTGGACGGATCCGTCGCCCCCACCTCGGTGGTGCCGTCGCAGTCGTAGTCGGCCCCGACGCAGACCTCGGTGGCGGGGGGGTTGATCGCAGG
>CAZCVP010000299.1:0-1769 GCA_964501915.1 uncultured Enterobacterales bacterium
CGGTCTCGGGGTCGCCGTAGCCGTCTTCGTCGTCGTCGGCGTACCAGGTGCCGGCGTCGGCGTCGTCGACGAGGCCGTTGCAGTCGTCGTCGACGTCGTTGCAGGACTCGGTCGCGTCGGGGTTCACGTCGGCGTCGTCGTCGTCGCAGTCGTCGACGTTGTCGAAGCCGTCGCCGTCGAGGTCGTCGTCGGGGGTCAGCTCGTCGCAGTCGTTGTCCAGGCCGTCGTAGGCGACCTCGACCTCGCCGGGGTTGACCACGCCGTTGCCGTCGTCACAGTCTCCCGCCTGGGCGGCGCTGCCGGCGGGCAGCTCGTTGCACCAGCCTTCGACGACGATGTCGGTCCCCCAGCCGTCTCCGTCGAGGTCTTCGAAGTAGTCGCAGACGTCGTGGATGGTGCCGGTGTCGGCGGTGTCGAGCTTGTTGCGACAGCCCGGAAGGAGGATCACGAGGCAGGCCATCAGCAGCCCTGCCCGGGAGGAACTGGTCGTCATGACGCACCCGTGCCGAGAGGTGCGTCACCTTACCGCGGATCGGGTCGCCTCCAGGATCGTCTGCGCAGGCTGCCGATCAGCACGAGGAGCCACGCCGCGCTGGCCGGGCCGGGTGCGGCGGAGCAGCCTGTCGCCGGCGCTCCGGAGGAGAGCTCGCGGTCAGGCTGGCAGTCGCCGTTGCGATCCTCGTCGCTGGGCCGGCAGTCGCCGGGCTCACCGCCGGTCTCCGGGTCGTCGGTCTCGGTGTCGGTGCCGGTCTCGGGGTCCTCCTCCTCGGGCTCGGGGTCCTCGGGCTCCTCGGGCTCGCAGGCGCCGGAGATGGTCGGGTCGGCCAGGGTGCAGCCCTGGCCGTAGACGTAGGAGCCGGTCGCCGGCAGGGCGCCGAGGACGCCGCCCTCGGTCTCCCAGACGAAGCGGTAGCGCTGGCAGCCGCTGCCGGCCTCCAGGTCGACCTCCCAGAGGCCTCGGGCGGCGCTGCCCGCGGTCAGGGACAGGTCACTGCACTGGTGCTCGGTCTCGACCTGGAGCGCGAGGGGACGGGCGCTGTCGGACCAGGTGGCGAGGAAGGTGAGGTCGCGGGACGGGCGCTCGGGGGTGTGGACGCCCATCGCCACCGGCACGTGGGGGGTGCGGGCGCCGCCGCCGAAGTCCTGGGTGTAGTAGTCGTCCTCGATGCCGACCCCGAGGTCCTCGAAGCTGGCGCTCATGATGTTCGAGCGGTGGCCGCTGGAGCACATCCAGCCGTCGAAGAGCGCCGAGGCGTTGTCGCGGTAGCCCCAGGCGACGTTCTCGCCGAGGGTGCCGCCCGGGTAGTAGGGCCGGATCCGGTTGGACCACGAGGTGCCGTCCCAGCTCGTGTGATCCATGAAGTCGTGGCGCTCCATGTCCTCGGAGTGGAGCTGGGCGATCTCGGTGAGGCCGTCGTGGTAGTAGAGCGGCTCCTTGGGGGACCGCTCCGACGAGGACCAGCTGCTGGTGTTGCAGCGGTAGTCCCAGGCCAGCGGGTCGACACGGACCGCGTTGGTCAGGGTGATCAGCTCGCGGTGCTCCCAGGTGGGGCGGCCGTCGCGGACATCGCCATAGCCGGCGATGGCGACCCCTGCTGCGGTGCTCAGGAGGAGGGAGAACATCGGTGTCGCCGGTATACACAGCCGCGGCGAGCCGATGGGCGGGGGAGGCGGGGGTTGACGGAAGGCTTGCGGGGGGTTGACGTCGTCTGGACGAGAGGTGGGGGGGGGGGGAGGTTAAAATAATTTTAAAAAAGGCAAAAAGAAAA
>CAZCVP010000299.1:1779-6961 GCA_964501915.1 uncultured Enterobacterales bacterium
CATTCGTGATAATGATTTCGCCACCGCGAAATCATTATCACGAATGCCTGACACCTACTCGAACAGCCGTCCCTCGTGGCCCTCCTCGCCGAGCAGCGAGGCGAGCACGACGACCTTGCGGGGCCACTCGGTGTCGTCGCTGTCCAGGGCCTGGGCCTTGCGATAGGCGTCGAGGGCGCCGGGGAGGTCGCCGACGTTCACCAGGGCGTCGCCCAGGTCGCCCCAGAGCTCGTCGTTGGACTCGAAGCGCTCGGCGAGGGTGGTCAGGACCTCGACCTGGGTGCGGTCCGTGGCGAGCATGACGCCGCGGCGGGCCTCCTTGTCCATCGGGTCCCGGATCAGGGCCGCTTCGAAGGCGGTCAGGGCGCCCTCCTTGTCACCCGCCATCAGCTTGGCCCAGCCGAGCTGCTCGGCCGGGGGAGCCTCGGACACACCGATCACGCCGCCGAGGCCGGCCTCGGCGATCAGCTCCTCGGCGAGCATGGCCTCGGCACCCAGCGCGACCTCCAGGCCGCAGTACGCCGCGAGCTTGTTCTGCCACTCGCTGTCGCCGGGATCGAGCTCCGCGGACCGGGCCCACAGCTCGCAGGCCTGCTCGAGCTCGCCGAGCTCGTAGTACTGGTCGGCGGCGTCCCCGAGGGCCTCGTCGTTCATCTCGGTGCCGGTCACCTCCATCACCGCGAGCATGCCTTCGGGGCCGCTCAGCTCCAGCACCTTCTGGTTCCACTCCGAGTCGCCGGGGTCGATGCGCAGGGCGTGCAGGTAGTAGGTGAGGGCCTGCTCCCTCATGCCCCGCGCCAGCAGCTCGTCGCCGACGTCGCCCCAGAGCTCGTCGTTCAGCGGGTGCTTCAGGGCCTTGCGCTCCAGTCTCCGCACGTCGCGCTGACTCACCATCGCGATGCGCTCGACGATCAGCGGGTCGTCGGGGCTGAGCACCAGGGCGTGCTGGTAGGCCTCCAAGGCCCGACGACGGGCACCGGACTTGCGGAAGGCGTCGCCGAGGGCGATCCACGTGTCGGCCTCTCCCGGGGACTGGACGACCTGGCCGCGGGCCTGCTTCACGGCGGGGGTGTGGGCGCAGCCGGAGAGTCCGAGGGGGAGGAGGAGCAGGGTCGTCATGGCGGGGACTCCCGGGTGGGGGGCTGGACTATCGACAGCCGGCCCTGTCGGCATGTTCCGGACGGCGGGAATGCGATCCGGACCGGGCGCTGAGGTCCGCGTGTGTGCATGTGCGAGTCTTCACCCTCCGGAGGAGACATGGAGCTCTACACCGCCGAGATCGTCGTGCGCACCCGCGAGCCGAGGTCCCTGGTGGACATCACCGGGGAGGTCCGCGAGCAGGTGAGGCGCTCCGGCGTCACCGAGGGCCTCTGTTCGCTCTACGCCCAGGGCGCGACGGCGGCGCTGATGATCCAGGAGAACGACGACCCGAACATCTGCCTCGACGTGCTCGACTGCCTCGCGCGGGTCGCACCCCAGGGGATCTGGCTCCACGATCGCATCGACGGCAACGGCGACGCCCACATCCAGGCGGGGCTGGTAGGGCCCAGTGAGTCGGTGCCGATCCGCGGTGGACGCCTGGGGCTGTCGACCTGGCAGGACGTCTTCTTGTGCGACTTCGACGGGCCTCGTCGCCGGCGGACGGTGCTGGTGACGGTGATGGGGCGCTGATCAGCGACCCACCTGGATGTTCAGCCCGTCGATCACGTCCCCCGCCACCTGCCGGCGGGTGTAGACCACCGCCACCCGGGTCTTGCGGAGCTGGGAGCCCACCCCGGCGGTCCAGGCGAACTCGTGGCCGAAGCCGCCCTGGAGGGTCGCCGTGCTCCAGTCGACGCGGCGCTGCGGGTGCTGGAGCCAGGCCGTGGACACGCCCACCACCACGTGGGCGACCTCGGGACCGAGGTACATGCGCACGGGCAGCTCCAGCCCGAGGCTGTCGTGCAGCTCCAGGTCGCGGACGTGGAAGCGGTTCTGGAACACGTCGAGGCCGACCTCGAAGCCGCCGGCGGCGTTGCGCCAGCCGACGAAGGTGCCGACCCGCAGGTCGCGGCCGTTGCCCTCGACGCCCTGGAGCCAGGTGCCTTCGACGCGGGTGCGGCCGTCCAGGCGGTCCGTCAGGCCATAGGTGAAGCCCACGGCGGTCCCGACCTTGAGCACGGGGTCGAGCTGGCTCTGCTCGGTCACGCTCCACAGCCCCAGTCCGGGGTCGATGTAGAGCTCGCGTCCGCCTTCGGAGGCCAGGGCGTTGGCGGACACGCCGAAGAAGGCGGCGAACACGAACGACAGGGCGAGGATCTTCTTCAGCATGGCGCTTCCCACGGTCACGTCCCCTTGGACACCGGGGGGTGGGGTGCGCGCTACCGCTCGGGGGGAGGACCTTCGTCGATGCGCTGGCGGATGAGCTCGTGGAGCTCCGCCATGTGGGTCTCCAGGGTCTCCAGCTCCCAGCCCGAGGTGTCGACGGGCTCCATGACCTCGATGTGCAGGTCGTTGGGCTGGAACCTCAGCCTGCGGACCGGGACGATCGGCCAGATCTGTTGGGCGCCCCAGATCACCAGCGGCACCACCGGGTAGCGGGTCGCGATCGCCATGTGGAAGAGGCCCTTCTTGAAGGGGCCCAGCTCGCCGGACCGGCTCCGGGTGCCCTCGGGCCAGATCCAGATCGACAGCCTGTTCTTGCGGACGAAGTCCGTGAGGTCATTCAGCGTCGACACGGCCCGCTCGCGGTTGCTGCGGTCGATGAGGGGGTGACCGCTGAGCCCGTAGAGCTGGCCGAAGAACGGCACTCGCAGCAGCTCCTTCTTGGCCACGCCCACCCCTCCGTAGGGGCAGGCCCACATGCCCATCCAGATGTCGAGGGTGGAGGTGTGGTTGGAGATGTAGATCGCCGGTCTCGAGGCCTCGATGCGCTCCCAGTGGTGCTTCACGGGACGCGCCCCGGCGACGCCCATGTTGAAGCGCCCGATGCACTTGCCGTAGAAGTTGCAGAGCCGCACCCGGGCCTGGCGCCAGGGCAGCAGCAGGACCACGACGGCGATGAAGATCACCGACGACACCGAGGTCACGACGAACCCCGTCCAGAAGCGCACCTGGGTGGTGAACCGGCTCACGGGCGCCGTCCTACCACGTTCCGGTCCCCTGGAGATCCTCGGTGTTGCCCGGCTGTCGCGGGACAGCCTGGGGCGCACCACCGGAACCGGCTCCCGTAGAGACGGCGCAAACTCCCGGTCCAGGGCCCCTGCACCCCCCGGGCCGGGGGTACACCTGGAGCGTGATCTTCGCCCTCCTGGTGGCCTGCGACGGCGGACTCGGTCCGGTCGCGGAGCCCGAGCCCGAGCCGGCCGTTGTCGAGGTCTGGGCGGCTCCCGGCTGGGACCCGCTGCTGGAGTCGACGCTGGGCGTGCTGGTGCAGGCCGACGCGGCGGGGGAGGCCACGCTCTCCGCCGTGGATGCCGAGGGCACGGCGCTCTGGTCCGAGGTGCTGGGACTCGCGGAGGACGGAGAGGGAGTGGTGGAGTGGACCGGGGAGCCTCCCGCGGTCGGGTCCTACGTGCTGGAGGTCGACTTCGTGCGCGACGACGGCCTCACCGCGTCGGCCGAGCACCACCTGGAGGTCGTGCGGCTGGGCTTCGACCAGGCCCTCGCCGACGACGACGGGGGGGCGACCTCGACGCGCATCCCGCTGACCTTCCACGCGTCCGGCGATCTCCAGGAGGCCGGCCTGCCCTTCGTGGAGCTGGCGGCCATCGACAGCGAGGGGGTCGCCCAGGACTTCCCCGAGCCCACCGAGGTCCTGGCCCGGCTCTTCCCCGACGCCAACCAGCCGGTGGCCTACACCTGGGACAGCGCGCCTCTGATCGACCTCGTCGTCTCCCCGGAGGCCCAGGTCGGGGCCCTGACCGTGGGCCTGGAGGTCGACGGGTGGACGGTGGTGGGAGGGGGAGCCCTGGCTCCCGGAGGGGTGGTGACGCTGCAGCGCGACGAGGTCCTGGCCACGGGGCCGGGCGTGCTGGAGGAGACCCTGCGGCTCGGCTTCACCGTGAGCGACGAGGACGGCGAGGTCCACGGGCTCGGTGCGCAGTTCCTGCCGATCCGCTTCTACGCGATGGTCGACCGACCGACCTTCGACGAGGGCGCGGCGGTCTGGCCGGCGGCCGTGGAGCCGATGCTCCGGGCCATCGGCGGCGTGGGGCCCGACCACGCCGAGGTCCTCGATGCCCTCGTCGCCTGGATCTACAACGACCTCGGCCTCACCTACGACACCCAGTGGGGCGCCTCCTACTACACCCGCTACTGGGGCGACGACTGGGAGCGCAGCCACTTCTACTTCTCGGACTTCCTCACCCGTCGCTACGGCACGGTCGTCAACTGCTCCGACTGCGCCTCGATCCTGGTGGCCTACGCCAACATGATCGGCGTCCCGCTGAACTACCGCATCCTGGGCTGGAACTTCTCCCTGAACCAGATCCAGGCCATCGGCGTGGAGTCCTTCACCAACTGCCCCTTCGGGCCCTTCGGCTGCGGCTTCACCTACCACGCCGTGACCGGCGGGCGCGGCCACAGCGACATCTGGGACGCGACCCTCGCCCTGGACGGCGACGCCGATCCCTCGCGGACCCCGTCCGAGGAGCTGCTGGTCCAGGGCATCGACGAGGACGACTACCTGGAGCGGCTGGTGCAGTCGGGTCGGGTCTCCTATGACTACGAAGCCCAGGGGACCTTCCAGTGAGCTGGTGGCTGCTGGTCGGCGTGGCCCTGGCGGCCGAGGGACCCTGGGCGGGTGTGCCCCTGGAGCGGCTGGCCGAGCTCGGGGTCGGCGAGCCGACGCTGGACGTGGGCCACAGCGCCTGGCGGGCGCCCCTGGAGGCGGGCGGCTTCGTCGAGGTGAGCCTCTACCAGACTCCGGACCGGGCGGCCGCGGCGGCGGCCTGGCTCCAGGTGGCCAGCGCCCAGCGGTCCCTGACGGCGCTCGGTCCGGACCACTGGGGGGACGACGCCGGCATGGCGCTGCTCCGAGACGGCAACGTGGTGATCCTCGTGCGGTCGGCGTCCGGGCAGGCCGGGGCCGGGGGGGGGGCCCGCCCCGGGGCGGGGGGGGGGGCGGCGGCGCCGCGGGGCGGGGCGCGGGGGGGGGGGGGCGGCGTGATGGCCCGCGAACGCTGGGGTTCCCGATCCTTTT
>CAZCVP010000300.1:0-6872 GCA_964501915.1 uncultured Enterobacterales bacterium
GAGCGGAAGCGCCTGAAATCACGTGAGCAAGCCAGGCGACGGGAGCAATGCCCCACACCCTCCTAGATGCCTCCACCCCGCCACCAAGGCGTCAGAAGAGGTCGACCGACCGCTCCATGTGCAGGCACTGGAAGACCATCGGATCGACCTCGTCCTCCGCCAGGATGTAGTGGCAGACCTCGCACTCCGAGTTGAGGGGGGTGCCCTCTTCGTCGACGACGTCGTCGTTGTGGCAGCGGTAGCAGCCCCCCCGGGTCCCGGTGTGGGTGCGGCGGCTGGGGTAGGTGTTCCAGGTGATGTTCATCTCCGGGTGCACGTAGAGGTTCCAGATCTCGAGCAGCACCTCGATGGCCGCCTCGATGGCCTCCTGGTGCTCGGCCCAGGCGGCCGGTCTGTCGGCCTGGTAGCGCCCCGCCAGCCCGCGAATGGCCGCGGCCGCCTCCTCCTCGTCGGCGTAGTCCTCCGTGAGCACGGCCAGGCCCTCTCGCTTGATCCAGGGAATGGCCGCGTCGACGCGCTCGAGGGCCATGGCCTGGTCGAGGGCTTCCTCCGCACCGAGGAAGTGGTGGGCGGTCCGGTTGTGGCAGTCCACGCAGTCCATGACCCGCTCCACCGTGGGCAACCCGTCCGTGGGGGCGTCGATGCGGGTCCAGACCTTCGACGAGCCGTCCTCCGTGTCGTCCAGGCGGACCCGCACGACGTCCTCCCAGGCCTCGTCGGTGGTCTCGTAGGTCACGGTCTGGGTGTCCGAGATGTGCCAGTGCACACCCTCCGAGGGATGACCGATCTCCTCCCCGCCACCGATGCGCACGTTGAGGATGGTGTAGCGGAGGGTGTTGTCCTCGTCCTCGGTGTAGATCTTGACCACCTTGATCTTGGAGCCCTGGAAGGTCTGGGGGTCGTGGCACTGCTCGCAGGTGTCCCGCGCGGGTCGGAGGTTGTGCACCGGCGTGGGGATGGGCCGCGGGTAGATGTCCGCCAGCACGGCCACCATCTGCCAGGCGCCGCTCATCTTGGACTTCACGAAGAAGCCCGCCCCCGGACCGATGTGGCACTTGACGCACTCGACCCCCCCGTGGGGGGAGCGCTGGTAGACGGCGTGCTCGGGCGCCATGACCTGGTGGCAGACCTGGCCACAGAACTCCGAGGAGTCCATGTAGTGGTAGGCCTCGTAGCTGACGGTCGAGAAGAAGATGACGTTGATGACGGTGAGCCCCATGACCACCGCCAGGACCTTGGAGAGCGCCCCCGCCGTCGGCACGGAGATCAGCTCGTCGAACGCCCCCAGGCTGAACCGCCCGCCGCCCGCCTCGCGGCCGACGAGGAAGAGCCCGAGGGGGATCAGGGCCAGCCCCGCGAGGATGAACGCCGGCATCAGCGCCCAGATGACCATGCCGAAGTAGATCGAAGCGTCCTCGTGTCGGACGGCCCGCACGAGCAGGCCCGCCTCCAGCACGAAGCCCGTGGTGACGATGACCGCCCCCAGGGCCGCTACCCGGCTCCGGACGAAGACCTCCTGGACGATGCGGATGGCGCGAGTCATGGCGTGTCCCCTCCTTCGACTCCCGGCCGGAAGCCCGAGTCCTGGTGGAACCAGGTGAAGGCCGGCCAGGCCTCGGCGCCGTGACAGACCGAGCAGGCCTGGACCACGTCCATCGGCGAGCGCAGGAAGCTGTCCAGCTCCGTGCCCTCCGCCGCGCCCTCGACCTCGTCGGAGCCGTGGCTCCACCGATGCACGTCGTGGCAAGTGGCACAGGCGATCTCACCGAGCTGGACGTCACCGGTCGGTGCCCCGTCAGGGCCATAGAAGGGGACCTCCCCCTGGTAGACCGGCGGCAGCCCCTCGACCGTGAGCAGGTAGCCCTCCGGGTGGTCGTGACGACCGACCGGCGTGGCGTCCGTCGACCCGTCGTGGCAGGACAGGCAGCGCCCCGAAGCCGGGTTCACGCCGGTGTCCACCTCCTCCATCAGGAACAAGGCGGCGGAGCCGTGTACGTCGTGACAGGACAGGCAGGTCTGATCGGCCTCACCGACGGCGACGATCGCCGCGTCGTGGTCCGAACCGATGACCGGCCCCTGGGCCTCGTGGCAGGTGGCGCAGCCCTCGCCGGAGCGGGCCTCCTCGAGCAGGAGCTTCGGGTCCCGGCTGTGGGCCGCGTGGCAGGTGGTGCAGGCGAGGCGGCCGTCCAGGGCGGGCAGGTCGCCGTGGCTGTCCTCCTCGAGGTCGATGCCCACGGGGTGCGTGGCGTCGAGGTCGACCTGGGGGTCCTCGCTGCCGTCGGCGTGGCAGTCGAGACAGATCTGCGGGCCCACACCCTCGGCCCGGGCCCCGTCGCCGAAGCCCCGGGGGAGGTCGTGCATGCCGTGACAGCTCGCGCAGGGCTCGCGACCGTGGCCACCGCCTCGAAGCCGTGATGCTGCGGACTCGTGGCAGGCCCCACAGGCCCCCGGACCCGAACGACGGGTGAGCAGCAGGTCCTCCGACGGCGCCTGGTGGGCCCCGTGGCAGCTCAGGCAGGTCAGGGCACCGTCGTTGAGCTCCCCGCCGAGCGAGGAGATGAGGCGCCGACCCTGGCTGTCCAGGCGACGGTCGACCGGGTGGTGGGAGCGGGGCCCGGCCTCGGACTCGTGGCAGGCCGTGCAGAGCCCCCCGTCGGCAGCACTGTCGATGAGCATCGCGTCGTAGAGGGCTCCGTGCGGAGCGTGGCACGTCTGGCAGGTCAGGCCGCCGTCCGCGCTCGTCCGGGCCCCGCGCGAGGTGAGCGCGCGAGGGATCGCCCGGTCGTTGGCCCCCAGGGGGTGGTTGTTGACCCGCTCGGTGTCGAGCTGGTCCTGGTGACAGTCCTCGCACATGGCGGAGTCGAGGTTGGACCGGCGCATGAAGACCGGGTCCCCGGCGCTCCGCTCGGACCCGGGCAGCGCGTGGGCCGTGTGGCAGGTGGAGCAGGTGACGTTGCCGTCTTCGTCGAGGGGGTAGGCCTCGGGGATGTCCATGTCGTCCGGCGGCGGCTCGCCGATCTCGTGCCGACTCCCGAGGAGCAGCTCCCGCCGCGAGTCCACCACGCTGCCGTCATGGCAGGAGAAGCACATCTCCTCCGTGCCGACCTGCTTGGCCTGCGGCATCGGCGCCAGGGGGGTTCCCCGTCCCTCGTTGAAGAAGGTGCCGACCCAGCGGAAGTGGCAGATGGCGCACTCCCGCGCCGAGCTGGCCTTGCCGGGGGCGGCCTCGTGGAGGCTGCCCTGGGCCAGGGCCGCCGGCGACCCGACGACCAGGGTGGCGAACAGGAGCCATGCCGCGAGGACCCGGCTCATCTCCCACCACCGTCGAGCTGGAAGACCCGCACCCGGTTCCGGGTCGTCTCGACCACGAACAGGCGACCATCGGCGGAGGTCGCCAGGCCCGTGGGGGTCTCGAAGCGCTTGAGCTTGCCCGTGGCCGAATCCCCGACGGCACCGAGGAAGCGCCCGTGCCTGTCGAAGAGCTGGATGACCCCCAGGTAGCTGTCGCTCACCAGCACCCGCCCGCCGCCGTCGAGGGCCACCCCCTTGGGGCGGTAGAACATGCCCCCCTCCACGCCCCAGCGGCCGATGCTCCAGACGTAGCCCCCCTCGGTCCCGATGACCTGGACACGACCGTTGAGCACGTCGACCACGTAGAGCTGGCCTTCGCCGTCCAGGGTCGCCAGGAAGGGGAACTGGTACTGACCCCGCCCGTGCCCGGCCCGGCCCATGGTCCCCGTGACGGCGCCGCTGTCGAGGTCGAAGACCACGACCCGGTGGTTGTCGTTGTCCACCGCATAGAGGCGCCGTCGCTCCTCATCGACGGCGACGTCCGTGGGCTCCGGCGCACGGATCGGACCCGGCGGCATGGCCAGGCTACGGACCACCGAGCCGCTGGCGTTCAGGATCTGGACCCGCCGGTTGCCCGAGTCGGCGACATAGACCCGGCCGGTGGAGTCCACCGCGACCCCGAGGGGACGGGAGAGGCCCCCGATGGCGCTCTGGCGCCTCCCGGTGGGGCCATAGACCACCACCCGGTCATGCACGCCATCGACCACGTAGGCCGTGCCGTCCAGCGCCACGGCCACGTCGGTCGGACCTTCGAGACCCCCGGAGAGGTCGTAGAGGTGACGGACCATCACCAGGTTCATCGCGGCCATCGCCACGGAGGACCCGAGGGCCAGCACGACCAGGAGGAAGAAGAACGACCTCCGATCGGCGAGCGCTCGCAGAATCCTCATGTTCATCGCAGGGGGCCTTCCTGGGATCATAGGTATCGCGGAGTAGTCAGCTTGTACGACCTCGCATGTAGGGAGAGCCCTGCCCGGGTCATGATCCGGACCCGGGATACCCTCCGCACCCTGCCCCAGCCCAGCCCGCCTGCTCCACGACAGCGCCGGGACGACAGAGGTAGAGGACGACCCCCGGCCCGTGGTACAGCAGGAGGCATGCGGTCTTGGCCGGTCTCTCTTCCGTTCACCCTGGGCCCCCTGTTGCTCGCCTGCTCGGGCGATGGGACGAGCGGCCCGGACAGCGGCACCTCCGCCTCCCTCGGACCCTGCGCGGAGAACACCTGGGGCGAGATCACCTCGCCTCCGGACGCCATCCACGTGCGAGCGGACGGCAGCGACGACGGCGACGGCAGTGAGCTCGCACCCTTCGGCACCCTGGAGGCCGCCCTGGAGGCGACCCGCGCCGCGGGGGGCGGGGCGTCCATCGCGGTCGGGCCAGGCACCTTCGACGCCACCCTCGTGCTGGTCGACGACTCCGGTGACGGGACGTCCGACGACGGTCTGAGCCTGGAGGGCTGCGGCACCGACGAGACCACGCTGCAGGGCAGCTCCTCCGCGTCCGTCATCCGGGCCTCGGGCATCCAGGATCTTCGCATCGCCGGCCTGCGGATCGAGGGCGGCCGGCGGTCCCTGTTGTTCCAGGGCGGAACCGAGGCGACCCTGAGCGCGGTGGAGGTCCAGGGCGGCCGGCGCGTCGGACTGGTGGTAGCCGGCTCGAGCACCCTGGTCGAGCTCGACGGGGTGGAGCTGCGGGACACCGAGCCCGAGGTGCTCACCGGCGGCGGGAGCATGGGCTACGGCCTCAGCGTCGACTCGGGGACCGTCACCATGGAGGGCGGAGGCATCTGGGGCAGCACCGGGGTCGGCGTGCTGGCCGTGCGAGCCCACGTGGACCTCCGGGAGGTCACCATCGCCGACACCCTGCCCGGCGCGGACGGGCTGCTGGGGCGCGGCGTCCAGCTCCAGGAGCTGGCCTTCGGCTCGCTGTCGGGCGGCACCCTCAGTGGCAACGTCGACGCGGGCATCTTCGCCACACAGGCCATCGACTTGATCGTGGACGGCACCCTGATCGAGGCCACCGCGGCCGGCGGCCTGCCGAACGGCGAGGGGACCACCGGCGACGGCGTGGTCGTCACCCAGGGCGCCACCCGCGACTACGACCCCTCCGAGTTCACGGCCACCCTGCACGGCCTCACGATCTCCGGCACCGACCGGGCCGCCGTGGTGCTCGACGGGGTCACCGCGGACCTCGCCGACCACGACCACCAGGACAACGGACTCGTGGTGGCCGGGTCCTCGACCTTCACCCAGGGCGGGGCGGTGATCACCGGCAACGTGGCGGACCACACCCTCGAGGCCGACACCGAGCTGGCCCTGAACCACGTGGCCGTCACCCTCGACGACCTGAAGGAATGACCCTCGCCCTGCTGCTGGCGGCGTGCTCCGGCGACGCGCTCGACACCGGCCCGGCCTGCGCGGAGGGGGAGCACCTCTCCGGTGGAGCCTGCGTCCCCGAAGCCTGTGGCCGCGGGCGGTGGGGCGACGCCGTGGGTGACGTGTGGGTGGACGGCTCCGCAGCGCCCGGCGGTGACGGCGACCAGGAGGCACCCTTCGCCACGATCGGCGAGGCGCTCGCCCTCGGACAACCCCTCACCATCGCGGTGGCCTCGGGGACCTACCCCGAGTCGCTGCGCCTCGAGAGCGGCCAGGACGACGTCACCGTGGTGGGCCGCTGCGCCGACCTGGTGACCGTCGATGCCAGCGGCCTGGACGACGAGACCGGCCTCCTGGCCCTCGGGCGCTCGTCCAAGTCCTGGACCGTGGTGGGGCTCACCGTGCTCGGCGGCTTCCCGGGGGTCTACCTCGTCGGCGGCCGCCTCACCCTGCGCGAGGTGGTCATCACGGAGAGTCGAATCGCCGGTGTGCTGGTCGTCGAGGTGGACTCGGACCTGGTGCTCGAGGACGTGGTGGTGCGCGACGTCCGCGAGGAAGACGTGCCACCGGTGGGGGTGGTGGGCTACGGCATCGACGTGGAGGAGGGGGCCGACCTGGTCGCTACCGGGCTCCGCATCGAGAACGCCTACCGCATCGGGCTGCTCGCCACCGGGACCGGCTCGGAGCTGGACCTGACCGACGTGGAGATCAGCGGGACCCGCCCCACCGACGGCGGGGTCGGCGTCGGCCTCTCCCTCGCCGACGAAGCCAGCGTCCGCGCCACGGGCCTGGTGGTCGCGGACTGCGCCGGAGCCGGGGTGCTCGTGAGCGGCGAGGCCCAGGCCGACCTCGGCGACGCCTGGATCCGGGACACACGGGCGACCCACGAGGACACCCAGGGGATCCAGGCCAGCTACGGCGGCCAGCTCTCGCTGGCGGGTGCCCGGATCACCGGCACCGAGGGCGTCGGCCTCGGGCTCCTCGACGAGGGCACCCACGCCACCCTGAACGAGGTGGAGATCTCGGGCGCCACAGACCCCGGCAAGGGCGACCGTGCCGGGGGCATCCACGTCCAGTGGCAGGCCTCCGCCGAGCTCGATGGCTGCTCCGTGGCCGACAAGGATGGCCGCGGACTCCAGATCGCCG
>CAZCVP010000301.1:0-6840 GCA_964501915.1 uncultured Enterobacterales bacterium
CGCCGGGGTGGGGCTGGATCTCCGGGACCGCGGATATGATGCGCGGGGGCGGGCGCTGGTGCAGATGGTCGGCCGCGGCCGGGCGCGGCTCCCGCGCGGCCTTCTCGACGTCCTGGACCGGATCGAGGACATGGCCGACGAGCCCGGCCTCGATGCGCTCCTGGGCCGCCTGGAAGCCGCGCGCGGCGCGCCCGACTGGCCCGCCCGCGGCCTGAGTCCGCTGAGCCTCGCCGTTCGGGTCTGGGTCGAGCAGCGCGACCGCTTCGAGGAGGCCGAGATCAAGCGGCAGGCGGCGCGGTCGGGATTGGTCCGCGAGTACCCGGTGCGCGCGGGCCTGGCCCTGAACCTCCCCTCCGCCGAGTCCATCGCCGAGCTCACCGAGCGAGTCGGGCAGTACTGGCAGGGCCGCGGTCGGGGCGACTTCTGCCGCGTAATGGTCTTCCAGGACGAGGAGCGGGTCTACCTGCCGATCCACCGCGGCGATCCGTGGAAGACGGAGCCCGCGGTGGAGGGAGGCATCGAGGCCGCGGTGACGTTCCAGCCTCGCGCGTCCGACCTCGCAGCCTTCGATCTACGGACGGGCCGGCTGATGGTGAAGGCGCGGGATCGCGGGGCGCGCGCCGAGTACCTCGTCCGGGTCGGTGAGGCCCTGTTCGGCGATCCGAACGCCGTCGCGGAGCAGCCGGTCGTCACGCTGGAGCCGCTCGTAGCGCGAGGGCGGGATGCGCTGGCGCCGACGCCGGGGCTGCTCGGGGTCGAGCTCGTCGCGCTTCGGGTCGCGCTTCATCATCGACGCCGGACCGTGGTCAGCCTCACCAGCGAGGACGTGCTGGGGGACCTGGAGGACCTCGGCCTGCTCGAGCTCGGACGCGGCGAGCTGCTCTACGTGAAGTTCCTGCTGCGCTTCCCGCGGGGGCATCGTCGCAAACTCGAGCTGGGGCCACCCAACGAGATCGCCTTCGACCGCCGGAAGGACGAGCACGTGGTGCAGCGGTTCCTCGAGGAGCGGGGCTTCGTGACGCGGTCGAGTGATGAACCTCCGACCGCGCCCGCGGCGCGGACCGGCCAGCTGGGGCTGTGGGGATGAGCATCCAGCGATTCCTGGGGCTGCTGGAGCGGCATGGGGCGCCGGCGTTGCCGGTCGCGACCTGGCGCGCGGAGATCGGACAGCGGACGCTCACGGCCCTGCTGAGGCTCGGCTGGCTGGAGAGCCGCCCGCTGGCCGGCGGTGGCTGGTTCCCCTGCCCCTCGCCGGGCGGGGATGGGTGTCCGCGAAGAGTCGTCGAGCTCCGGGGCCAACTCGTCGCGATCTGCGGCCAGGAGGTCGAACAGTGCTCGGACGTGGTGATCGCCGAAGACGACGCCGAGGTGCTCACGGCCACGCACGGCTCGATCCGTGCGGCCCTCGCGGCGGCGCTCCGGCTGCGGGAGACGGAGCAGGGCCGACCGCGCGCGACCGGGCCGATGCGCCTGGGCGAGCGTGTGTTCGGCGAAGAGCGGGCGGTCTTCTACTTCGCGGCCCACGTCGCCGGACCGGGACTCGTTGACTGGATCGACGCGACGGCGAACCGGGAGCGGGGCAAGGCGGTCGCGCTCCTGGTGCCTCGGGCGGCTGGGGTCCCAGCGGACCGGACCGCGGAGCTCCGGCGTGGTGGGGTGTTCGTGCTCCCGTTGGACCGGACCCTGCGGCTGGTGGACGGGCGAGCGTCCCTGGACGTGGCGGAGTTCGTGATCGAGCACCGCTTCGACGGTCTGGACCCCGGCGCCCTGCTCGGGCGCAGCTACCAGCTCGTTCTGGACCCGGAGGGTGGGCGCTACTGGTTCGGAGGGACGCGGCTGGCCTTGGACGGGAAGCAGAAGACGGCGGCGATGTTGGAGGCGCTGGCTCGACGGCCGGGCCAGGTGGTCACGCGTGATGAGCTTTGCCGTGCGATGTGGCCGGAGAGCTACGGCGCTCGGGGAACGCTGGAGATTGACTGGGACCGCAGGATCCGGGGGCACAAGAAGGTGCTGGTGGAGCTCATGGCAGGTGGCGCGCTCGAGTCGCAGCCTCCGATCGAAGCGTCGGGCAACGGCGACGAGACGCAGGGAGGCTACCGATGGACGGGACGGGCGCGGGGGATTCAGTGGTGGTCCCGTTGAAGGCAGAGGCGAAGAGCCCGAGCGGAGCTGCGATATGCTGCTTCGGCGAGCCTGCGGGGGTGCTGGGCTCGCGCGCTTGAGGTGGACATGAGAGAGGAAGAACTGCCGCCCCTTGTTGTTCGGGCGGCTCTCTACTCGCTGATCTGGTGGGAGGCGATCGGGGCAGGCGGCGCCGAGGAACCCGATACATGCTCGTCCCTAGCCACGCTCGAGGAGCGCTCCACGTTCTGGATGGACTGGCTGCTCGCCGGAGCCGCGCAAATCCGTGCTGATGCCAAGAGCGAGGACGATGGGAAGAAGCGGCCCAAAGTCCACCGCGAGCAGGTCATCCGTCAGTCCCTGGGACTCGGCGCTCGGCATAAGTCCCGATCGAATGAGGGTGGTGTGGTCTGGCCGTGGATCATCCAGGTGCAGCAGCTGGGGGCTCCTCGGCGACTCCTATCCGTAGCCGCGAACAACCGGCTCGGAGTACACGTCACAGGTCGCGTGCACGACGGCTGGGGGAAGCTGGCAGACATGACGGGCGCACCCAGGAAAGCGACGCGGGAAGCGGTCAAGGCCCTGGGACGAGGGCAGGCCGCACGGGACGCGTGGGCTGAACTCTGTCAAACCCATGGGCAAACTGTGAAGAGGCTGCTTGAGCTGATCCCTGCCGATAGGCTTCCTCCGGTTGTTCGACAGGCCAACGAAGCCGAGGCGCGACAGGAGCAACGCCGCGACGAACACAAGGCGTCAGTCTGCGAGAAGGGCGAGACGATGGGTAGCGACAACGATGTCTGGTCGGGGCTCCCACGCCCCGGCCAATTCCGGCTAATACTGCGGGGCTGCCTCGGTGAAGAGAAGCGCCTGTACGCATCCGACTCCTTCGCGCTCCTCTACGGGGTGTGGCAGCTGAGCGGTGCGTCGCTTAGCGGGGTCTTCCCCGCGATCCACCACCGAAGGGACGGCCGGGAGTCGTTGCTCTCCCACCTCCAACACCTCGCGGAGGTCAACCGGAACCAGAAGAGTCTCGGTGGTGGGAATCCTTGGGTCGCCCGCCACGTGGCACAGCTAGCCTGCGTCGTGCTGGAGTCTGGTGGCGACCTGAGCAAGAGGGCGGACTGGAACGCTGCCTTTCTGGCGCACCGCCACCAAATGAAGAAGAACTTTCCTCAGGGGCCTGACTGGACCCAGCGCAACCCGAAGGATGCGACGGGACAGGACCCAACCCGCGCTAGGGTCAGGGAACTGGCCCGGCGGGGCGTTGCGCGATGGAAGCTCAATGGACTCAGCTCGAAGGCTTGGCTCGACGCAAGTCCATAGAACTCCCATTTCTCCTGCGAACTGGGAGAGGTCTTGGGCTAGCGCTCAGGCCTTTGAGCCGCCGGTCGCAGTCGCTCCCGCGAGACCCACTCGAGTTCGGTCTGATCTTCCTTCGTCCAGGCGACCACGACGCCAGCGGCGCCCACGGCTGCCAGGTCAAACACTGCGGCCTCCGAGACCCGCCGCATCGGCGGGAGGTCAATCCCTCGCCCCCCCGGCCCCAGCAGTGAGTGGACCTCCGACGGATCCACGACTTCGAAGCCGTACTCCTCTTTCAGAGCTGCCAACTCCGGATCCAGCGCGGCAGTTGGGGCATCAACGTCAGCGGTAGGCGGCGCGGTGCCCCCCGTCGCAGACCACGAGGAGGGTGCAGGTGTCGCGACCAGTGTCGGCCCAGAATCGGCCATCGACTCGAGGTCCAGGCTGAACAGGCCGTGCCGGTTGCCGAGGACAAGGAGATCCCCGACGAAGACCATCGCTGGGCATTCGTCCAGGGCGGCATCCTTCGGGGCGGATGAACGCTGTGCCTCCCCCTCGGTCCAGAAGGGCTTGCGGAAGAGAGAGACGTGGCCCAGCTCGTCCAACTCGTCCTTGTCCAACACGGCCAGATAGCTGCTCGTTCCATTCCGACCGACCGCGCTGGAGTAGAGCGCGACCACGCTCAGGCCTGTCGCGCCTCTCTTGATCCGCTCGTAGGTGCTGTGGACCGTCAACGGCCGGATTCCCTCGGCGGTAGGAACTCCCTCGGCGCCCAGACGGTACGTCAGCACCCACTTCGGGATGACGATGTTGTCCACGGCAACAAGGCGATCCCCAACGATGAACAGGTGATCGATTGACTTGCCGGCGCGGCCAGTCCCCTCCGGAAGAGGGATGGAACTCGGCGGCCCGTCCCGCACCATCCAGAGTGAACTGGCCGAACGCCTGCTTCCCCCGCCGACGTAGACGCCCGCACCCTCCACCACGAGGCAATCCCCCACGCTCCCCTTCGGCAGGGTCGGCGGACTCGGCAGCTTCGCGACTTCGCCGCCCTCGAACGTGAACCTCTGGACACGCTTGCCGCCCAGGTCCAGCAGCGCGAGATGTCGGCCATCCGACGACCAGGCAACAGCTCTAACCTCCGGCGCCCGGAGCTCCCCGATGCGTTCCAGATCGGCTCCCGCCCATCGGCCGACCGTCAGCACCTCGTTCGAAGTCCGTATTGCGAAGAGCCCGTCCATTCTCACTCCCGAAGTCGGCGGGTTCACGAGGGCTGCCGGGCGCGTCGACCCGCTGGACAGCCTATCTCGACCCCTCGGTCCAACACCCCCCCACACCGCGGGCACAGGACCCGGATGCCCTCCCGCCGGAGCCACTCCAGCAGCGGTTCCGCGGGGCGACCGGGCACCAGCACGTCGAGCTCGTCCTTCGGAACACCGAACCCATTGACCGGCCACTCCTGGTGCAGATCGTAGAGGCCCAGCCCGTAGGAGGCCCGGAGCTCCCCAGTTCGCTCGGCGCCCCGGACGGCGACCGGATGCTCAATGGACGGGAGATGCAACTGGACCCTCACCCCGGCCAGCCTGCTGTGCCGCTCGAGCCATCGGCCCAGCCGTTTCCTTGCCGCAGCCTCTGCCCCCGGCTGTACCACGCGCCACGGGCCGTCCAATCCGGCGAGCACCTGGACCACTGCCTCCTGAACAAAGCCGAGTGGGGCAACCGCGAGGTCCAACTCCGCCGCTTCCCTCTGCACGCACGTCGCTTCGCGGGAGAGGAGGATCGCAAGTCCCCGGAGTGCGGCCTCCCGGGAGGAGGCTTCGCGGGCCTCCTCTTCTCGACGCCGGACCTCCTCGCTCCGTCGAGCCGCGATGGCGATCTCCTCCGCGACCTCGTACAGATACCCGAATTGCCCCGGTCGCCGCGCAAGTCGTGAGGCAGCGACTGCCCTCTCGAGCCGGACATGCACCACTTCCGGAGCAAGAGCGAGGAGGCAGTCCCCGGCTGCCTGCAGCTGTTCTTGGGATGAAGCCGGATTGCTGAGGCAGCGGATCGCCTCGGCGATCGGGTCATTGACGCGGGGCGCATTCGTCAAGGCATCACCTCCCCTCGGAGTCAATCAAGCCGGACCACGCGCCACAGCCCGACACGCCAGACCGAGCCGACCGAAAGCCTGGACTTCGCCGGTTGCCGCAGCGGGCGTTCTGATCGGGCCACTCGACAGAGAACGCGAGGATGCGGCGCTGCGCCTCCCAGTACCGACACGCGCCACAGATAGCCCTGCCCGGCATCGAACTCCTGGTGCTCATCGCTCCCCCCCGGTGTCGAGGAGGTGCGTTCGCAGGCGCTCGGTCAGGTGCCGGCGAGAGCCCGCGCTGGCCCAGGCGTGCGATGTCGGGTGGTAGGAAGCGAGGACCTCAACCGCGGGCCCGTCCTCACCAATCCGCCGCGCACCCGCGTGCTTCACCCCGTGTCTCGTCTCCACGGGGACCACGTCGGCCACGGGAGGCAGCGCGCCCAGCAGATCGTGGGTGTCAGAGCCCAGCAGCACGATCATCGAAGGTCGGCGCGCCACGAGAAGAGCCAGATGACCGGGCAGGCTCACTTCGCGAAGCTCACGGCGGAGGTCGGGTGGCACCGCACTCCACTTGCGGAACTTGTAGGGCACAGCATCGATGATGGCGGCGACATCGCCCAACGGGGCCGGCACCTCAATGCCCTGCAGTGCGTCCGCGAGGAGGTTGTCGAGGACGGACCAGGTCCGCACGGCGCGGGGCTTGCCCGTTCGGCGCTCGTACGACCGGACCCTGCCTCCGTGGCGCCCACGCCGGAGCGGCACGCCCCGGTAGCGGGGGGCGAATCGCTCATGAAAGAAGTCCTGCACGGCGCCGGGGCCATGGGTCTTCAGATCGCGAAGGCGCGGAAAGCTCTCGTCCTCTGACAGGCTGGGGTTGAGGGTGACGAAGGCCACCCAGCGGCCGGCGAGCTCCGCGGGTCGCCGCGCTTCAGGGCTCCACGGCGCCCCAGAGTGAAGCTCGGGGAGTTGAAGGTCCTCGATGTCGTGTGGCTCCATGCAGAAGGGGGCATCACCGTTGAGCTGCCAACCGATGGTCTGGTCGATCGCATCTTGGGGTTCAGCTCCTCCGACGAGCCGCGTTGCGCGGCCGGCAAAGTCGGTCCAGAGATCGAGATGGTGAGTCATGGGCGGAAGCCTCCGTGGGTTGTCGAGGTCCCCAGCGTGCGTCGGCCGGGGGCGCTCCGTCGAATGGCCACGGATGGCGGCCGATGGGGACGGATGGTTGGGCCGACAGAATCGGCCCCATCCCGCGCGTCACGCCTCCCGATCGACCTTCACGATCCAGTAGACCCGTCGTATTCACCAAGATGAAACGGCGTGATCTCGGAAACGTGGTACGAGTC
>CAZCVP010000302.1:0-6728 GCA_964501915.1 uncultured Enterobacterales bacterium
GGGGGGGGTCGGCGGGGGGGCTCGCGGTGCAGGAGATGGCGACGCTACCCCCGGCCAGGTCCTCGCCGTGGCAGGGCCCGCACACGGCGACGGCGCTGCCCCGGTCCCGCGTGTAGGTGTCGTGGGAGATCTCCCAGCTCATGCCGTGCGGGAAGCTCGCGTGGCAGCCGTCACAGGGCAGGTCCACGGCGGTCTGGAGGCCGGAGTACTCGTGGCAGGCGTTGCACTCGCGGACGCTGCCCCCCGCGCCCCAGGTCCCTTCGCCGTGCACGGCGCCGGCGATCCAGCCCTCGGGGTGGGGGTAGGTCTCGTGGCAGGTGGTGCAGGTGGGGGTGACCTCGCCAGCTTCGGCGTGGCAGCGCTCACAGGTCCCGCCCTGGCTGCCGAGGGCGGCGACGCCGTGGAGCTCGGGGGCGTCGTAGCCGTCGGCGTGGGGGAAGACGGCGCCTTCGATCGGTCCCTGCCGCTCGTCCGCCAGGACCCAGCAGCCGGTGAGCGCCAGCGCGAGGCCCAGTCCCAGTGCGGTGCGGGCGCCGCTCATGGGAACTTCACGTCGACGGCGTCCTGGAAGGACTGGTGGGTGGCCTCCAGGGTGGGATCACCGGTCGGCCCGGGGGAGAAGCCGAAGGATCGGTCCACGAAGGCGTGGCAGTCGGCGCAGCCGTGGATGGGGAAGCTGCCGACACCAAGCTCCGTGGCGCCTTCGGCCGCGAAGACGTCCAGGGCGTCCTGCGGTGGGCGCCAGGTCCAGAGGTGGGACGACATGTCACCGGCCCCGGACTCCGCGCTCCAGGTGCTGCCGGTGGAGGTGGCGGGCATGTGGCAGGCGATGCAGCGGCCGGCGCCGTCCTCGGCCTCCGGCTCGTAGAGAGCGTGGCCGTCGTGCTCTTCGGCTCGATCGGTGTCCCCGCCGAAGGTGAGGCCGAGGTGGCAGCTCAGGCAGAGGGTGTTGTCGTAGGGGTCCAGCCTGAGCTGCCGGCCCAGGACCTCGCCGTCGTCTCCCAGGGTCGCGCCGTGGGCGTCGTGGCAGTCCCAGCAGACCAACGAGCCCGCCTCCTCGGTGCCGTGGGGGGAGAGCAGCAGCTCGTCGTGCTGCTGTCGCGGGAGGGCCGCGGCGCCCGAGGCCCAGAGCTCGGCGACCGAGTAGCTGGTCTCGTCCAGGAGCTGGCCCGGTCGGAAGGCCCCCGCGGTGGTGCTGTAGGGGAAGGGCAGCCCGTTGCCCTCGCCCTGCCGCTGGCTGTGGCACTGGCCGCACACGGCCCGGCCCGCGGCCGGGTCCAGGTGCTGGGGCTGGGTGATGTGGAAGATCTTCTCGGAGACGGTGACCGAGCTGTGGGTGGAGCCGGGACCGTGGCAGCGCTCGCACTGCACGCCCGCTTCGACCCACTTGCCCTCCCCGTTGCCGAGGGCCGTGAGGTCGACCCCGCCGTCGCTGCGCTCGGCGAGGTCCCAGCCGGTGGTGTGGCAGGGCAGGCAGTTGGCGTCGGCGCTGTGCTCGGGCGCCGGGGTGTCGCCGCCGCCGAGGTCGAACGCCCCGGTGGCGTCGAACCACCACTCCGGGTGGTAGGCGAAGAGGGTCTCTCCGGAGTCGCTGTCTCCCGCGCGGCGGGGGTCGGCGGCGCGCCAGGCGAGGGGCAGGGTCCAGGCCTGGTCGCCGACCTCGGTCAGCGGCACAACCAGGCCGCGCACAGCGCCGAGGTGCCCCGTCACCTCGACCCGCTGGGTGGCCCCGGAGTCGTCGGTGAGGGTGGCGAAGGCCCCCGAGGTGTCCCAGCCGAGCACGGCGCGGGCCTGGCCGAGGCCCATCATCACGGTGACACCGGACTGGAAGACCTCGTCCAGCGGCGCCCCGAGCTGCTCGGAGAGCGCCTCCGCGTGGGCGGTGCCCTGGTGTGCTGTCGCGTCGGGGTGGCACATCACGCAGCCGGTCGAGCCCACGTAGGTGGCGTCGGCCGGAGGGCGTCCGGACAGGGTCAGCTCGGCCTCGATGCTCCCTTCGTCGGGCACCCACACGGCGAGGCTCCGGGACCAGAGGGCCCCGTCGGCGTCGGTGACGGTCACGGACACGGTCTCGCCGCCCAGGCCCGAGAGCACGGCGATGCCGTCGCTGTCGGTCACCGTGTCGCCGCCGCCGTCGGCGGTGACGACGGCGCCGACCAGCGCTTCCCCGTCGGGACCGTGGACCTGGAGGGTGAGCTCGCCGCCGAGGGGCTCGCTGGCGGTCAGCGCGGCGTCCAGCTCCGTCTCGTCACCCGCTGCGACGCCGGTCGGTCCCACGATGATCGTCTCCCAGCCAGCGCCGGCCACCACGACTTCGTAGTCGTCCGGAGGAAGCCGCTCGATGCGCCAGGTCCCGTCATCGGTCGTGGTGCCCTCGTAGCCGCGGGGCATCGTGGTGATGTGCACGCCGGAGAGGGCGGTGCCGGCGCTGTCGGTGACCAGGCCCACGAGGACGCCGGAGGTGGCCACGACCTCCCGAGTGCCCGTGTCCAGGGCGGTGTCGCTGGAGGGTGCGCCGCAGGCCGACAGGAGGACCAGGATCATGCCCATGGAGGCGAGGCCCTGGCGCCCGGTGGATCCCGACGCTCGTCCGAACAGCGTCATCCAAGTGGTTGACCTTATCTGGGGGGTGTTCACGTCTTCTTGCGTGATCACCGCATACCGCGCCGGGTCTTGCACGCCAAGAACGACCGTCACGCTGCCGGGTGACTTTGCGCCACCGTGCGCGGATTCGTGATGGAGGTCAGCCGAGTCCGGGCCAGGCGACCCGCCCATCTGGGGGACGATTGTTGGCGGGGGGCTTCCCGTCAATGGAGCGCCCCGGCCAGCGCGCCGGCCAGGGCCCCGAAGGTCACCACCGTGGCCGGTCCGGCCCGGAAGCGGAAGACCGCCACGGCCGCGGCCAGGGCGATGAGCCAGCTCACGAGATCGGTCATGACCGCGACCCCGAGCTCGATCGAGACCACGGCCATCAGGGCCACGGCGGCGGCGTTGACCGCGTCGAGGAAGGCGGCGGACCAGGGGTTGTCGCGGAGTCTCGGCACCAGCGGGCGCAGGAGCAGCACCAGGACGAAGCTGGGCAGGAAGATGCTCAGCGCGGCCACGAAGGCCCCGGTCCAGCCGTCCAGCAGGAACCCGACGAAGGCCGCCGTGGACAGCCAGGGACCGGGCGTGAACTGGCCCATGGCGACGGCGTCCAGGAGCTGCTGGTCGGTGAGCCAGCCCCAGTTCTCGACGAGGTCGTCCTGGAGGAAGGCGATGAGCACGTAGCCGGAGCCGAAGAGCACGCTGCCGACCTTGAGCATGAACAGGCTCAGCTTGCCGAGGCTGTAGGTCACGCCGGCGGCGGCCTGGGCCGTGCCGCTGCCGAGCAGGCCGGCCAGGGTGAGGACGGCCGCCGAGCGGGCCCGCAGGCCTCGGAGCAGGGCCATGCCCAGCACCCCGCCGAGCAGCAGGGCGGGCACCTCGCCGAGCCCCAGCAGCAGCAGGCCCACCACTGCGGCCCCGACCACGCCGATGGGGACGGAGCGGATGGCGGTCCGACCGAGGCGCCACAGGGCAGCCACGATCACGACCATCACCGCCGGCTTGATGCCCGCGAAGAGCGGGGCGATGGCGGGAACCTCGCCGTAGGTCACGTAGAGCCAGGCCAAGGCGGCCGTGGTCAGCACGGCGGGGCCGATGAAGCAGAGCCCGGCCGACAGGAGCCCCGCCATGCCGCAGCGGAGCAGGCCCAGGTGCAGGGCCATCTCGGTGGCGTTGGGCCCGGGGATGAGGTTCGTGGCGCCCACCAGGTCGAGGAAGGTCTCCCGGGCCATCCACTCCCGGCGCCCGACCACCTCGTCCTCCATCATCGCGATGGTGGCCGCGGGCCCGCCGAAGCCGATGAAGCCGAGCTTCAGGAACAGGGCCGTCAGCTCCCACAGCGAGCCCCTCTCGACCCGGGTGTCCTGCGGCTCGTGCATGGAGCGACCCTATCGCCACATCGAGGTTGATAGGGTGCTCGCGGCTCGGAGAACCGACATGACCCTGCTGATCTGGACCCTGCTCGCCTGTGCGCCCAAGACCGTGGAGCCCCCTGCGGCCGCCGAGGAGTTGTCTCCGCCAGGGCCCGACACCCCCCTGCCGCGCACCCCCGACCTGGTGGAGGGGACCCTCGACAACGGTCTCCGCTACTTCATCCGGGCCAACGGCGAGCCCGAGGCCCGGGCGCACCTTCGCCTCGTGGTGGAGGCTGGCTCGGCCTACGAGGACGACGACCAGCTCGGCCTCGCCCACATCCTCGAGCACATGGCCTTCAACGGCAGCGAGCACTTCGCCGAGGACGAGCTGGTGGCCACCCTGGAGTCCCTGGGCATGGAGTTCGGGGCCCACACCAACGCCTACACGGGCACCGATCAGACCGTCTACATGCTCACGCTGCCCACGGACGACCCGGCGATCCTGGACACGGCGTTCACGGTGCTGGAGGACTGGTCCCACGCCCTCACGCTGGACGGCGAGGCCATCGACCGGGAGCGGGGGGTGGTGGTCGAGGAGTGGCGGCGGACCCGCGGGGTCCGGGGTCGCATGATGGACGCCACCTGGTCCCACTTCTGGGAGGGCAGCCGCTACGCCGACCGACTCCCCATCGGCACGCTGGAGAGCCTCGAGGGCTTCGAGCACGACGCCCTGCGGCGCTTCTACGAGGACTGGTATCGACCGGACAAGATGGCGATCGTCGCCGTGGGGGACTTCGAGCCGGCCGACATCCAGGCCCGGATCGAGGAGACCTTCGCCGAGCTGAGCCCACCCGAGTCGCCCCGACCGGACCCGGACCTGAGCGTGCCCGAGTCGACGGATCGGGTGATCGTCTTCACCGACCCGGAGATGCGACGGACCGGCGTGGAGGTCGCCACCCTCCTCGCCCAGCCCGAGGACCCCACCTGGGGCGGCTACGAGCAGTCCCTGGTGCTCGGCATCACGCTAGGGGCGCTCAACCAGCGCTACCAGGCGCTGGCGCTCGCGCCGGAGCCGCCCTTCCTGGGGGCCGGGGCCGGCCACAGCCGGCTCACCCCCGGGGTCGTCGCCGAGATGGCCAGCGTCGGGACCCGGGACGACCGGGTGCTGGAGGGTCTCGACGCCCTGCTGGTCGAGCTGGAGCGGCTCCGTCGCCACGGCCTGACCCAGGCCGAGCTGGACAGCAACCGGGATCAGGTCCTCAGCTTCTACGAGGGCCTGCACAACGAGCAGAGCCACACCGACTCCGGGCGTCTCGCCGACGAGCTGGTGCGGGTGGCGACGACCGGTGAGAGCATCCCCGGCATCGAGCACGAGTACCGCATCGTGCTCCAGCTCCTGCCGGGACTCACCCTGGAGGACATCAACGCCCGGGCGGCGACCTTCCTCGCCCCCGGGACCCGCCACGTCGAGGTGGTGATGCCCGCCTACGAGGGGCTCGTGCCGCCGACGGAGGACCAGATCCGCGCCCTGCTGGCTGACGTCGGCGACCGCGAGATCGCGCCGCCGATGGTGGAGGTCCTGGACTTCCCCCTCGTCGAGCCGAAGCCCGAGCCGGGCTCGATCACCTCCCGCAGGCAGCTCGACGAGCTGGGGGTCACGATCTGGACCCTCTCCAACGGCGCCGAGGTGTGGCTCAAGCCGACGGACTTCAAGGACGACGAGGTGCTCTTCTCGGCCTGGAGCCCGGGGGGGCGGGGCACCGTGAGCGACGCCGACTACCTGCCGGCCTCCTCCGCCCTGGGCATCCAGCGGCGATCGGGGCTGGGGGAGTGGGACAGCGCCACCCTGGGCCGGCGTCTCAACGGGGTCCGTGCGGGTGTGTCGGCCAAGATGTCCCGCACCGACGAGGGGCTGCGCGGCTCGGCCTCGCCGGAGGACCTGGAGACCCTGCTCCAGCTCACCTGGCTCACCCTCACCGCGCCTCGCTTCGACGATCACGCCCTGGAGGGCTGGCGGCAGGCCAAGCAGGCCTCGATCCAGAACCGGGCCAACGATCCGGACGCCGTCTTCGCCGATGCCTACGACGCGCTGATGTGGAACGACAACCTGCGCTTCACGGCCTGGACGGAGGAGCAGCTCGGCCAGCTCGACCTGGAGGCGAGCCGGGCCTTCTACGCCGAGCGCTTCGGCAACGCGGCCGACTTCACCTTCTTCTTCGTCGGGTCCTTCGACCCCGCGCAGCTCGAGCCCCTCGTGGCCCGCTACCTGGCGTCGCTGCCGGCGACGGCCGAGCGGGAGGAGCCCGGTGACGACGGCGTGCGACGCCCGGAGGGGGCGCTGGACACCACGGTCCGCGCCGGCCTGGAGCCCAAGGCCCGGCTGCGCTGGAGGTTCCACGGGCCCTTCGAGATGAACCCCGACAACCGGGTCGTCCTCTACGCTCTGCGGGACGTGATCGAGGTGCTGCTCCGGGAGGAGCTGCGCGAGGACCTGGGCGGGGTCTACAGCGTGTCCGTGAAGGCCAGCTCGAGCCTCTACCCGGTCGAGGAGTACACCCTGACCGTCGAGTTCCGCTGCGATCCGGATCGGCTCCAGGAGCTGGAGGAGGCCACGGCCGGTGTGCTGCGCCGCATCCAGGAGGAGGGCATCGAGGCGTCGTACGTGGAGGCGGAGCAGGAGAAGAACCGCCGCACGATGGAGACGGAGCACGTGTCCAACGCCTACTGGAGCTCGGCCCTGCGCAACGGCGTCCGTCGTGGCGAGGACCCGGCGGACGTGATCTTCGG
>CAZCVP010000303.1:0-6610 GCA_964501915.1 uncultured Enterobacterales bacterium
ACTCGCGCTCGGTGCCGTCCCAGACACCGTGTCGGTACTGGTAGGTGATGCCCAGGACGTTGCCGGTGACGGTGTCGGTGGTGGTGACGGCGTCGACGACGGTGACCGGCGAGGGCATCGAGGTCTTCCAGGGCTCTCCCTCCAGGCGGTCCCGTGCCCAGTGGGAGGCGGAGGATCCGAGGGTGATCTCGGTGGTGGCCCCGAGGCCGTTGTCGATGGAGGTCAAGAGATCCGGGGAGCCTCCGGGGAAGGCCTCGAAGAAGCGCCACTGGCCAGGACCCGGCTCGGTGTCGGTGAAGAGCAGGCCCATGGCCCCGGTGCCGAGCAGGTCGACGGGCTCGACGTGTCCCTTGGAGGACTGGCGTGCGGCGACGACCGGTGTGAGCGCTCCCAGGGCCTGGCCGGCCAGGTTCAGGGCGACGGCGACGGAGCCGTCGCGGACGTAGAGCAGGTCGGCCTGGCCGGAGCCGGTGAGGTCGACCCAGCGGACGGCGGCGGGATCGAAGGAGGGGCCGATGCGGGGGGTGTTGCGCAGCGAGAAGGGAGCGCCGAAGCGGCCGTGTCCGAGGGCCGGCCAGAGGCGGGTGGTGGTGCCGTCGTAGTGGACGAGGTCGGCGAGACCGTCTCCGGTGAGGTCGGCGAGGTGGACGCGCGGGTCGTCCAGACGGACCGGTGGAGGCCGGGGCAGGATGACCGCCGGGCCCCACCGGCCCTCTCCCCGGTTCTGGAAGGCGTGCCAGCCGGAGGCCCCGGAGCGCAGGGCGTCGGGGACGCCGTCCCCGTCGAGGTCGACGAGCCTGACCTTGGGATCGTCGAGGTCGAAGGAGGGAGCGCGGTGGCTGGTGATCGGGGACCGCCAGCCGGGCCCACGCCCCCCCCGGTAGACCCGGTGTCCCCCGCCGACGACGAGGTCGCCGCGACCGTCGCCGGTCATGTCGGAGATGAAGGTGCCGCGGTCCTGGAGGCGACACTGGGCCGGGCTCTGGACGGCGCGGGAGGAGGCGAAGCGGCCCTGGCCGAGGTTCTCCCAGAAGAGGTGGCCGGTGTCGCGGGTCTCGAGGAGGTCCGGCAGGCCGCCACCGGACTGGCGGACGAGGGTGAGGTCGGGGTCGGACAGGGAGCGACCGGGCAGGACGCCGCGGACGGAGCGCCAGCGGGCGTTGGAGAGGTCGGGCTCGGTGTAGTCGAAGGTCAGCGGCGGCAGGGCGTGGGTGGAGCCATCGGTGGCGTGTCCGGTGACGCTGACCCCGGTGAGCAGGGATCGCCCGGTCCAGGAGCTGGTCTCGTAGGCGAGGTCGTAGGTGCGGGTGGTGTGCCAGGTGGCGTCGGAGGTCTTCCTCACCCG
Organism: uncultured Enterobacterales bacterium; assembly: GCA_964501915.1. GTDB lineage: Bacteria > Myxococcota_A > UBA796 > UBA796 > CAJQPC01 > CAYFPX01. Next base: position 1,346 of record CAZCVP010000303.1, read on the forward strand.
GAGGGCGAGCTGGGTGAGGCGCTGGGTGGCGAGGTGCTCGAAGCCGGATCGGGCGGATCGGACCGGATCCGGTCGGGCCTCGTAGGTCAGCTCGACGCGGTAGCAGCCGGCCCAGTCCACCGCGGTGAGCAGGACCTCGCGGGTGCCGCGGTCGCGGGTGTAGGTGTAGTCGACGCGGTTTCCGTGGACGTCGATCTTGTGGCTGACGAACCAGGCGGCGGTGCGGTGGCCGTCGTGGAGGCGGTGGTCGGAGTCGACGCCGAAGAAGACGCGGGTGCCGTCTCGCTCTTCGACGATCCAGTGGTCTCCGGCGTGGCGGACCCTCGCGTGGCGGCCCTCGATTCGGAGGCGGTAGTGCTCGCCACCGACGGGGAGCAGCTCGTCTCCCTGGAGGGTGAAGCGGTCTCGGTCGTCGTCGAAGGAGGGCAGGCCCTTGTCGGTGCGTCGGGCGACGCTGGCGAGGCCGAGGGACCAGCCGAGGCCGGCGACGCCGTTGCCTGCGTGGGTGGAGTAGACGAGGGAGAGGGCGGGACCGAATCCAGCGTGGCCGGGGCGGGTCTCGATGGGGATGGTGAAGCGTCCGGTGCCGGTCTGGGGGTCTGCGGTGAAGGTCTGGCCGATGGACTGGACGTCACCGGCTCCGTTGGGGACGGCGAGGACCTGCTCGGAGAGGTTCTGGGGGGTGGACATCAGGTGCCCCAGTCCAGCTCGTAGAGGTACTCCAGGTTCAGGACGACGTTGGCGAGCCTGGACAGGTCGAGGCGCTTGTGGCCCGCCGAGTAGATGGCCCAGGGGGTGTCGCCGTCGCTGAAGGTCCAGTCCGAGGGCAGGGCGTCGAAGGGCTCCTGGAGCAGGACCTCCGCCTCTTCGCCCAGGGCCGTCAAGCGCACGACCTCGACGTCGTCGAACTCGGGATCGGCGGTGCCGTAGCTGAAGACCTCCAGGCCGATGGTGCCCAGATCGAGGGCGCTGGTGCCGCCCCCGGGGACCCCGTCGAAGACGAGGATGTGGTCGATCCAGACCGAGATGCGGTGAGGGGTCGGGGTGGTGGGCTCGTCGTAGACGTCGACGCGGACGTCGAGGAACTCGTTGGGTGGGTAGGCGTAGGGCTGGCCGAGGACCATGTACGGAGTCCCCTCGTTGCGCCAGAGGGCCACCTGGCTGGAGTCCAGCTCCAGGGCGTAGTGGTCGGTGCCGTTGTCTCGGAAGCGCAGCCGCACGGTGCCGTCCCAGTGGCGGACCTTGGCCCGGAAGCTGTAGTTGCTCCAGGAGGTGCCATCGTTGTAGAGCGCCTCTCCCGGTTGGGCCGGGACGCCCGTGGAGTCTCGGCCGTGCAGCGCCCCGGTCGCGGTGGTCAGCTCGGCGCCGTCTTCGTCCAGGGCGTGCCAGGCGGTGCCGGCCTCGCCCGGAGCGGCCTTGATGACCCAGCGACCGGTGTGGGGGGCGGAGGGGCTGGAGCCCGAGTAGAAGGTGTTCTCGACCCAGGACCTCAGCGCCGAGTCCTCGTCGCCCGAGGGGTCGGGGACCTCCATCGAGGTGTCGACGTCGATCAGGGTGAAGGCGACGCCGTCGTTGGTGGCGAAGCGCACGCCGACGGGGTCCCGGTCGTGGCAGAGGCGCAGCTCGATCTGGTCGGTGACCTCCGGGAAGCGGGCACACACGATCCGGAGGTTGCGCAGCTTCTGGTTCTGCTCCCAGACCGGGGTGTCGGCGTCGTCGTGGTCCAGCACAAGGTGGCGGAGATCGAGCGGATCACCCACGGCTGGAGTCCGGCTGAAGGACGTCCAGGCGGTCGGATGGCCGGTGGACGCGGACAGGGGTGCTGCGGCGTCGAGCTTGCCTTGGAGGCCGTCCTCGGTCAGCGCGTCTTTCTGGGCGAGCTCCAGGCCGGCGTCGTAGTCGCACAAGAACCAGAAGGTCAGCTCGACATCGATGACGTCGGTGAAGGGGAAGGGGTTGGACTGGCGGTGGAGCTTCAGCGTCCATGCCGTGTCCAGGCCCTGGTGCTGGACCGCGCCGAGCATTCCCTGCGGAGCCTGGAGCACGGCGCGGTCCGTGCGCACGTCGAACTGGGACAGGGTGAGCACGGCCGGGCTGGTCGTGACCTGCTTCATGACGAAGTCGTCGTAGGGGGTCGTGGAGCCCTGGAGGCTGGTGGTGGTCCAGTCCTCAGTGGTGGTGCCCTCGGTGAAGTCGGCGGTGTTCGGCACCCGGACCCAGGTGACGCCGGTGTTCGAGATCAGGCCCTTGACGCCCTCGGGAGGCACCAGGCCGATGACTTCGATCCGGAGGTCCTTCAAGGCGTGGAGGAAGGTGCCGGGGAACATCATGTCGAGCGTGCGCTGCCGCAGGACGAAGGTGCCCTCGCCGTGCTGGATCAGCTCGTCCCAGGCGATGGGCGAGAGCACCGACAGCGGCACGGTCCACTTCACCTCCTGCAGTCGCGAGGTCTGGCCGGCGACGTAGGTGGAGCGGAGGGCCTCCAGGTCGGTGACCAGGCGCTGGGCGCGGGTGAGGTCCTGCATCTCCTCACCGCTCAGGTAGTCGGTCTGGACGATCCCGAAGGACTGCCGGGTCTCGTGCTCGACGGCTCGCTGGGCCAGCCACGCCATGCGATTGGCGTGGTGCAGTGCGGCTTCGTGGACTTCACGCGCGAGGCCGAGCAGGGCCTCATAGCCACCGACGTCGAGGAAGATCTGGTCGTCCAGGAATCTCAGGTACTCGCTGGCCTGGTTCACCTCAGTGATCGCGACGTCGACCTCGGCAGAGGCCACCGCAACGGCGGCATTCGCAGCCAGCTCGATGTAGCCGGTGATGCCCGGGTTCTCCTCCGTGCCGTCCCCCGCCACGAGTTCGAGCTGCTCCAGGTCCCACTGGTGCTCGGCTGCTGCTGCGGCCGAGGAGGCCTGGTAGCTCAAGAAGCCGCCGGCGTACGTGACGCCCGTGTACGTGGCGGAGTGCTTCTGGTACTGCCCCCAGTCGGCGGAGATCATCTCCTCTTCCGCAGTCTCGTACTCGTACATCTTGTAGTGACCCAGCGCGGTGCTCCCCGCCGTCGCTGCGCTCTTGTTCGCCTGCTGCTCCATCTGGACCTGCGCGAGCTGCGCCTGGGCGTTGGCGGCGTCCGCTTCGGCGGTGGCGGCGCCGTGGGTAGCACCTGCGACGCTGAGCTGCTCATACGCCAGCTCCACCGCGTTCTCGGCGTGGAAGAGCTCCTTCAGCGCCGCATCGGCGAGCTGCAACAACGAGAACACCCGCCTCTCCGCCTCCAGTGCCCGGTTGCACAGGTTCTGTGCCTCCCGGTAGAGGTGCTCGAACGACCAGGGCGGCACATAGTCGTCCCGCAGACCGTACGGGTTGAGCCCGTGGTCGATGCTGACCAGCCGAGCCGTGGCGGCCAGGGCGACGACGTAGAGGTCCAGCTCGATCGATGAGTAGTCCGCCGCGACCTGCTGACCCCTGGCCGACTCCGAGGTGACGATCGGCCCCTTGTCGAGGACGATGGTCGTGGAGGCCGTGAGGAAGTTGAACCACTTCTTCGCCTCGACACGCCGCGGCTGCCGCCCGTCGGGCACGGCCTGGTAGGCGATGAAGGCCCCACCGGCGACCGGGGTGGGCGGCGAGCCATAGGTCGCCCTGAGGGTGGAGAGCTCGGTCAGCTTGCGGTCCCTGTCCTCACCGGTCACCTGGCCGGACAGGATCTCCTGGGCCCGGTTGTAGACCCCGGTGATCCCGTAGCGGGCCTCCTCGACGTAGAGGGGCTGGCACCAGGCCACGACGTCCAGGGCGTCCTGGTAGGTCTCCGCTGCTCCCTCGCGATCCCCCTGCCGGTAGCGCAGGTCCCCCTCCACCACCAGCCCGCTGGCCAGCTCGAAGGCCTCCCGCAGTGCCGAGATCGCCAGGGACGATGTCGGCGCCAGGTCGGCGGAGAAACGCAGCCGCGCGTCGTTCAGCTCCAGGCTGGTCGAAGAGGCCCCCGAGACGTCGACCACCGGGTCCCCGTTGGTGTCCCACAGGTTGCAGCGGCTCGCCCCGTAGCGGTTCGCGAGCTCGGAGCGGCCCAGCCCCCGGTAGGCCCTTCCCAGGCCCGCGGGGATCACCACCGCGTAGAGGTAGGGCAGCAACAGCGCGAAGCCGGAGGAGGTGGTCCAAAGGGCCTCGTCGAAGCGCAGGTCCTCCCCGGAGGTGGACTTCAGGCGGTCCCGCAGCACGAAGTCGAGGTAGTCCTGCCGGAAGGTGGTCGACGCCAGGGAGATCGCCACGTCCTCGGTGGCCCCCGACGGCCCCGGCAGCAGCACGAAGCGCTCGAACGGCGTGGTCTCGGTCGCCGTGACGAAGGCTGTCGGGTAGGTCGCCTGGGCCGCGGCGGTGAGCACGGCCGACGCGCTCTCCGAGCCCCACAGGCTCCCCACCAGGGTGGAGACCTCGGCCAGGGACAGCTCGGCGCCCGCCTCACCCATCACGTCGAGGCCGTTGGCGGCCTGGAAGAAGGCCGAGGTCGGCGCGGACATCAGGTTGCGGGCGAGGACCTCCCGATCCCTCCCCTCCAGGTGGGCCGCCAGGTCGCTGTCCTGACCGGTCATCAAGCCGGTGGTCAGCGCCGGGCTCGCCGCCTCGAGCTGCTGCCGGGTCTTCGACGCGACGGCTCGATCGGCGGCCTGGCGGAAGGCCCGGGGCAGGCCATGCACGGGCACCGTGGCCAGATCCGAGCCCTCCAGCTCGGTCTTCCGGGTCGCCGTCAGCTCCCCGTAGACGAAGGATCGAAGGCCCCAGCGCTCCTCTCTGCGACCGCTCCTCAGGAGCGTCTCCGGCGCCCCCTCGGGATGGGGCTCCTGGGCCGGCATGGCGTCCAGCAGGGCCTTCGTGGTGTCGATGACCGCGTCCAGGTTCAGGCCCGAGCTGTCCTCGACACTCGGATCGACGCCGAGGTCCCGAGCCAGGTCGTGCACCCGGCTCCGGGCGACCTGCAGGGACTCCATGCCCCGCCTCCACTGGCCGGCCAGCACCGCCAGGTTGCCGTCCAGGATGGCCTCCTGGGCCCGGTGGAGCAGGGCCAGGCTACGGGCCAGGCCACGGCTCGCCCCATCCCGGGAGCGCCCTCGAGCCGCCCCCTCGTAGAAGCGGGCCCGGTCTGCCGCCAGCGACGAGACGAAGGGCACCTGGAAGACCTGGGCCCGGGCGAGCTCCCCCAGCTTGTTGCGGGTCCGCAGCCTCGCCTCGGTCGCCCAGCGGAGGGAGTGACCCTGCTGGGTCAGCTCCGCTGGC
>CAZCVP010000304.1:0-5258 GCA_964501915.1 uncultured Enterobacterales bacterium
CGGGGTCGAGCCTCAGCGCCAGGGGGAGGTCGTGGCCCTGGGTGCTCACGGAGACCTCGTAGAAGTGGTGGCCGAAGAAGTAGCGATCGCGGTGCGGGTCCCAGCCGTACCTGGCGTCAGGGTCGCTCCAGATGTCGGACGTGAGCACGGTGTCCCAGGTCAAGCGAGACCTGGCCGGCTGGAGGCTCAACCGCGTGGTGTGGGCCGTGGACCGCGGCATGGTCAGCGAGGAGAACTTGGTGGAGCTGCGACGAGGCGGCGCCCACTACATCGCCGGCGAGAAGATGCGGGCGGGCAAGAAGGACGTCGAGGTGGCGCTGTCACGAGCGGGCCGGTTCAAGAAGGTCGCCGACAACCTGGAGGTCAAGGAGGTGGTCGTCGGCGAGGGAGAGCGGCGCAAGAGGTACGTGCTGGTCCGGAACCCGAGACAGATCGAGCGTGACCGTGTCCAGCGGGAGCGCACCCTCGCCCGCCTGGAGGAGGAGCTGGCATCGTTGCCCGAGGACGCCGAGGAGCACACCAAGGCCGTCTGCCGGCTCGTCGTCCATCCCACCCTTGGGCGCTACCTGCGCAAGACGAAGGGTGGCAAGCTGAGGATCGACCGGACGAAGGCCCGAGCCGAGCAGCGCCTGGACGGCAAGTACCTGTTGCTGACCAGCGACGACAGCCTGTCCACCGAGGACGTGGCCAGGGGCTACAAGCAGCTGCTGGAGGTGGAGCGTGCCTGGAGGACGCTGAAGAGCGAGCTGGACCTGCGGCCCATGTACCACCGCCTCGACGACCGGATCCGGGCCCACGTTCTGGTGTGCTGGCTGGCGCTGCTGCTGGTGCGGGTGGTGGAGGTCCGCACCTCGGAGACCTGGGCGACCGTTCGGCGGAGCCTGGACCGGGTCCACCGCGGGGTCTTCGCCACCCAGGATGGCCAGGTGGTGCAGCGCACGGAGCTGGACGCGAAGCAGCGGGCATTGTTCCGGGCCTGCGAGGTGAAGCCGCCTCCATTGATCGAGGTGGTCGAGCCTGCTCAAAGGCCGCTTTTCGGCGAGATCGGGCGGTAGTCACACACGCCCCCTGGAGACCGCGACCGTAGTCACACGGGCGCTGTGGGCGGATCCGCCGATAGCACCTGTGCTTCCGCAATTATGGCCGGATTCGTGTTCCTACGACTGCTGAAGACGGGAAGCCCGGTGACTCCTCCACGCGCCGGAGCGCCTCAGGAGGCACGGTGGCCTCCCACAGGTTCGTCGTTCTTCCAGGCGTCGATCAGGCTGCTGGCCTGGCGCTTGGTGATCTCGTCCAGGCTCTCGACCTCAGCGGCGTGGCAGAGGACCTGGGTGGCCTCGTCGCCCTCGTAGCCGTGCTCCGCGAGGATCCGGAACAGCAGGCGGCGCTGGGCCTGGCTCATCGCGTTGGAGCGGGTGTCCCCACGCGGGGACACCGGAGAACGGCGCTCCCGGCGCGGCGGCAGGGACCGGACATTGTCCGGGGCCTTGCCGGGACGGGGTCCGTCGTGGCGGTCCACATCGATCTCCGAGAGGTCTCCGAGCTCCTCCAGGGCCACGGTGCCGATGTTCACCGCGTCGCGGAGGGCACGGGCCTTGGCCCGGGTCTCGGCCATGCGGATGATGTGGGGAACGATGCGGCTGTTGACGCTCTCGGGACTGGCATCGCCGATGCCGGTGAAGGTGCCGTGCTCGACGACCACACGGGCTAGGCAGATGGCGACCATGAAGTTCTCGTCGCAGGGGACCTGCACGAGCTCGGTCTCGACGAGTGACAAGCCCGCTTCGTGGGCCTTGGCGAGGAGACCGGCGTAGGTCGCGACCTCCTTCTCGTCCACCACGCGGCCGTCGCGGTCGCGGATGGGGATGCGGGTGGTGAGGGGCTGGGACATAGGAGTGCTCCTCCCGGGCAGGCCGGGTCAGGAGAGGCGGAGGTGCCTCACCCTTCAGGGTGCCGAGGAGGAGGAGTGGCGGGGAGGGGGGTCGTGAGGGCACCAAGGCCCTATGGAGCACGCGCAACTACAGGCGAGGATCTCCATTCGAGTAGAGGGCGATGTCTTCCCGGTCGTCTCAAGAAAGCGAATACGACCTTGGTGGATACGAATTCGCGCCTCAAGACGCCGAATCCTGAGCTCGTTCTCAATGTCACCCAACGGACTCCGCTGTCGTAGATCATCATCGATGGCATCAATCCGAGCCTGAACGGAACTCCAAACTCCCTCCCCGTGGCATGACCATCCAATCAGCGGCCGATCTCGTCGGCCTCCACGCAGGCACCGCCCGGCCAGATCCGCCGCCTGGGCCGTCCAGGTGTCCCGCCCCCTCCTCCTCCAGGGAGGCGTTCACGCGCAGGCGCACTTCTGCGCCGGGCAGCGCGGTAGAGGGTGGGTAGGCCCCCTCAGGGGGGCTACGACGCGGTCCAGGCCACGGATGGGGGAGCTCTGGCTGTTCGTCCCTGGCTCCGCAGGACCTTGAAGGCTGCCGGTCCGGGGGTGATGACGGCTCTCGAGATCATGCGGTTGGAGCGGTGTGGACAGGCGAGGGCGTCGACGACAGAGGTCTTCAGACAGTCCGTGTCCTCGCCAGCAGGTCGGCCCAGTGAACACGAAGGCCCGAGGAGGTGAGACGGGTGGAAGCCACGGCCGAACAGGTGGACATCGCACTCTCGGGAAGGGGCCGGGCGAAGACCTCCGACCAGCTCACGGACGCTATGGCGCCCGTGGGCCCGGGTCCGTGGACATCCTCGTCGAATGCCTACGACGTCGCGTAGAACCCGGGGCTCCCTGCTCCGCTCGGACCCCTCACCCCAGCCGCTCCACCGCCTCCAGCGCCTCGATCCCCACCGCCCGGACTCCCGCCGCCAGCGGCCACACCTCCCCCCTGGCACCACCACGTCCAGCGCTTCCAGCCCGAGCGAGTCCATCGCCGCCCGCATGGACTTCGTCGTGCGCGGTGCCGAGGTGCGCTTGAACTCGAACCCACGCCGCTGGTTCCCCCGGACGACCAGCAGGTCGAGCTCAGCGCCGGCGTGGGTGCGCCAGGAGAAGGCATCCTCCGGGCGAGCCCCCAGGTGCTGGAGGACCTGCCAGGAGGCAAAGCCCTCCCAGGAGGCCCCGACCAGGGGGTGGGACAGGAGGCCCTCTTCGTTGTGGAGCCCCAACAGCGTGTGCAGCAGTCCACTGTCCGCGACGTAGATCCGGGGGGACTTCACCTGGCGCTTGGAGATGTTGGCGTGCCAGGGCTGCATGACCCGGACCAGCAGCGCCGCTTCGAATCGGTCCAGGTAGCGGCGGACCGTGGTGTGGGAGACGCCGAAGGCCCTCCCCGGCTCCGATCCGGATGGTTCGTCCGCGCCCTGAACCCGCTGCCCCTGCACATCCCCGAGGTCTACGACCTGCACCACAGGCGGGTCGACGTCGAGGGCAACGCAACCTCCACACCAACCGCTACTCCATGCCGGAGCGGCTGATCGGCCGGCGGTTGACCGTGCACGAGCACCGTCGTCGTGTGCGTGTCTTCGACGGTCACCGGCTGGTGCTGGAGCACGACAAGCTGCCCTTCGGGGCTGGCCGTCGGTCGACGCTGCCGGAGCACCGGGGTCGGAGGAAGGTCCCTCCACCGCCGCCGCTGCCACAGGAGGCCGTCCTGCGGGCCGCGGCACCGGAGCTGGGGGTCCTGGTCGACGCGCTGCGCCAGAAGCACGGTGGCCGAGCCGCCGAGGCCGTTCGCAGGCTCCACCGCATCTACCTGGACTACCCCACCGAGGTGGTCGTCGTAGCCGTCGGGCGAGCCCTGGAGTTCGGGCTGCTGGACCTCCACCGCATCGAGCGCATGGTCCTGCGCCAGGTCGCTGGCGACTTCTTCCGCCTCCCCACCCCAGAGGACGACGACCATGGATGACGACCTGGACCAGCTGCTGGCCGGCCTGAAGCTGAGGAGGATCCGCGAGGTCCTCGACGACCACCTCGAGCGAGCCGAGCAGGAGGGGCCCAGCTACGCCGACTTCCTGCGCAGGCTGCTGAGGGCCGAGCTCCAGGCCCAGCAGATGCGCTTCCTGGGCTACCGCATCAAGCGGGCGAAGCTGCCCGAGGACTGGGCGCTGGAGTCCTTCCCCTGGGCCCGCCAGCCGGGAGTCCAGCGGGCTGCCATCGAGCAGCTGGCCCGGCTGGACTTCATGGACCGGGTCGGCAACATCGTCTTCGTCGGGTCCACCGGGGTCGCCGCGCCGGAGGCCACGGCGCCGGAACGGGCGGCGGGGAGGAGGGTGCCCCGGGGTCGCCGGGAGCTGGAAGAGCCCAAGCGATCGGATGAAAATCATCCACATATCGGCTAATATTCCGCCATGTACCCTCGCCTCCTCACCCGCCTCGTGCGGGAGTCCCTGGCTGACGCCCCCGCTGTCTACCTCCAGGGGGCTCGCCAGGTCGGCAAGTCCACTCTGGCGCGTCTCTTTCCCGAGCGGCGCTACCTGACCCTCGACAACGCCACCACCCTCGCCTCGTGCGGAGCCGATCCGGAGGGCTTCCTCGCCGGGCTCGCGGGCACGGCGACGCTGGACGAGGTCCAGCGGGTGCCTTCGCTGACCCTGGCGATCAAGAGAGCCATCGACGAGGATCGCCGTCCCGGGCGCTTCCTGATGACCGGCTCAGCCGGTCTGCTGGTGCTCCCCGCTCTCGCCGACGCGCTGGTGGGCCGCATGGAGGTCCTGACCCTGTGGCCACTCGCCCAGGTGGAGCTGTCCGGCCGACCGCCCACCTTCATCGACGACGCCTTCGGGACCAGCTTCTCACCGCTTCCCCAGGACGGTCCCGAGCTGGAGGACCGCCTGGTGCGGGGTGGCTTCCCGGAGGCCCACGCCCGCTCCTCGTCCCGCAGCCGGGGCCGCTGGTTCGAGAGCTACCTCGCCACGCTGCTCCAGCGGGAGGTGCGCAGCCTCCACCGCATCGAGGACCTGGCCGCGCTGCCTCGCCTCTTGTCCCTCGTCGCCGCCCGGAACGGCGCCCTGCTCAATGTCGCCGACCTCTCGCGGGCCAGCGGCATCGCCCAGACCACCCTGAAGCGCTACCTCGCGGTGCTGGAGGGGACCTTCCTCACCTGGCGGCTGCCCGCTTGGTCCACCAACCTGGGGAAGCGCCTCACGCGGTCCCCGAAGCACTACGTCGTCGACTCGGGGCTGGCGGCCCCCCAGCGAGGCGACGACACGACCCGCCTCCGTGCCCGCCCCCAGCGCGCCGGCAGCCTCGTGGAGGGGCTGGTCGT
>CAZCVP010000304.1:5268-6575 GCA_964501915.1 uncultured Enterobacterales bacterium
GGGGGGGGGGGGGGGGGGGCCCGCGCCCCCCCCCCCCCCCCCCCCCCACGACCCGCCTCCGGGCCAGCCCCGAGCGAGCGGGCAGCCGCGTGGCGGGGCTGGTCGTCCAGGAGCTGCTCCGCCAGGCTCCCCACAGCGAGACACGGCCTCGCCTGGGCCACTTCCGGACCGCCTCGGGCCTGGAGGTGGACGTGGTGATGGAGGACCGGCTGGGCCGGGTGGTCGGCGTGGAGATCAAGCGCACCCACCGGGTCACCCGGAGGGACCTCAACGGCCTGGTGCGGCTGCGAGAGCTGACCGGTCCCGCCTTCCGGCGCGGTGTGGTGCTCTACGGAGGAGAGGAGGTGGTGCCCTTCGCCGAAGATCTGGCCGCTGTGCCGCTGACCGCGCTGTTCTGAGCCGCCCCGTCTTCGGAGCTGCACTACTCGCCGCCTCCCGAGACGAAGGGCTGGAGATGCTCGCAGCGATCGTCCCCCCTCCGAGCCCCAGCCCGTGCTCCACCAAGGCGTGCTCGTGGCGAGCACCGCTCTTGCCAGGTCGTGACGGTGAGCGAGGAGCAGCCTCACCTCCCAGGGAACGGTCAGCACCCACTGGCGAATGGAGACGGCAGGAGGCACCCGGTCGACCTTCCTTGCGGCGAATGCCGCCATTCTCCTGCCGCCGCAGGCCGGACAGAAGCCCCTGCCCTTGCAGGAGAAGGGGACGAGTCGGTGGCAGTCGCAGTCTTCACACTGGAGCCAGGCGAATCCGCTGGCCGGGTCGCCGCATGCGAGCACCACGGGCCCTTCGCCCGGCTGCGCAACCCGCTCTTGGTGGCCAACGGCCTGGTCTGGGTCGGGGTGGGAGTGGTCTGTGGCTGGCCTTGGGTGATCGCCTGGCTGGGACTGCTCGTGGTCCACCACAGCCTGGTGGTGGCGTGGGAGGAGCAGCACCTCCGTCAGGCGCTGGGAGCGCCCTGCGAGGCCTACCTGGCGGAGGTTCCCCGCTGGCTGCCGTTGGGGTCGCCCGCGGAGGGAGGGGGCTGGAGTCGTGACGAGGTGCTGCACGGGGAGCGGTCGGCGTGGATCGCGGTGGGGGCGGTGTTGGTGGTGCTGGCTGTGAGGGTGGGGGTGGGCTGAGGTTGGGGGGAGCGGCAGCGGGAGCGGGTCCCGATGCGGGAATCGGGAGCGGCAGCGGGCAGCGGGCAGCGGGGAGCGGTCAGCGGGGGTGGGTGGGAGGTCCGGCCTCTGGAGGGGCGGCGCCCGGCCTGGCCAGTCGACCCGCCCGGAGCGCCCGTCACCCCCTCGCGAAGGGTCCGCGGCACGTGG
>CAZCVP010000305.1:0-6494 GCA_964501915.1 uncultured Enterobacterales bacterium
ACAAGGTGCAGTTCCCCCACGAACAGCCAAGCGTGGCTTGGAGGATGAAGCTCCGAGCCTCGGAGGGCGGTCGATAGAGGGGCATCTGGTAGGGCATACGGCCGTCTATCGCAGCAAGGTCGGTCACCGTCCCCGGAGGCCTCAACGATCAAACTCTGCCTTCACCGAGGACAGATCCATCTCGGGCTGCCACTCACCCAGCCACTCACCCAGATCGACCCCCTCATCCTCGAACAGGTCCTCGCCCGTCTGCCGGTAGTGCACCGTGCGCTCATACCCAGGGGGCCCACCGCAGTCTTCGCGCGGCCCCGAGCGCTCACCGGCCAGCAGCCGTCGCTTGAAGCTCCCCTTTTCCGAGTGCACGTCCACCAGCTTCACCTCGTGGACCCAGCGGTCCCCGAAGTCGTAGAGGTACTCACACCACTCCAACTTCACCCGGCCCGTGAAGTAGCTGTTGAGCTTGACGCTGCGGGCGTCGGGGGTCGAGCGCCCGTACTCCTCGCCACCGGGCAGCCCCGCGATGGGTCTGCCCTGCCAGCCCGCCAACCTGAACTCCCACAGGTGGTAGTCCTCCCAGCCGAAGCCATCCTGGATTGCCCTGTGGAGGTGGGCGAAGGTCGACGTGGTGCGGAGCAGGAAGCGGCGCCAGATGCGGGGCTGGAGCTCCTGCAGAGCGACTTCGAACTCGTAGTAGCGAGGCATGGGATCAGCCTGGGCAGGGGTTGATGCCACGAGGATCGGGCTCAGCCGAGGCGACTGCCGGTGGCTGGAAGGCCTTCACGAATTCGCCCGCGAGTGTGGCCGGCTGGCCTCGATGTCCGGGAAGCCAGCCAGGAACACCACACCATTCTCATGGTTCGCGTAGCCCTCGAAGACGAACTCGGACCAGTAGCGCGGGCTCTCGCCATACTTCATCAACAGGGGGTACACCTGCTCCCGCTGGTCCTCTGAGTAGGGCGCCAACGCCCGCTCCAGGTAGGCGAGCCAGTCGACTCGCGAGCTCCGAATCAGCAGATAGGGAGTCGTGATCACCACCGCATCGAGGCCGTGGAAGGGCGGGGGCGGCAGCACCCGCGCGAACCAGGTCTCTCCCCGCTTCCCGCGGTAGCCCGAGGCCACGTGGCATGGGTGCTCGATCTCCGTGACCAGCTCTCGCAAGATGACCCGGTCGCCGTCGAGCCCGCGGTGTTCCCACAGGCCCATGCGGGACGACGCGAGCGTCTCCATGCCTTCGAGCAGCGTGGGCTCGGTTCCGATCTCCCGCACCAGGTCGAGGGTGGCGCTCGCCAGCGTCTCGCCGTCACCTCTGGGGGACAGGTCACAGACCGACCAGTAGAAGAAGTAGCTCCTAGTGAGCGGGCTCATCGGCGGGCCGACCGGCACGTAGGTGTCTTCGGCGTCGGTGATCGGGTCGATGAAGCAGAGGGTCTCGCGCATGGCACCGGTCTGCTCGACGAAGATCGAGAGCTGCTGCTGCGCCAGGACAAACCAGCCGTGGGAAGGGTGGTACTCACCAAGATCCTTGGCAGAGACACGCCCTTCGTGGAGCTCTCGGGCGACGCGGGCTCCCTCGGCGATGGCTGAGAGGTCCACCACCGTCTTCCCGCGCTCTCGGCGCAGACGCCGAATGAGCTTCCGACCGACCGGACCCCTCGCCTGGATCGGCCCCGTCTTCCTCGGGGCTCGGACAGCGGGCGCTGCCGGAGGCTCTGCCGGGCGCTCCGGGAGAGGGTCCGGCACCTGGAGCGAGAGGTCGAGCTGCGCGGAGCCGCAGCACCCCTCATGACTCGCTGCCGGGGTCAGGTCCTTCTTCGGCCGCCCACAGGCATCGAGCGCCCGCGCGGCGCGGTGCTTCCTCCAGCTCTTGTCGAGGTCCTTGAAGTCTTCCTCGGTGATGAAGTCGCCGTTCCTCAACGCGAAGAGCGCAGAGCGAATCGACACGCCTGGGAGCTCCGAGCGCGACCGTGTGCCACACCGTGGACAGCGGGTCAGCGGAGGCCGGATCCCCCTCGCACGACGCAGCTCCTGTCGGACCTCGGTGATCCGACCGCAGAACAGGGCGAGCTCATCCCAGGTCATCTCCGCCGACCAGGTCCGCCCCAGCTCCTCGATCATCTCGGGAAACCAGACGCGCTGCGCGTCTCCACGCGCCATCAGCTGGCCGTCCTGGCACGGGCGGGGGAACGGGTCACCTCGTCGAGCTCGGCGAAGAGGGTCTCGGGGTGCATCATGAGGTCCTATCGCTGACCTGCTCCTCAGACACCATCTGCAGCACGCACTCGACTTCCTCGGCGAGGCCGCTGGCGCTGCCGCCGCCGCGTGGATGGGTGCCCTCGGCGGGCCGCGGCAGCGCGACGAGGAGGTCCTCGTCGAAGAGCTCTGCGAGTGGGTGGACCTGGTCCGCCGGATCGAGGAGCACACCGCGACGAAGGCGACGCGGAGGAGACGGTGAAGCGGGCGAGACGCCACCCAGGCCCGCTCCCTTGCGGCGCCCAGGCGATACTCTGGCGGTGCCACCTCCGATCCGACAGGCCCCCCCTTGCTGACCCCCGACGATCTCGCTGCGCTCGCCCTCGATCTGGAGAACTACCACGTCGAGCGAAAGCGCTCGATGTCAGACAAGTCGAAGATCGAGGAGGCCGTCTGCGCCTTCGCCAACGACCTGCCGGGGAGTGGGCGCACCGGAGTGCTGATAGTGGGTGTGGAGGACGACGGCGCTCCTGCCGGACTCGGGATCACCGACCAGCTCCTGCAGAACCTGGCCTCCATCCGCTCGGACGGGAACATCCTCCCCTTTCCCCAGCTGACGGTCTACAAGGCTCAGCTCGACGGCACCGACATCGCCGTCGTCGAGGTCTCGCCCTCGCAGAACACGCCCCTGAGGCTGCGCGGCCGTGTCCGCGTCCGGGTCGGTCCCCGCCGAGACACGGCCACCCGCGACGAGGAGCGCATCCTGACCGAGCGGCGCAGGGCCTTCGACGGACCCTATGACCAGTCGCCCGTGCACGGTGCTCGGCTGGACGACATGGATCTCGCGCTGTTCCGCAACGAGTTCCTCCCGGCGGCCATCGACGCCGTGACCCTGGCCCAGAACGAGAGGTCGGTCCCGGAGCAGCTCGCCTCTCTCCACCTCGCCAGCCCGGACGCAGTCCCGAACGTGGCCGGTGTGGTGATGCTCGGAGTTGATCCGACAACCTGGGTCAAGGGCGCCTACATCCAGTTCCTGCGCATCGACGGGAGCGAGCTGACCGATCCGCTGGTGGACCGGCGCGAGCTCGTCGGGCCCCTGTCGCGCGTGCTCGCCCAGGCCGACGACCTCGCTCGCGCGCACATCCGCGTGGCCGCAGTGGTCGCTGGGACGAGCCGGGATCAGAGCCACCCCGACTACCCGATGGACGCGCTCCAGCAGCTCCTGCGAAACGCGGTCATGCACCGCAACTACGAGACCAGCCACGCGCCCGTCCAGTGGTACTGGTTCCGAGACCGCATCGAGATCCACAACCCCGGCGGACTCTTCGGCCGGGCCACCCCCGAGACCTTCGGGAAGCCGGGCGGCAATGACTACCGCAACCCCACCATCGCGAGTGCGCTGGCAGCGCTGGGCTTCGTCCAGAAGTTCGGGCTCGGCGTGCCGTTGGCTCGAAAGGCCTGCGCCGACAACGGCAACCCGCCGCCCGAGTTCACCCTCGACAGCGCCAGCTTCGCCGTGACGTTGAGGCCCGCATGACGACCATCGCGTTCTTCAACAACAAGGGCGGCGTCGGCAAGACCACCCTCGTCTACCACCTCGCCCACATGCTGGTGGAGCTCGGACAGCGCATCCTGATGGTCGACCTGGACCCCCAGTCGAACCTGACCGCCATGTGCTTGCCCGAGGAGCGCCTCGAGGCGTTGTGGTCGGGCGACGACGCGGCTCGCCAGACGGTCCTCGGCTGCGTGCGCCCGATCCTGAGGGGTGTCGGCGACATCCGCGAGCCACACCTGGAGGATCTCAGCGCAGGGCTCCACCTGGTGGCAGGTGACCTCGGCCTCTCGCGCTTCGAGGACCGCCTGTCCGATGCGTGGCCGCGGGCGCTGGACCGCGACGAGGCTTCCTTCCGCACGCTCTCCTCCTTCCACCGCCTGGCCCTGCAGGCCGCCGACCGCTGCGAGGCGGAGCTCATCCTGCTGGACGTCGGCCCCAACCTGGGAGCGATCAACCGCGCGGCGCTCCTGGCGGCGGACCACGTCATCACGCCGCTCGCCCCGGACCTGTTCAGCATGCAGGGGCTCCGCAACCTCGGCCCCACGCTCATCGAGTGGCGCGAGAGCTGGACGGATCGGCTGACGCGCAATCCCGCGCCCGAGCTCGAGCTCCCTCGGGGGACGATGAACGCCCTGGGGTATCTGGTCATGCAGGCCGGCATGCGCCTGAGCCGTCCGGTCAAGGCCTACGACCGATGGGTCCGCCGCATGCCGGGCGTCTACCACGAGCAGCTCGTCCGAGAGGGCCAGATCCCGCCCTCGACCGAGCGGGACCCGTTCTGCCTCGGCGTGATGCGGCACTACCAGAGCCTCATGCCGCTGGCCCAGGACGCCCAGAAGCCGATGTTTACGCTCAAGCCCGCGGACGGCGCGATCGGCGCACACTCCAACGCCGTCGCCCGGTGTCGGGCCGAGTTCCAGGACGTCGCCCTGGCCATCCAGGCGCGACTCTCGGAGTGGGAAGCCCAGCGAGCCGACCGTCCAGCCCTCGCCGAGCCCTGACCACGCTCACGTCGACGGCCACGTCCGAGAGTGACGGACAGAACACCCCGAGCCCACGAGCTGTCCCCGGACCTTGGCGACGTCGGCGCCGCTGTCGTCGCCTCTTGGCGAGCTGGGCACGACGCCGAGCCGCTGCCTCTGCGTCCTTCCCCTCAACGGATGCCCGGAAGGCCTTGTAGTGCCGCTTGATTCGCGCCACAGCGGAGCTAACCCACGCCCGTGATCGACCCGCCGCCGCGGAGCATCGGATAGGCGATGGCGAGGAGGCTCTCATGGCCAGAGCTGCGAAGGGCACCTGCACGCGCTGCAGGCGCGCACTGACGGGGGGAGGCATGTCACGCCATCTCCGGAGCTGTTGGGGACCCGGGGACCACGTGTTGCTCCAGGTCAAGAACCGAGGTGGTGGGCCCTGGTGGCTCTACCTGGCGGCGGGCCCGGGGTCGTCGATCCGTGACCTCGATCGGCTGCTGCGGGACCACTGGCTGGAGTGCTGCGGGCATCTCAGCGCTCTGGAGGTTGGAGAGCTCCGATTCCAGTCCCGTCTCTTCGACGCCCCGTGGGGCGAGCCACCCCAGTCCATGGACGCCCGGATCGTCGACGTGATCCCCCCGAAGGTCCCCAGTCACTACCGCTATGACTTCGGCAGCCCGACAGACCTCGTGATCCGCAACATGGGGACCCTCCACGGCGAGGGTCCAGGCCTGACCCTCCTCGCGGAGAACGACGAGGTGGCGTGGCCGTGCGACCACTGCGGCGACCCCGCGACCGAGATCTGCCCGTGGTGCTTCACGCTCACCTGCGGCTGCGCGGACGCCTGTAGCGAGCGCTGCCATGGCGCCTATCAAGAGGCCTTGCTGCCCGTCGTGAACTCCCCCAGGATGGGTGTCTGCGGCTTCGCGGGCTGAGCGCGAGCAAGGCATGGCCTCGGGCACCTCGCTAGCGCCCCTCCACAGGGTCGTCCCGGTCCTGCTGGATGCGACAGCGCGTGAGGCCCTGCTGGGCCACCTCCCCCGAGGCGGTGATCAAGGCGCCCGGGAGCGCCGTGTCCTGGCCCTCGTCGAGGCGCTCGCTGTGGACGCCAAGCGGGAGGAGTGACGCCCCAGGACTCGCTCACAACCCGACGAGGCTGTGTACAGTTCTGAAATCCGTGTACAAGTCGCCCAAACCCACCGATCTACCTAACTACCCAAACAAGGTGCAGTTGTTCCAGCTACACCCCAGCGTCGCCTGGAGGATGAAGCTCCGAGCCTCCGACGGCGGGCGATAGAGGGGCATCTGGTAGGGCATGCGGGCCGCCTATCTCGGCCAGGTCGGCCACCCGCGGTCGTCGAGCCCAATCGTCGCACCCATGAACTCCGCCGATCGCGAAGACCGGCTACGGCACACCCCTACCGGAAGGAGCGATGGCGCCACGAAGCAAGCGCAGCATCGACGTGCTGAGTGCGCTCTCGGCCAGCGAGGGACGCGACCTGCTTCACGCGCTCCTCCAGGCCCACCCGGAGCTGACCGAGGAGGCCCGATCCTTGGCGAGAAGAGGCCACCAGGCCGTGGACCGCCGTGAGGTCGCCGCAAGAGTGGTCGAGGCCTTCGACGCGCTGACCGTCGAGGAGTTCTGGTCCCGCTCCGGCCGCCACGCCCACGGCTACGTCGAGCCGGCCGACGCTGCGTGGGAGCTGCTCGAGGAGACGATTGAGGGGCATGATCATCGTTTCGGCCACCATCGCGATTATGCAGGTTGAAATAGGCGT
>CAZCVP010000306.1:0-6429 GCA_964501915.1 uncultured Enterobacterales bacterium
ACCGACGCCGACGCCGACGCCGACGCCGACGCCGACGCCGACGCCGACGCCGACATGATCGTCATCCCGATCGTCGCCCTGAACGCCGACAAGACCTCCTTCACCTACACCGCCTCCGACGCGACGGTGAAGTACTTCGGCATGATCGGGACGGACGGTGGACCCCACCTGGCCTTCGACGCCTGCGAGAACTGCGACGCCAGCGGTGAGCTCGGATACGAGCAGGACGGCGACGAGATGGTCTGCAATAGCTGCGGCCAGCGCTTCAAGATCGTCGGCCTCGGCACCGCCAACAAGGCCGGTGGCTGCTGGCCCGACTACCTCGCCCTCAGCCTGACCGAGACCGACATCCTCATCGATCCGGCCGACCTGGAGGCCGGGTCCTGGCTCTTCACCCGGTGAGCCCGGGCCTGGTGGGCCTCTGGGCGGTCGCGGCCGGCTGTTCCGGCGCGATCTCCATCGACACTCTGGACTCGGCGGACCCGACCGCCGAGACCGGCGACACCGAGGACACCGAGGACACCGAGGACACCGAGGACACCACCCCGCCCGACCCCTGCGAGCAGGGGCCGGCGGTCTACATCGGCACGGGCGAGCACACCTACGAGGCCTTCGACGAGGTCGAGGGCCTGGAGATCATCTACGGCCCCCAGGGGGGCTGGCACCTCTGGCAGTCGATCGAGGCCTACAACTGGGGCATCGTCGGGGACATGGTCTGGACCATCACCCTCGCCGAGACCGGTGCCGTGGTGTCCGAGACCGAGTACCGCGTCGGCCTGGTCGCCGATCCGGACCTGGGCTGCCGCAAGAGCTTTCCCGGCATGATCGGCTACCTCGACGTCACGGCGCTCGTGATGGGGCGCTGCGACAGCCCGCCGGAGCTGCTCGCCTATCGGGAGGTCTGCCTGGACGTGACCGTCACCGACGAGACGGGGCAGCTCGGCACGGCCCACGCCTGCGGCACGGCCATTCCCTGGGACGAGGACCCGACCTCGATCGACACGTCCTGCTGGCCCGATTGAGCGGGACCCTCACCGCCCCCAGCGCCCGTCGAGCACCAGGTCCTCCCGCCGCCAGACCTGGACCTCGGAGGACCCGGCCATGGCCACGGTGTGGTGCAGCACGAACCCCCCGCGCTGCATCGAGCCGACGACCTGCTGGTCGACCCGACGAAGCTCGCCCTCGCCGAGGCTCACGAAGACCAGGTCGGGATCGCCGGCACGGAACCACGCCTCGTCCCAGGCCTTCTCGCCGTGGGTGCCCGGGAGTCGGGCGACGTGGGCGTCGGTCAGCCCCCCGAGGTCCATGACCCGGCCGCGGAAGGTCCACCCGACCCGGCCGATGTCATAGGTGCAGATCGTGTCGACCTCGGCGGAGTCCTGCGCCAGGGCTCCGAGCATGGCCCACTTCTCGTGGAACCACGCGCCCTTGTCGAGGCCCAGGCCCGCCATCAGCAGGCTGCCGGCGAGCACCGGCGCCGCCAGCGCGGTGCGACGGTCGCTGCCGACGGCCAGGAACACGGCCAGCGACGCCATCGTGAGCCGGCGGAGCCCGGGCATCCAGTCGCCGCCCGTCGCCACGGCGCCCAGGCCCAGCACACCGGCGACCGCCAGCAGGCGCCACCGCCGCGTGAACAGCGCGACCGGGCCGCCGATCGCCACCAGCCACCAGGCGCCGTAGACCAGGCCGGAGCTGCTGGGAGGCTTGGCATAGAAGGTGTTGGGGAGCCACTCGCCGTAGACGGACAGGCGGAAGACCTCCAGGCCGATCGCGCAGGCGACGACCAGCAGGCCGGCGCGCCAGGAGCGCCAGAGCACGACCAGGAGCGCCGCGGCCAGCAGGCCTTCGGGGCGGCTGAGCACCAGCAGCCCCAGGGCGGCGCCCGCGAGCCAGGGGCGCCGGACCTCGAGGGCGGCGAGGCCAGCGACGAAGAGGAAGCCCACCAGCGGTGTCTCCAGGCCGGCACCGGCCCAGAACGCCATCGAGCCGGAGCCCGCGACCAGCAGCCCCGCCATCGCCCCTCGCCAGTGCCCGCACAGGCGCACACCGAGCCAGGCCACCAGGGCGATGGTGGCCACGAACAGCGCCCAGCCGATCAGGCGCATCGGGGCGATGGGGTCGCCGGAGCCCACGAACAGCGCCGAGAGCAGGGTCCAGCTCAGGTTGGTGAAGCCCTCGACGGACTCCCCCAGGTTGAAGGAGAGCTCACCGTGCTCGACGAGGTTGCGCGCGTAGCGGAAGCTGATGTACGCGTCGTCGACGGTGTGGACCGGGTTGGCGAAGCGCACCAGGTGCAGGACCCCGAGCCCGACGCAGGCGGCGATCGCGCGGCGCTCCGATGGGCTCGACATCGCGGGTCCGGGGCAGGGGCCTCGACGCTACGCTACACCTGCCCCGGCGTAGAGGTAGACTGACCCGGGCGAGCCCCGGAGGATGCGTGCCCGGTCGCCGCCGCTTCGTCGCCCTGTGGGGCCTGTCGCTGGCCGCCTGCGACGGTGGCGTCATCGACCTGACGGACACGGGGGTGGTCGAGGTCGACACGGGGGTCGTGGACACCGGGGACTCGGCGGCCGAGACCGGGGAGACCGGGGAGACCGGCGAGACCGGCGAGTCCCGCGAGACCGGCGAGACCGGCGAGACCGACACCGATCCCCCCGGGGGCGAGCAGTGCTCGGACTTCGAGAGCGGGCTGCTCGTGGACATCGGCTATGTCGGGGACAAGGCCGTGCTCTGGGACGGCGCGATCCTGACCAATGTCGCCGAAGGCGAGGACTTCTCGGCCCTGAACGGCGAGGAGGGCATCGAGTTCCGGGGCGACAGGGCGCTCTTGATGCGGTCGTCGGAGGAGGGCGAGGTGGCGTCGATCGCCATCGTCACCACCATGGACCTCACGGTGCTGGAGCCTCACCTGACCTGGTGGCAGCTCTCCGAGGTCGACGAGCGCGGGCTGGTCTTCGCCGTGGACGTGCTCACCCTGGAGAGCACCGTGCTCGCCTCGGCGATGGTGCCGCCGGTCGGGAGCCACCGGCCCGGGCTCCAGGAGGACAGCGAGGGCATCGAAGAGCTGCCCGAGCTCGCGCCCGGTCCGGGCACGCCCGGGGTCTTCGCCGGCCAGTACCTCGATCTCACGCCGTGGCTCGGCGAGGAGATCAAGGTGCGCTTCTACCAGCACACCCTCGTGGAGGGCAGCGGCTTCTTCACCCTGATCGACGACCTGTGCACCGGGACGGCCGAGCCGGACCACACCCTGGTCGAGCTCGGGGAGCCGAGCGACCGCTGGTAGAGGAGCGCCGCGCTCAGAGCCCGGAGTCGCCGGCGTCGCCGCTGTCCTCGGGCTCCTGCTCCTGCTGGACGCCGTACCACTCGAGGTAGGTGACGTAGACCGCCGATCCGGGAGGCGGGATGGCCAGCCCGTCGAAGACGATGCTGTTCTCGCCCACGTCGTAGTGCCAGCCGTCCTCCCTGCGCTCGTGGACCCGGACCTCGTCCACGTAGACCGCGAGGGTCGAGAGATCGGGCACCGCGGTGAGGGCGAAGTGGGTGGTCAGACCCAGGGCGTTCAGGGCGATGCGCTGGAGCACGCCGTCGTAGTCGGGGCTGCAGATCGACTCCCGCATGCCCTCGGTGCTCTCGGCCGCCTCGATGTACCGCAGCCCGGGATCCGCCGCCGCGTAGGGCGAGACGCAGCCCTCGGGGGGATCGCCGACGATCGCCGACACGCCGACCCGGACCCCCGGCCGGTCCTCCTGGAGGGCCTCCAGGACCTGGCTCACGTCCAGCTCGCTGTGATCGTCCTCGTCGGAGAAGGCGACCACCTCGAGGTCGGCGGTGGCCCGTCCGAAGTCCTCGTTGACCCCCAGCGGGTCCGCGGCGGCGATCGCCGCCTCCAGGCCTCGCTCGTCGATGCTGCCGGGGAGATCGAAGTCCACCTGGTCCAGGAAGGTCTCCAGGGGCTCGTCGCTGTAGGGATCGATCGCCGGGCCGGTCAGGGTGCCGGCGGTGTCCACGTCCATGTCGGTGGACGCCACCCCCAGCCGGAAGTCCACCGAGCCCAGGAAGATGAAGTTGATCAGGACGTGGGCGTCTGCGGCCAGGAGGTCCCGCTCCTCGTCCATCGAGCCGGAGTCGTCCTGCAGCCAGAGGATGTCGACGCCGTTGGGGCGCTCGGCCTGGGCGAAGGCGTCGGAGTGGCTCTTCCGCGAGACACCGTAGTCCACGCAGCCGGACGAGCTCAGGACCAGCAGGGCGAGAGTCATCGGCCCAGACTACTTCCTTCGCGGCCGCCACGGGGAGAGTTCGCCCCCACAGGCTCGTGATACGTTGCCGCGATGACCCCCTTCGTCCTCCTCCTGGCTTGCTCCGGCAGCCCGGATGGACTGTCCAGGTCCGACATCACGGGGCTGCGGGTCGTGCCGGAGAGCGCCACCCTGGCCACCCGGGAGGGCGAACCCGGCAGCGCCCGGTTCCGGGCCTACGCGGTCGACGTGACGGGCGCGAACATCCCCCTCGACCTCGTCTCCTGGGACAGCACCAACCTCTCCGCCGGCTCCATCGACGACGAGGGTCGCTTCACGGCGGTCGACACCAACGGCGGCGTCACCCAGGTCATCGCCAGCTACCTGGGCCTGGAGAGCACCTCCGAGGTCGCGGTCGAGTACCGTGACGACGTGCTGGTGGACGACCTGGAGGAGGCTCTGGTCGACGCCTTCGCCGACGCCGAACCGGTCGAGGACCCCTCCCTCGTGCTGTCCTATCCACCCGACCAGGTCCGGGTCCCCCGCAACCTCGAGGGCCTGTTGTTCGACTGGGACTCCCCGGGGGAGGGCCACGTCTCCCGACTGCGCATGCAGACGGAGATCACCGACATCTCGATCTACGTCGAGGGCCACCAGTGGACCTCCAGCTCAGCGCTGCTGGAGACGGTGTCGGCCACCAACCGGGGTGGAGCGGTGACCGTGAGCCTGGAGGCCGGGATCTGGGACGGCGAGACCCTGACCGACGTCGTGTTCGGGCCCGCGATCACGGTCTACGTCAACCGCCTGGACGCCAAGGGGTCCGTCTTCCTCTGGGCCACGAACGTCGGCGCGATCGAGCGCATCCGGTTCGGCTCGACCACTGGAGAGCGCTACTGGCCTCCGGACGATGGCTCCGGCTCGTCCGACGCCCCCTGCGTGGGCTGCCACGTCTTCAACGGTGCCTCCGAGACCATGGTCGTCACCCACGACGGCATCGACGGCGTGTTCACGGTGGTCGACGTCGCGGACGTGGAGGAGCCCCAGGTCGTCTACAGCACGGAGACCCAGCCCGACACCCTGACCTTCAAGGACATCTCGCCGGACGGCGAGTGGATCGTCGGCTGCAGCCTCGGTGAGCTCAAGGTCTGGCAGCTTCGCTCCGGCAAGCTGCACGAGATCCACGACGTCGGCGGGCCCTACAGCCACCCCGCGTTCGCCCCCGACGGCAAGGGCCTGGCGGCGGTGCGAGCCACGGACTGGTTCAACAACTCCATGGCCTTTGGCGGCGGTGAGATCGTCGAGCTCGCCTGGAACGAGGGGGAGCTGGGGGAGGCGACGGTCATCGTGCCCGCCAGTCCGACCTACTCCTACTACTACCCGGTGTACTCCCCCGACGGAGAGTGGATCGCCTTCAACCGCTCGACCGGGGACAGCAGGGGGGACGAGGACGCCGAGCTGATGATCGTGGCCCGTGACGGGAGCCGGATGCGCCTGCTGGAGCGGGCCAATTCCGGCCCGGACCTCCAGAACAGCTACCCCCGCTGGGCGCCCCTGTCCGACGACGACGTGATGTGGCTGGCCTTCAGCTCCCGTCGCCCCTACCCCGGCAAGCTCACCGACATGCCCAATGTCTGGGTCGCCGCCTTCGACCCGGCCGCGGCCGAAGCCGGTGAGGACCCCAGCAGCACGGCCTTCTGGCTGCCCGGGCAGTCCAAGGACCAGGACAACCACCTCGCGGTCTGGTGGCGGGAGTGAGGGCGCTCGCGCTGGGGCTCGCTGCGGCAGGGGTCCTGTCGGCGTGCACCGACGACTCCCCGGCTCCGCCGGTCACCGGGGAGACGGTGCCGGTCGATGACTACGTCGGGCTCTCGGAGGACGCGACCTGGACCTGGCGGGACGACGGGCTGACCACGGAGCTCGTCTTCGAGGAGCTGCTGCGAGGACATCACCAGGGCGAGGGCCTGGTGGCCCTGCGGCGCGGCGAGCGCTGGGGCGACGCCGAGGAGGTCGGCCACCTCCAGTGGGACGTCGCAGGCGGCCTGACCCTCAGCTCGTGGGTGCTCGGCGACATCGAAGGTGAGACCACTGTCCCCCTCCTCGGCGCCGGGGCGGAGTGGGGCGACACCGTGGAGCAGGACGACTGGATCTGCACCAACAGCAAGGCCACCGAGATCGACACCTGGTACGGCGTGTT
>CAZCVP010000307.1:0-912 GCA_964501915.1 uncultured Enterobacterales bacterium
CTAGGATGCGCGGTGTCGATCGCCCCGCTGCTCCTCGCCGTGGCCTGCACCTCGCCCGGCGAGCCCGTGCCCGAGGACCTGGAAGGTCTCCTCCACTACCTGTGGGCCGAGCGCCTCGAGGGCGACGACGAGGACCTCGCCACGGCCGTGGCGAACCTGGACGCGGTGGTCGGCGGCTCCACCCTCGCGACCCCGCTCACCGGTCGCACGGAGGCGCTCACCGACGAGGAGCTCGCCACGGCGGACCTGGACCGGGAGGTCGACCCCTCCGAGGCGGTGGGCATGACCCTCGTGAACCCCTTCGCCTGCGAGCTGGACGTGGCGGCCGAGCTGCTGGTGACCGCGGACCAGGACGACTTCTACGACACCTTCGAGGACTACGAGCGGCGCCACCTCGACGACGTGGACGCCTGGCTGGACGGGGAGCTGGCGACCATCGCCTGGGAGGTCACCTACGCCGTGAGCATCCCCCTGGGTTCCGACTACACGGCGGACCTGGCCGGCGGCGCACGGCGCGTCGGGGTGGACGTGGAGCGCGGGGACTTCGTGCTGAGCTGGGGCGTGCTGACCGAGCCCGCCACCTTCGACAACGACGAGGACGTCTTCGACCAGGACTACCGGATCGAGCTCTTCTACGCGCCGGTGGCCGGCACGGTGGTGCACGCCGAGGCCCTGTGGCGCCACATGGAGGCCGGCTTCGTCGACACCGACGACGACGTCATGCAGGACCTGATCCTGGACGGCATCCTCGACTGGGACGCGACGACGGCGGAGTGGTGCGAGACGGGGTGGCGATGAGGCTGCCCGAGCTCCTGCTGCGCGCGGCCGAGGCCGCGCCGGCCCACGAGGGCATCAGCCAGGACCCGCGCCGCTGGACCGTCACCCACCGGCTGGCCGCCGCCCCGCGCCGCC
>CAZCVP010000307.1:922-6413 GCA_964501915.1 uncultured Enterobacterales bacterium
GGGGGGGGGGGGGGGGCGGTGGGGGGGCCCCGGGGGGGGGGGGGGGGGGGGGGGGCCCGCCCCGGACCACGAGGTCATCTGCCAGGACGAGCGCCGCTGGACCTTCACCGAGCTGCTGGACGCGGCCCGGCGCAGCGCGTCCGGGGCCCTGGTGGCCGGCGTCCGGCCCGGCGAGCCCGTGGCGCTGCTGGTGTCGAGCCCCGCGACCTTCCTGTCGGCGTACTGGGGCGTGGTGTGGGCCGGCGCCACCCCGGTGCCCCTCGCCGGTCCTCGCGACGCCAGCCCCGAGGAGCTCGGCCGGGTCTGGAAGATCCTGGAGAGCCTGGGGGGCGCGGTGGTCACCGACCCGGACGGACCGGGCCTCGACCCGACCGGGTGGACCGAGGCCGAGCCGCTGGCGGAGCCCGTCGAGACCGATGCGCCGGCCCTGATCCAGTTCTCCTCCGGCAGCACCCGCTCCCCGAGAGGGGTGGTGCTCAGCCACGCCAACCTGCTGGCCAACGTGCGCCAGGTCGCCGCGCGCCTGCCGGTCACCCGCGACGACATCGTGCACACCTGGATGCCCTGGTTCCACGACATGGGGCTGATCGGCTGCCACCTGGTGCCCCTGGCCCTGGAGATGACCCAGGTGCGGCAGTCGCCGGTGGCGGCGATCCGAGACCCGGTGGGCTGGGTCCGCGAGGCGCTGGCCCGGGGCACGACGGTGCTCACGACCACGCCCTTCGCCCTGGTGCGGCTGCTGGACCGGCTCCAGGGAGACGGTGGCCTGGACTGGTCCGGTCTGAAGCTCCTGGTGCAGGGCGCCGAGCCGATCCCGCCGGCCCTCTGCCGGCGCTTCTCCGAGCAGGTCGGCGTCGGGCTCGACGTGCACTACCCGATGTACGGCCTCGCGGAGGCGACCGTCGGCGTGAGCAGCCCGCACACCGGGGGGCTGCGGTCGACGGTGCTCGGCGGCCGGGAGCGCATCCACTGCGGCCGCCCCTTCGACGGGGTCGAGGTGCGGGTGGTCGACCCGGTGGACGGGGTCGGCGACCTCCAGGTCCGAGGGCCCAACGTCGCGGCCGGCTACCTCGGCGATCCGGAGGCGACGGCGGCGCTGTTCGATGGCGACTGGGTGCGCACCGGCGACCTGGGCACCCTGGTGGACGGCGAGGTGGTGCTCACGGGCCGTCGCAAGGAGGTGGTCTGCGTGAACGGCCGCAACCTGCACGCTCACGACGTGGAGGCGGTGGTCGAGGCCGTGGCTGGCGTGCACCCCGGGGGGGCGGTCGCGGTGGCCGATGGCCGGGGAGCCAGCGAGGGCCTGGCCCTCGGGGTGCGGGTCGCCGCCGGTGCGGCGGCCCACGAGGTGCTGGGCGGGGTGCGGCGGGCGGTGACGGGCCAGGTCGGGGTGGCCCCCAGCGAAGTGTTCCCCGTGGAACGGATCCCCCGGACCACCAGCGGCAAGAAGCGCCGGGCCCGGGTGCGGCAGGACCTGGAGGCGGGCGCCTACGACGACGCGGTCGGCAACACCCTGGAGACGGTCAAGGGGCTCTGGGAGGAGGTCCTGGGTTGCGTGCTCGGCTCCGAGGACTGCGACGAGGACTTCCGCTCCCTGGGCGGCGGCTCGATCCAGGCCATCGAGCTGCTGGGTCGCCTGGAGGAGCGGCTCGGCGTGCTGCCGGATCACCGGGTGCTGCTCGAAGGCGACACCGTGCGCCGCATGGCGCGGCTGCTGGAGCGCACTTCGCCGACCCGCCGGGCGGTGCCATCTCTGCCCGCGGTCACCGAGCTGGCGATCACCGCGGCGGCCTGTCGCCTCCCGGGGGCCGACAGCCCGGAGGCGTTCTGGCGCTCGGTCCGGGCCGGCGAGGTCCACATCGGGCCCGCACCCGCCCGCTGGCCCGGCGTCGGGGTCGGCGGCTTCCTGGATCGGGTGGACCACTTCGACGCCGAGGGCTTCGGCATCGCCCCGGCGGAGGCCGCCGCCATGGATCCGCAGCAGCGCCTGGTCCTGACCCTGGCCGCCGAGGCCCTGGAGCGGGCCGGCGGAGCGGGCCCGGGCCCGGTCGGGGTGTTCGTGGGCGCCGGCCAGCAGGCCTACCTGGAGACGGTGCTCGACCACCTGGACGAGGAGCTTCCTCCCGGCACCATGGCCGGCAACCTGCTCAACATGCTGGCCGCCCGGGTGAGCCACCACCTGGACCTGCGGGGGCCCGCGCTGACGGTCGACACGGCCTGCTCGGCTTCGCTGGTCGCCGTCCACCTCGCTGCCCAGAGCCTGCGGGCCGGGGAGTGCCGGGCGGCCCTGGTGGCTGGGGTGAACCTGAACCTGAGCGACACGGGCCACCGGCTCTTCGAGGTCGCGGGCGCCCTGTCACCCAGCGGACGCTGCCGGCCCTTCGAGCCCGAGGCGGACGGCATGGTGCCCGGCGAGGGCGCCGCGGTCCTGCTGCTGAGGCCCCTGCAGGAGGCCCTCGCCGACGGCTCGCCGATCCTGGGCGTGCTGCTCGGCAGCGCGATCAACAACGACGGCGCCAGCCTGGGGGTGATGGCGCCCAACCCGGCGGGGCAGGAGGCTGTGATCCGGGCGGCGCTGGCCCGTGCGGGCGTCGACCCGAGCGCGGTGGGCTTCGTGGAGGCCCACGGCACCGGCACCCGGGTCGGCGATGCGGTGGAGGCCTCGGTGCTCGCCCGCTGCTACCCCCACGGACCGCGGCGGGGGGCCGTGAAGGGGCACATCGGGCACCTGCTCGGGGCGGCGGGGGCGGCGGGGCTGCTGCGGCTGCTCGGTGAGCTGGGTCCCGACGAGGTGGGCGCTGTGAGCAGCTTCGGGTTCGGCGGCACCAATGCCCACGCGATCGTGCGGGGTGGGCCTCCGGGTGCGCCCGAGGCGCGGGCGGTGACGATCTCTGCGGGACAGCGCCACTGGCTCGGGGAGGAGCCTGCTCCGGACCTGGCGGACTGGGTCCACGTGGTCGGTCCCGACCCGGCGGGGGGGCGGAGCTGGCGGCCCTGCCCGTCGGGCGAGCCCGTGCTGCGGCAGGGCGGGCACTACCTCGTCACCGGAGCGACCGGGGGCCTGGGGCGCAGCCTCTGTCGCTGGCTGGACCGGCGCCATCGAGCCCGGCTGGAGCTCGTGTCCCGGCGGGATGACCCGGTCTTGCGTCGTGGCCTCCGGCGGGCGCGCCACCACGCCGTCGACCTCCGCAGCGCCGAGGCCTGCCGGGCCCTGATCGAGGACGTCGGCGAGGTCGATGGTTGGTTCCACCTGGCGGGGGGCACGACGCCCGACGCGCTGGCGGCCAAGCGAGCGGGCTGGACCCACCTCCGGGAGCTGCCAGCCGGTTTCGCGGTGCTCTTCTCTTCGGTGGCCGCGCTGCTGCCCGGGCTCGCGCTGCCCGACTACAGCGAGGCCAATGCCTGGCTCGACGACCAGGCCCGGCAGGCTTCGGGGCGGCACGTGGTGAGCATCGCCTGGCCGCCCTTCACCGGTGCCGGGCTGGCTGCGGAGCACAGTGAGGCCTTCCGGGAGCGTGGGCTCACCCCGATCGCGCCCCGCCGGGCCTGGGCCGCCCTGGAGCGGGCCCTGGCGTCGCGGGAGCCCCACGTGGTGGTGCTGCATCGGCCGGTGGTGGCGTCCGCGGCGAGCCCGGTCTCCGGCGAGCTGCGCGAGCGGGTGCGGGCGCTGTTGGCCGACGCCGCCGAGCTGGACCCGTCCGAGATCACCGACCAGACCCCTGTGCCGGCCCTGGGCATCGACTCGATGCAGGCCGTGGACCTGGTGGAGGACCTGGAGGGGCTGGTGGGCCGTGAGCTGCCCACGACCCTGCTCTACGAGCACCCGACCCTCGGTTCCCTGCTCGACGCCCTGGCCGCGGGGACCCGCCGGGAGCCGGCGCCCGTCTCGGCCGAGCCGGTGCCGCTGCTGCCCGCCCAGCAGACCTTCCTCGTCCAGGCGCGCTTCTTCCCGGAGGTGCCCGGCAACGTGCTGCTCGCCTGTCGGGTCGAGGGGCTGCAGGTCCGGCTGCTGGAGCCGGCGCTGACGGCGCTGGTGGAGCGCCACCCGGTGCTGGCGACGCGCTTCGAGCCGACCGGTGGGAGCTGGGTCCAGGTGCCGGGGCCCTCGCCGAGCCTGGAGGTGGTGGAGGGGGTCGACCTGGAGGCGCTGCATCAGGTGCCCTTCGAGCCCGAGCAGGGCCCGGTCCTGCGGGTCGTGACCGACGGCGAGCGGCTGGCCCTGAACGCCCACCACGCCGCCGTGGATGCCTGGAGCCTCAAGAACGCCCTCGAGGAGCTGCTGGCCCTGCACGAGGGCCTGCACACGGACGCTCCGGTCCCGGCTGTCCCGCGGACCACCGCGGAGGAGGCCTCGGCGGCGCTTCACCAGGCGGGCTCCGACGATCGGGCCTGGTGGGCCGCCCGCTTTCCGGACGGCGTGGCGCCCCTGAACCTGCCCTGGTGTGCCCCGCCCCAGGCTCCGACCGCCGGCCCCTTCCACCTGCGGGTGCGGGCGCTGGAGGCCGGGGTCACCACCGCCCTCGGCACCCGGGCCCAGGAGGCCGGGGTCAGCCTGCCGGCCCTGGTCCTGGCGATC
Organism: uncultured Enterobacterales bacterium; assembly: GCA_964501915.1. Classification (GTDB taxonomy): domain Bacteria; phylum Myxococcota_A; class UBA796; order UBA796; family CAJQPC01; genus CAYFPX01. The sequence continues at coordinate 5,499 of CAZCVP010000307.1, forward strand.
TACATGGCGGTGCTCTTCGAGGTCAGCGGCCAGCACCGGGTCGTGGTGCGGGTGGCCCACGGCCGCCGGGACGCCCGCCTGCCGGACCTGGAGCGGGTGGTGGCCTCGCTGGCCGACAGCCTGCCGGTGCGCGGCGAGGTGCGGCCTGGGGAGGCGGTGGTGGAGCTGGCTCGGCGGGTCGCGGCGGAGCTCACCGAGGTGCGACAGCACACCGGGGCCTCGGCGATGGCGCTGGGCAGCCTGGCCCCCGGCGACGCGCCGACCGGGCTGGCTCCGGCCGGCTTCAGCTTCCCGCTCCTGCCGGCCCGGACCCGGATCGGGGCCCTGGAGCTCTCGGACATCGTCGGCGGCGCCGCCAACGGCTTCACCCGGCTGGGGCTCGTCGCCTGGGTCTTCGACGGGCGACTCCACACGAGCTGGAACGCGCCGGGCAGCCACCTCGACGCGGTGACCCTGGAGGCCATCGCCGAGCGCTGGCTGCGCCGTGCGGCGGACGTCGCGGCTGGTCGGGACCCGGAGCCCCGACCGGCGACCCTGCACGGTCGGGTCCTGGCGAGCTGCCGGGCCTGGCCGGAGCGACCGGCCATCGAGGGGGTCTCCTATGGGGACCTGGACCGACGCTCGGGGGGCCTGGCGCGGGAGCTCGGCGGGGAGCGCATCGCGGTGCTCGCCTACCCGGGGGCGGCGGCGGTGGTCGCCCTGCTGGCGGTGATGCGCTCCGGCGCGGCCTATGTGCCCCTGGACCCGGACTGGCCCGAGGCTCGCATCCAGCAGGTCCTGGAGGTCGCGCGTCCGTCGGCCCTCGTGACGACCCGGGAGCTGGCGGGCACGGATCGGGGCCTTCGGGAGCAGCGGGGCGCGGACATAGACCCCCCCCCCCCCCCCCCCCCACCCGAGCAGGCCGCGCCGATCGCC
>CAZCVP010000308.1:0-6407 GCA_964501915.1 uncultured Enterobacterales bacterium
GCGTGGTGTCCGTCTCGCGGCCCGCGACGGCGGCGGTCACCGGCGGGTGGCGGGGCGAGCCCCGGGACCGGGACGTGGCCTTCGCCGGGGGGGCCGCGCCCCGGGGCGCGGCCCAGGAGGTCTACAACCGCGAGGTCCGCCGCCGGGTCGACCCGGCCCTGCTGGAGCAGGTGGGGCCCCGCCAGTACCGTCTGCGGGCCTACCCGGTGCTGGCGCCCGACGCCGACTTCGGCGACCCGTCCTCGATGGCGACCTTCGGCGAGCCCCTGCACCTCTGGCTGCGCCTGGAGGTCCCGGTCCGGGTGCTCGAAGACGGCGAGCTGGCCTGGCCCCTGCCCGACGTGGCCGAGGTCGCCAACCTCTACTGGGACGAGGACACGGAGCGTCGGCTCGACGGGCAGGTGTTCGCCCAGGTGGACGCGTGGCTGCCGCCGGCCACCGCAGCCACCCGGGCCTCACCACCCGGCGCCCACACGGTGCAGGTCGGGGACGTGCTCGTCAGGGCCCGCCCCCTGACCCACACCGCTCCGACCCTGCCCGAGGGCCAGCGCATCGGCGTGCTCGTCGACGGCAGCCGGTCCATGGAGGCGAACCGGTCCGCGCTGGGCGAGGCCCTGGACTGGATCGCCGCGGAGGTCGCGCCGCGCAACCACCTCACCCTGCTCTGCACCCGCCAGCAGGGCCTCCGGGACTGCGCCGGCCTCGACGCCGCGTCCTACCGCTTCTGGGGCGCCACCCCGCTGGAGCACCAGCTCCTGGCCGTGGACGCCACCGGCCTCGACTCCCTGGTGGTGCTCACCGATCGCGGCAGCCCGGAGCTGGCGCCGGACGGCCTCGACCCCTTCGAGCTGCCCGCCCTGTGGCTGGTCCACCTCGACGGTCTGCCGGTGGCCTACACCGACGCTTTGCTCGACACCCTGACGCGGACCGGTGGCGGCGTGGGCACCGACGTGGCCGAGGTCTTCGGTCGGCTCGACGGCTCGGGTGGGCTCGCCGACGGCTGGGCCTGGTCGACCGAGCCCGCCACCGAGCAGACCGCGGCGGTCACGACCTTCGCGCCCTTGGCGGCCCGGCAGGCCGTCGCCGCCCTGGCCCGGGCACAGGTCGACATCAGCCCCGAGAGCCTGGACCGCATCCACGCCGTCGCCGTGCAGCACAGCATCGTCACGCCCTGGTCCTCGATGATCGTGCTGGTGAACGACCGCCAGCAGGAGGCCCTGAAGGAGGCCTCTCAGCAGGAGGACCGCTTCGACCGCGAGGTCGAGCGCGGCGGTGCCGACCCCGCGACGGAACTCTTCGCCACCCCGGAGCCGGGGGAGTGGCTCTTGATGGGCCTGGCGCTGGTCGGGCTGGTCCTGCTCCGGCGGGACGAGCTCCTGAGAGCCCGTCTCGCCGGGGCACTCAGCTCCAAGCTGTGAAGTCCCTGGCCTGCGACTCCGCCATGAACACCTGGAAGAGCTCTCCTTCCGGGCCGCTCAGGGACAGGATGCAGCCCGGCTCGCGGCGACCGGTCGGTCCCATGACCTTCTCCTCGGTGTGCTCGCCGGTGTCCTGGAGGCGGTAGCCGCTGCCCGAGTCGAAGGCCATCGGCTCGGTGTCCCCGCCCTCGAGCAAGCCGACGACCAGCCGGCCGGTGGTCGTGATGCCGACCATGGCCTGGAGCCCCGTCACCTTCACGGTGCCTCCGGTGAACAGGCCCACGACCGCCAGCGCGGCCGCCTGGGCGTTGACCGCCGCCGAGGGCTCCCGCCAGAGCGTGCAGCCGAAGCAGGCCTCGAAGTCCTCCTCGGGGGTGAGCCCCAGCAGGTCGTGGTAGTGCCGGGCGTTGCCGCCGGTGAACAGCTTCAGCAGGCTGTCGAAGAAGCCCATGCATCGCTCCAGGTGGGTCCACGGACCCCGACGTCGAGGCCCTTGGAGCAAGGCCTATCGGGGAGGCACCACCGCGAGGGCCGAGCCCGACGCAGCCCTGCTCCGGATCATCGCGATGGGAGGCGGCGGCGGAAGCCGAGGCCCACCAGGGCCAGCCAGCCGGCCGCGCTGGCCGCACCGGGCGCCGCGGAGCAGCCGAAGCGGATCACCTCCTCGGGCGTGTCGCACCACGGCTCGCCTTCGACCTCGGTGCCGTCTCCCAGGACCTGGACCGCCGACACGCAGACGTCCTCCGGGGCGGCACCGCGCCCGCGGATCTCCTGGCTCACGTCGAACTCCACCGCCTCGCCGGACTCCGGCGCGGCCTCGTCGAAGAGGGTGTAGCGGTCGATGGCGACCTGGATCCACGACAGCCCGTCCGGATCCTCCGCGGCCGTCACCCGACCGCTGGCGTCGACGGTCCAGCGGTCGTCGAACTTGTGCTGGGAGGTGTAGTCCTCCACCTCCAGGACCGGCCGAGTGTCGCCGAGGCCCACCAGGAGCGCGGCGCCGGTGGTGAAGCCGACCTCCACGGTCGGACCTCCGCCCTCGATCCGCAGCAGGTGGTCCGTGTCCGCCGCCATCTCCGCCGAGGGGTCCAGGACCAGCATCGGCTGCCGGGTGGGCCGCTCCAGGGTGTCCCAGGCGATGGCGACCTCGACACCGTCCACGACCTCGTAGAGCGTCGCCGTCACCGGCTCGGCGTAGCGGGTGTCGCACTTCGGCGAGAGCAGGGCGATCACCCGCGCGTCCAGCGGGACCTGCGTCTGGGTCGGGCGCGGCAGGGTCTCCAGGACCTCGGGCATGTTGCAGATCTCGGGATCCGGAGGAGCCGCGGTATCGGCCACGGTGTCGGCGAAGGCGGGGGCCACCAGGAGCAGGAGGGTCATGGTCTCGTCCAGAGTCGGGTTCAACCTCAACCTGCCCGCCGACCCGGCCAGTGTCTACTCCCCTACCGAACGTTTCATAGACGATCATTGCACTGCCTGGTGCAATTTCAGCATACGGACCAGCCCTGGACCATAATGTCCCATGCTCCTCACCCTGCTCGCCACAGCCCAGGCCTTCGTGCCCTGGGGCCAGAAGCCGGTCCTGCCGGTGCTGCTGGCCGGCGACCGTCTCGTCGAGGTGGCGGCCGCGGTCCCCCTGTCCCCCGACACCCTGGCCCGCCTCGACGGCGTGCGCCTCGACGTCCAGCAGCAGGTCAACGACCTGCGGGCTGACACCACCCTGCCTCCCCACCTCTTCAACGACCGCGCCGAGGCCCTGGCACGGGCCGAGGTGCTCGCCGTGGTCGACGTGCTCGGCGGAGACCTGCCGGCCTTCGAGGCCTGGGCCGAGGCCGCCTGGGAGGCCGACCGGGCCTGGCTCACCGCCCTGCGGTCGGCCCCGCGCCCCCCGGGCACGGCCCTGGCCTACACGGTCTTCGGGACCCAGTACGCCGCAACCACCAACGACGAGGTGGCGATCCCCGACAAGTGCATCAAGTTCGCCAACCTCGGCTGGAGCCTGTCAGACTGCCCGTCGGGGTACGACGAGACCGACTACCACGTCACCCTGGACCGCGACGCCCACCACCGTCTCGTCTGGGTGGGGGACGTGGGCCCCTGGAACATCGACGACAACTACTGGAACCTCGCCGGAGCCGCCGAGCGGCCCCGTCGCCTGTTCACGGACCTGCCCCAGGGACGTCCCGAGTCCGAGGCCGCCTACTACGACGACTACAACGCCCTGGAGTGGGCCGACATCACCCTCGGCTACGTGCTCTACGTGCACATGAACGGCCGCCAGCCCGACCGGGAGCTTGTCGGGGAGCTCACCCGGCGCCTCGGCGACCTCGTCGACGACGACGGCGCGATCTCCAACGGCAGCGCCGACGACGGTCCCCACCAGGCCACCGCCTATGGGCTCCTGGGGCTGAAGTCCGTGCAGTCCGAACTCGCCCAGCGGGTCCAGGCCCACGGGGAGGCCCAGGTGGACCGTGAGGGCATCGTGCTCGGCGACGGCTACGAGACCTTCGAGATCTCCGGGGAGCTGCTCCGCGCCCTGACGGAGTGAGCTACGGCACCTGTCGAGGTGCGGATGCGGGTGGTGGTCACCGAGAAGCCTTCGGTCGCGCGGGACCTGGCGCGGGTCCTCGGGGCGCGAGAGCGACACGACGGCTGGCTGGGCGGTCGGGACCTCGCCATCACCTGGTGCTTCGGCCACATGGCCGAGCTGGAGGACCCGGCCCACTACGACCCTGCCTGGAAGCGCTGGAACCCCGCCGAGCTGCCGATGCTGCCCGAGCGCTTCGCGGTGCGGATCCGCAAGGGGGCCGAGGAGCAGGTCGGTCACATCGCAGCGCTGCTCCGTCGACCCGACGTGACCCGTGTCGTCAACGCGTGCGACGCGGGGCGGGAGGGGGAGCTGATCTTCCGCTACCTGCTCCAGGTCCTGACCCTCGAGCTCCCGGTTCAGCGCTTCTGGGCCAGCTCCCTGACCGACTCCGCCATTCGTGCCGCCTGGAGCGGACTCCGGCCCGGCACCGCCTTCGACCGCCTCGCTGCCGCCGCCCGGTGCCGGGCGGAGGCGGACTGGCTGGTCGGGCTCAACGCGACGCGGGCCATGACCTGTCTCGCCCGCTCCGCCGGTGGCCGGGGGCAGCTCCTCAGCATCGGCCGGGTCCAGACCCCGACCCTGGCGATGATCGTGGCCCGGGACGAGGCGATCGCCGCCTTCGAGCCCGAGGACTTCTGGCAGGTGCACGGGCGCTTCGAGGTTCCCCCCGAGGCGAGCTTCCGGGCCACCTGGTTCCAGCGAGGCGGGCTCGACGGGAGTGCCACAGACAGCGGCGACGACGAGGGCCAGGACCCGATGAAGGAAGGCCCCTCCCAGGCCACCCGCCTGCCGACCCTCGCGGCCGCTGAAGCCATCGTCGCCGCGGCGAGGGGTCAGCGGGGCCTCGTGACCCGCGCCGAGCGCAAGCGTCGACGCGAGCGACCACCCCTGCTCTACGACCTGACCGCCCTGCAGCGCCGGGCCAACCAGCGCTATGGACTCAGCGCCCCCCGCACCCTCCAGCTCGCCCAGGCCCTCTACGAGCGCCACAAGCTGATCACCTACCCCCGCACCGACGCCCGTCACCTGACCCCGGACCAGGTGCCCGAGCTGCCCGGGATCGTGGAGGGCGTCGGCAAGCTCGGCGTCTACGCACCCTTCGCCGAGGCCATCCTCGCCGCGGGGCCGATCCGGCCCGGCCGGAGGGTGGTGGACGCCACCGAGGTCGGCGACCACCACGCCATCCTGCCCACGGGGAGGACCCCGGATCCCCAGGCCCTGAGCCCCGACGAGAAGCGCGTCTACGACCTCGTGGCCCGGCGCCTGCTGGCCGTGCTCTCACCCGACGCGCTCTTCGACCTCACGCGCATCGAGGTGGCCGTCACACCGGGCGACGACAGCCCGCTGCCGGAGGGCGTGAGGGTACCGCTGACCTTCCGTGCCCGGGCCCGCGTCTGTGTCCAGCCCGGCTGGCAGGCCGTCGATCCCCCGAAGAAGCGGCGCGAGGCCGAGCTCCCTCCCGTGGACGAAGGCGACGTGCTCGCCCTGGCCGAGGTCTGCTCGAAGGTCGGGACCACCCGGCCGCCTCCGCCCCACACGGACGCCTCGATCCTCCAGGGCATGGAGACCGCCGGCCGGGACCTCGACGACCGGGACCTCGCCCGGGTCCTCCGCCAGTCCGGCCTCGGCACACCGGCCACTCGGGCTTCGATCCTCACCACCCTGCTCGATCGGAGCTTCGTGGAGCGCCAGGGGCGCTCGCTGAGGGCCACCGACCGCGGGCGGGCGCTGATCGCGGCCGTGCCGGTCGACGAGCTCAAGAGCGCTGAGCTCACCGGTCGCTGGGAGGCCCGGCTGGCGGCCATCGCCGAAGGGCGGGACGAGCGGCAGGTCTTCATGAGCGACGTCCGTGTGCGAACCACCGAGATCGTGAGGGCGATCCTGGCGGCCGAGCCTCCGGAGCTGGAGGCCACCCCCGACGACCGCGAGGTCCTCGGCGAGTGTCCGGTCTGCGGCGCCCCGGTCCGAGAGAGCCCCAAGGCGTGGGGCTGTGACAGGGGAAGGGCCTGTACCTTCGTGATCTTCAAGAAGGTGGCCCGGCGCCCGGTCTCCCGGCGGTCGGCGGTCCAGCTCCTGAAGAAGGGCCGCACACCGGTCCTGAAGAACTTCAAGTCCAAGGCCGGCAAGGCCTTCTCCGCCGCCTTGGTGCTCGACGAGGAGGGCAAGGTGCGCTTCGACTTCCCGAGCCGAAGACCGAGCGCCGAGGACGCCGCGGACCCGGTCGGTCTGGCCTGTCCCCGCTGCACGGAGGGGCGCGTGATCCGTGGGCGAGCGGCCTGGGGCTGCAGCCGCTGGCGAGAGGGGTGTGACTGGCGGAGGATCCCGTGATCTCGTGAAGATCCTCGTTCCAGGTGTGAGCCCTCCGCCAAGGTCCGGGGTCCGGGGCTCTCGGCCCGCAT
>CAZCVP010000309.1:0-6289 GCA_964501915.1 uncultured Enterobacterales bacterium
CCCCCCCCCCCCCCCCCCCCCCCCCCCCCCCCCCCCCCCCCCCCCCCCCGGGCGGCGCGGCCCTGGCCGACAGCACGAGCTGCCTGGCCTGCCACAGCACCGACGGCTCGGGCGGGTCCTCGGGCGTGGACTGCTCGCTGTGCCACACCGCCTGGCCCCACAGCTCTCGCTGGGACGAAGAGCACCTGGGCGTCGCCGGCACCCTGGGCGAGGGCCCCTGCCTCGACTGCCACGAGCCGGGCGATGGTCCCGCCACCATGGTCGCCACCTGCGCCCGCTCCTGCCACGGGGGGGGGTGAGTCGTGCTGCTGGCCCTCACCACGACCCTCGCCCTGGCGTCCCCCTGGACGGCGGAGTCGGAGACGGTGATCGGCCTGCGCGGCGACTACAGCGGCGAGCCGATGATCCCGGCCTACCAGTTCGTCAGGCTCTACGGCGAGCCCGGTGAGTACGCCGTCAGCGGCTACGCCGGCCTGGAGTGGGGGGCAGGCCCCAGCGTGGCGACGGATCCCGATCTCTACCTGCTGAACGTCTCCGCCAACCTCGACAAGCTCCAGTGGACCCTCGGCCGCCTCCAGGTGGCGAACCTCTGGGGGCTGTCGACCCTCGACGGGGGACAGCTCTCCTATCGGCTGCGCGACGACCTCACGGTCTCCGGCTGGGCGGGCTGGATGCGGAACCAGGACCTGGACGACTTCCTGCAAGGGGTCGGCTCCGGTCGGGTCCAGGCCACCTGGAGCGTCGGCGACCTGATGCTGCGGGCCGGTGTCCAGGCCGAGGGCAACCCGGACACGGCGGGCGTGCTCCGCCAGGACCTGGAGGCCCGGTGGCGCCTGGCGGACCACGCCAACCTGCCCACGGTGCGGGCGGTCGTGGCCATCGCCGAGCCCGATCTCACCCTGGAGCAGGCCCGGCTCGAGGGCTCGCTCCACGTGCGGCCCAACGTGGTGATCGAGGCCTTCGCCCAGCACCGCAAGGCGGCCGTGCCCGACGCCCTGCTCGCCGACCGGATCCTGGAGACCTTCGCTCCCGAAGGAACCCAGGACCTGGGCCTTGGCGCCCGGCTCATCGGCGCTCGCTGGGCCGTGCTCTCAGGCCGCTACCGGCTCAGCACCTTCCAGGAGACCGACCAGCGTCGCTGGGCCCACGCGGTCGACGTGGAGTACAAGCCCGGCCGCACCTCCTCGAACATCGACATCCTCCCCCTCTACCGCTTCCGCCACGGACCGGGCGGCCAGTACCACGCCCTCCTGGCGGCGGCGGCGGTCGACCTGGGCGAGTCGGCGGGACTCTCCCTGCGGGCGGGCGTGGTGCCGTACCAGAAGCTCGACGACCCCTGGGACATCGCCCTCGATGCCGGAGCCACCGTCCGGTACGTGGTGGGTTCTCGGGTCCACCTGTCCGGGGCCGTGGACGTGGGCCACAGCGCGCTGTTCGACTTCGAGCTCCGGGCGAGCGCCGTGCTCGACGTGGTGGTGCCATGAGGCGCCTCGTCGTCGTGCTGGTGGCTCTCGGCGCCCTGCTCCACGCGGCGTCGGGGCAGGCCGAAGAGCCGCCGGAGCAGCTCGGCGTCTTCCGCCACGAGGTCCACGCCAAGGTCCACGCCCGCGACAGCCTGGAGTGCGTCGCCTGCCACCAGGTCGGCGGAGGGCTGGACCTGGACCTGCCCGACGAGGCGCTCGACGAGGCCTTCCTCGAGCCTCCGCCGGGCGCCTGCCACCACTGCCACGACCGCGACGTGCGCAGCGGCGGCTTCGCCCCCACCGCCTGCGAGACCTGCCACACCGAGGTCCAGGCTCCGGACACCCACGGTGCGGGCTGGATGCCCCAGCACGGCATCGACGCCCGCTACGAGGGTGGGGCCTGTCTGGACTGTCACAAGCAGCCCTTCTGCGTGGAGTGCCACGAGCGCAAGGACCGCGTCCGCACCACCACCCACGACCCGACCTGGCTGTCGATCCACGGCATCGCCGTGCGGGCCGCGCCGGCCACCTGTGATGGCTGCCACCTCCAGCAGGACTGCGTGCGCTGCCACCAGAGCGCGGCCGGGAGGGCGCCATGATCGCGCTGTGGCTGCTGGCCTGCGCCCAGGACCCCTGCGCCGGCACCGAGGACATGACCACCTCGCCCGCAGGCCTCGAGCTGACCGCCGAGGAACACGACATCGGCTGGGGGGAGACCGAGTGCTTCCTGTGCCACCAGGCCTGGACGATCCACGCCCAGGACTGCGTGGACGGCGTGCGCATCGACGTGGCCGCGATCGAGGACCGGATCGACGAGGACGACACGAGTAGCTGCGTCGCCTGTCACGGCAGCAACGGGGTGGAGGCCTGGGCCGAGCTCGTGAGCTGGGACAGCGGGGAGGCCCGGTGATCGCGGCCCTGCTCCTCGCCGTCTCCGGCCCCGCGCTCGCGGAGGACACCCTGCCGGACCCCCACGGCCACGCCCGGCGCTGCGACCACTGTCACGGCGAGGTGGCGGACGGCGCGGCGGTGGACACGCTCGACTTCGTCGGCGGCTCCGCCGACCGGGCCTGCACGACCTGCCACGAGACCTGGCCCCACGAGGTCGGCGTGCCCCCCGTGAAGACGACCCTCCCCGAAGACCTGCTGCTGGTGGACGGCCTGCTGGCCTGCGCGAGCTGCCACGACGAGCCGGCCTGCGACGGCGAGCGCATCGACCCCGTGAACCCCCTCTGGTTCCGGGGCGGCCCCTACGCGTCCGTCGGGGAGCTGTGCGTTGCCTGCCACACGGACCAGGCCATCGATCGCTTCAATCCCCACGAGGCGATGCTGGAGCGGGGCGAGGACGACGGCATCTGCCAGTACTGCCACGAGACCGCCGAGGGGGCCGAGATCACGACGGCCGACCTCAAGGTCCGCACGGAGACCATCTGCCAGGGCTGTCACAAGGACAGCCGCCACGCCGGCTCGGCCGTCCACCTGGTCGAGCTCACCGAGCCCATGCTCGGCCGTGCCAAGGAAGCCGGGCTGCCGCTGGCAGACGACGACCGGGTGATCTGTGGCACGTGCCACGACCCCCACCCCCACGGCACCCTCACCACCCCGGGTCGTCGCGACCCCCGGCCGGGCGACCGGCTCTTCCCCCTCGGGTGGACGGAGCGGGTGCTGGCTCCGCTCTACAGCGATCGCTCCGAAGAGCACGGCCAGGCCCTGGAGCCCTTCGACCAAGAGCACGACTTCCTCCGACTCCCGCTCACCGACGACAGCCTCTGTCTCACCTGCCACCGGCGGGACGAAGTGGACGAGGGGCTGGACTCAAAGGAGTGATCCCATGATCCGCTCGATGCTGGCGCTGTCGCTGTTGCTGGTCGCCGGACCCGCCAGCGCAGCCGACGCGAGCAACTGCCTGATGTGCCACAAGTACCGGGGCCTCAACCGAGTGGAGGAGGACGGCACGCTCCACGTCTTCTACGTGGACGAGGCCCTCTACGGGCAGACGGTCCACGCCGGGGTCAAGTGCGAGGGCTGCCACGTCGACATCGAGCAGATCCCGCACGAGTCCTCGGAGCCGGTGGACTGCCTCGAGACCTGTCACCTCAACGACCCCTCGACGGACCGCCCCTTCTCCCACCAGGCCACCGCCGACGCCCTGGCGAGCAGCGTCCACAACGCTGTGGACGAGGACGGCAACCCCAAGGACCACGCCGTCGACTACCCGATCTGCAAGGACTGCCACGACAACCCGTTCTACCGCCCCTTCTCGATGTTCAAGACGATGATCCCGGGCGTCACCGAGGCCGCCACCGGACGCTGCAGGGTCTGCCACGAGGGCGAGGACTTCGTGAACCACGCCTACGTCCACGTGACCACCAACCTGCGCCGCGGTCGCAACCCCAAGGAGATCTCCGAGGCCTGTTCCCGCTGCCACGACGACCCGACCTTCGTGGCCCGGCACGGCCTGGGGGCCAAGGCGGGCGTCACCTACGACGAGACCTTCCACGGCAAGGCCGCGAGCTTCCTCAACGAGGCCGTGCCCGACTGCATCGACTGCCACGTACACGTCGACCAGTCCGCCCACACGGTGCTCGCCCACGAGGACCCCACCTCCCCGACCCACCCGGACAACAAGAAGACGATCTGCGCCCAGTCGGACTGCCACCCGGACGCCGAGCACCGCACCTCGGCCTATGACCCCCACGCCGAGTTCGTGGCCCGGCAGGGCACCTTCCGACACTTCGTCACCGTCTTCTTCTACCTGCTCGCCGGCGGCACGTTGCTGCCGCTGCTGGGCCTGATCCTGCTGGACCTGCTCCGGAGGATCTTCCCCGAAGCGGTCTTCGACACCGGAAGGAGGCGTCGAGATGCCTGACGAACCCCGCATCCGCACCGTCGATGGCGAGCGACAGTTCTTCCGCTTCACGGTCAACCAGCGCATCCAGCACGGCATCCTCGCCCTCTCGGTGGTCATGCTGGCGCTCACCGGCATGCCGCTGAAGTTCCACAGTCGGCCCTGGGCCGAGCCACTGCAGACGCTGTTCGGCGGCCTGGAGTCCGCCCGCGTGGTGCACCGCGTCTTCGGCGTGATCCTGCTGGTGCTGTTCTTCTTCCACATCGTCTACCTGGTCGTCGTCATCTACAAGGACCAGGTCAAGCCGATGCAGCGAGAAGGTCGGCTGACCACCCGAAACCTGGTGATGCTGCTGCTGACCCAGCCCCTGGTGCCCAACCTCAAGGACGCCAAGGACTTCCTGGCGCTGGTGAAGTACCTGACCTTCCTCACCCGGGAGCGGCCCCTCGGTACTCGCTTCACGTGGAAGGAGAAGGCGGACTACTGGGCGCCCTTCTGGGGCATGGTCGTGATCGGTGGCTCCGGCGTGGTGCTGTGGGACATCGAGTTCTCCTCGGCCTGGACCGCTGGCTGGGTCGTCAACCTCTCCCTGATCGCCCACAGCGAGGAGGCGCTCCTGGCGGCGCTCTTCCTGTTCCTCTGGCACTGGTACAACGTCCACTTCTCCCGCGCGGTCTTCCCGATGAGCCCCGCCTTCCTCACCGGCTACATGCCGGAGCACATGATGGTGGAGGAGCACTACGAGGAGTACGCCGCCGTGATGGCCGGGGAGGGACTCACCGACGAGATGCACCCGCCACCCGGGGCGACCCTCGATGACGAAGGAGGCACGTCGTGAGGGTCCTCAAGGCACTGTTCGACCTCGTCCACACCGTGGTCTTCGTGGCGCTCGTGGTGTGGGTCATGACCATCGTCTGGCACGAGACCTTCGGCCACATCGTCGAGGCCCACCACGAGTACGTCGAGACCCAGGAGATGATGGAGCGCCTGGAGCGCGAAGAAGCGAGCTCCGATGTCGTGCAGCGCGTTCCCGGAGTTCGCGACCTGGAGCGGGAGACCCAGACAGTCACCCACTACACCGGCACGCGGACCTTCGAAGAGGAGCGCCTCCACGGTCACTACCACCACCTCGGCGACCCCATCGCCGAGGACACGCGCTCTCCCTGCGTGCACTGTCACGGAGAGGTGCCCCACGAGCGGCGGGAGGACGAGCGCAGCCTGATCAACCTCCACAGCTACATCGTGGCCTGCGAGACCTGTCACGTCGCACCCGCGGACGGAGACGAGCCCTTCGAGTTCGCCTGGTACTGGCGGGACTCGGAGGAGCGGGTGGAGTTCCCGGCCGTGGGCACCAACCCCAGGCCGAACACCGCCCGCATCCTGCCCCTGAGGGACGTGGCGGGCGTGCCGACCCGCCTGGACACGCCCGAGCGACTCCAGGACGCCCAGCAGGTCCACGAGCAGGAGGCCACGGCCAGCCGGGCCGAGCAGGAGAACGCCAACCAGCGCGTCCACGCCCACATGACGGAGGAGCCCTACGTCTGCGAGGACTGCCACCACGCGGCCGGCGCACTGCTGCCTCTGCGCTCACTCGGCTACAACAAGAACCGGGCCAACGTGCTGCTCAGCACCGAGATCCTCGGCATCTGGGACAAGCACGAGGGCTTCTACTACCTGCCAGACTTCGTGACTCCTGGCCAGCCGTAGGAGGGGAGACGAGCACCCTCGGGGTTCGGGGTGCAGGGTGGGGACTGCGCCCCAGTGGCACCGGCGGGGCGCCACTCTTGACACATGCGCCGAGGATGGCCCGCCATCCGGCCCGTTTGTGTCGCTCAGGGACACATACGCGGAGGATGGCCCACCATCTGTCCCGCTTGTGTCGCCGGCCGCCGAGAGCGCGGTGGCTGCGGCCGCCCCGCGCCGCCTAGGAGGGTGTTGGGCATTGTGGACCGAGCATGGCGCCGCGACGTGGTTTCAG
>CAZCVP010000310.1:0-6190 GCA_964501915.1 uncultured Enterobacterales bacterium
CGAGTTGGAGGGTGAGAACAGGCACTGTGGGGTTCTTGCGAGGGCCTCAAGCTTGACGATGCCCCCCAACTCACCGCTACTGCTCCGGTAGCTTCCAGAGAGGAACATCTCCGCCTCTGATACGGAAGCGCTGAGGCTGATCTCCTGAGAGGCCCCAATCCGAATCTCGCCTGCAAGACGGCTGAGGGAGACTTCAACGAGGGCTCCAGGGGCCGCCCCGTCGTCCTGGTCCACGATCGCGGCTGTGCCAATCGCTCCATTCTCCACCTCGGTCCTGGAAACCCTGACGCTGGCACCATCATCGACCTTCACAAGGAGCGTGTCTCCATCGCGGCCGTGGAGACCAAGCCAATCGATCTCAACAAACGACCCCTCGCCCGCAATGGCGATTCCGTAGTCGCCCGTCGGCTCCATGACCGTCTCCTCCGGCATCTCCCCCGCCCCCTCCAGCCCCAACACCCGGTCCACCAAGGTCACCGCCTCCGTCCACACGCCCGGACAGATCTCGACGATGCCCCCGTCCGGCGCCGCGTCGGCGGCCTCCTGGATCGTGACGTAGTGACCGCTGCCGTCGGGACACGCCTCGACCTCGTCGAGCCGGTCGTCGCAGTCGTCGTCGACGGCGTTGGCGAGCACCTCCGCTGCGCCGAGCCACGTCGTGGCGGCCTCGTCGTCGCAGTCCTCGCCGCCACAGGCCGAGGCGTCGAACCCGTCGCCGTCCACGTCGCAGAGGTCCGCACCGTCGCAGTCCTGGTCGACCCCGTCGTAGGCCACCTCCTCTGCGTCGGGGCGGACCGTCGCGTCTTCGTCGTCGCAGTCCGCGTGGACATCGAAACCGTCCCCGTCGACGTCGACCAGGTCGCTCCCGTCGCAGTCCTGGTCGAGGCCGTCGTAGGGGATCTCCTGGGCGCCTGGGTGGACGCCCGGATCGTCATCGTTGCAGTCGTCGTTGACCGAGACACCATCGCCGTCTGCGTCGGAGAGAGCGGTGTCGTAGTCTGGTACCGGGTGCCGGCAGCCGGTCAAGAGCAACAGCAGGAGCGGGCTCACGGCGACACCAGCGCGGCATACCACCAGCGATCCGTGCCCGTAGCCTTCACCTTGACCCAGATCCGCTTGTTCGTCGTGTCGACCACCCACGCTCCGACCCGCCCCGCAGCATCCGCGGGGGCACCCGCGGTCGTGAGCCCTCCGATGAACTTGGGGCTGTAGACACTGCCGTCCGGCTCGAACTCCACGGTGGGCGTCCCGGTGTCCGTCTCGTTGATGAACTTCAGCGAGCCGGTCGGTGTTCCGTCCTTCGTGGCCCGGATCGTCCACTTCTTCGCATTGGTCGTGGCGGTCGCGTCGAGCGTGAGATCCACGTTCTGGTTGGCCTGCCCCGTCACCGTGGCCTGGCCGGACATCGTGAACTTGAAGCGGGTGTCCTCGTTGTCGTCCTGGAACTTCACGCAGTCCTGACCATGGACGATGACGAAGAACTTCTCGCAGTCGATCACGACGTTCTTGAAGTTGCTCCCGCTCTTGGCCCTCAGCAGGACGTTGTCGGGTATTGCAACATAGGAACCAATCAGGGTGCGGGAGAGCGTGCCCCACTCGCCGATGCTCCCCAACTTGTCCAGCTCGATCTCCAGCTTGTCCGCCCGTAGATGGAGCGGATCCGTGGTGCCTGTGCAGTCGAGCACGCGATCACCCGTTCCGCTGTCGAAGGACAGCACACCCCACTCCGTGATCGTGCCTGACCTGGAGGCGTCCAACCCGATCTCTTCGGCCCTGACACGTAGTGGATCGGTGGCATTCTGGGTACAGTCGAGCAGTCGCTCGCCGCTCGTGAAGGACAGCTCGGCCCAGGACTTGAAGCTCCCCCCTCCGGCGGAGTGGTACAGCCGGAAGTCCAGGTCCTTGGCCGCCAGGTTGAGCCGCGTGACGCCTGCAGGAGCGTTGGAGGTCCCGGCGGTCAGCTGGCGCACGCCGCTCTCGAACTTCAGCGCACCCCAGCGCGCCGAGGTCCCGGCGCTCGACGCGTGGAACTCGACCTCGACCCCCTCCAGCTCCAGGTTCAAGGGGTCGTCGTCGGTGTCCAACCCAGCGACGATCCGCCCCTCCGACGCGATCCGGAGCCGCTCGGTGCCCGCGTTGCCTCCTGTGCGGAACGAGGCGATGTCGTCGGAGGTGCTCTCCGCCGTGAAGGCGAAGGTGTCGTAGCTCCGGAACGCCCCCGTCTCCGTGACGAGCTCGCCGAAGAGACGAAGGTCCCCGTTGGCCAGGAAGCGGATCGCGCTCTTGTAGGTGTCGGTTCCATACCTGAACCGCAGGTCCAAGGCCTCGGTCTGCTGCTGGAACTGCGTCGCGTTGGACACCCAGGTCCGGGAGTCCGTCCAGGTCGTCATCGAGAACTCGTCAGCCATCGTCCACCTCGCCGTTCATCAGGGCTCCTGTCTGGGGGTCCGCCCGCACCGGCCCCGTCAAGCCACGCCGGTCGCGTGCGACCATCAGCAGGAGCTGGATCCGCTCTTCGAGGAGCCGGGCCTGCCCGGTCGCTCGCTCGTGCTCGGCCAGCATGCCCTGCAGCTCCTGCAGCTCCTGGTCCGTCAGGCGGTCCCGGGGCAGCCCCTCGTCCGTGTCGACGTCTACCCGAATCCAGCTCATGCCGACCTCGCGTGCTTCTGGAAGTGATGGCCTGCGGCGGACCCAGCCAGCCACACCGCGTCGTCCGGCCTCCGTACGCGGAAGACCTGCCTCTCGGCTTCGGCTCCGCCGACGCACACGTGGAGGTCCACGCCCTCGTTCAGCAGCCGCAGCCCCTGGTCGTAGTACTTGCGGCCGAGGTGGTAGTAGCGCCCACGCCTCGGCATGTACATCGCCTCGAAGCGCACGAGCGCAGCGCGCAGCGCGTGATCGTGGTCCACGCGGATCGCCTCGCCGCTGCGCTTGTCGAAGGAGGCGAGGTTGACGCAGTCCCGCAGGTAGAGGATGTCGGTCAAGAGCCGCCCGGGGTAGCGCTGGTAGTCCAGGTTCAGGAGACGGAGGTTGCGGCCCAGCAGCTTGCGCGTGCGCTCACGCTCCGTCAGGTACCCCGTGTGGAGGATGTCGACACCGTCGGCCAGGCACCACGGCTCGATCGGCACGTTGAGCACCTGCTCCGGGTGCTCGTGAACGGCCCCGAAGAACCGGTAGCCTCGCCCGTTCCGGAAGACCCGGAAGGGGATCTCCACCTGTGTGGTGCTCCGGTCGAAGATCTGGTTGTGCTGCCGGATCGCGTAGGCCTCGAAGTGGTCGCTCTGGAGCAGCCGGCGCAGGCGGTCTGCCCCGATCAGGCGTTCGTCGGCGTCGAGCCAGAGGATCCAGTCGCCCTGGGCCTCGTCCATGCTCAGGTTCCGCGCCACGGAGAAGTCGTCCGGCCATTGGACCTCTCGGAGGTGGAGGCGGGCGCCGTTGTCCCGGGCGAAGGCCCGCGCCACCTCGACCGAGGTGTCCCGGCTCCCGGTGTCGAGCACGTGGTAGTCGTCGGCGACAGGCAGGAGCGAAGTCAGCGCCGTGCGCAGGGTGTCGGCCCCGTCGCGGACGATCATGCAGACGCTGACGGTGGGCCGGCGACGGCTCAGCACCGCCGGAGCCTCCGAGCTCTCGGTGACGCCCGGACGCCAGCTCACCAACCAGCAACGCGCCGGGACCCCGTTCTCGGTGTGGGCCTCGACGGTCAGGCCGTGCTCGTCGGCGCCGTCGAACCAGGCCGCGATCGCCTCCTGGGAAGGCACGTTGCTGGCCGTTACCCCCCGCGCCCAGGGGACCACGCTCAGGACGCGGGGCGCCTCCAGGCCGCGGAGCCAAGCGACCGGATCCGGCGCGTGGAGGACACCGGCCCAGTCCAGGAGGGTGTCAGCGCCCTCGGACACGAGGCCGAAGCCTCGGCGGACGAGCTCGGGGCGCGGGTCGGGCAGGTCGGGGTGGGCACCGACGACCTGCACGGCGCCCGAGAGCCGCGAGGTGATCGCCTCCCACAGGTGCTCGCCGACGCCGGGCCAGATGGACGCCGTCGGTCCGTCCGGGGGGGGGGGCTGCGTGCAAGCCGTCGAGGAGGGCGTGCTCCCAGCTCTCCGCGATGCGCTCGGGGGCGTGGTCCAAGGCCCGCTGGCGGCCAGCCCGGGACATGGCCTGCCGCCGTACGGGATCGAAGAGGAGCTCCACCACGGCGTCGGCGAAGCGAGCGCGCAGGCCGGGGCCGGGCGGCACCAGGCGCGCGGCGTGGGGTGAGCAGGTCTCCGGCAACGCCCCGCGGGCGACCGTGACGATCGGGCAGCCGTTGGCCTGCGCCTCGATCGCCGCGATGCAGGAGGTCTCATCGAACTCCGCGGGGTACACCATCAGCGAGGCTCGGGAGAGCAGGTCGTAGAGCTCCGGCTTGGAGAGGTGCCCGAGGTGGAAGGCGCCTTCGGTCTGTTCGACGCGATGGTCCATCTTCTGGCAGAAGGCCTCGATCCACGAACCGCGCGGCTCATGGAAGCTACGGTAGCGTGCGACGCCCAAGCGCACACCCGGCACCCGGGTGCGGATAGATGGCCAGGCGGCGAGCAGGGCCTCGAGCCCGCGCTCGGGGCGGCTCAGGTGCACGAGGAGCGGCGGTTCCTCCTCGTCGCGCTGACGAGGCACGAGTTCAAGTGCGGCGGGATTCCGAACGACGGCGGTGTGCGGCTCGATCGCCGGGTGACGCGCGATGGTCTCCCTACGGTGCCACTCGCTGACGAAGACGAGGCGATCGCAGGCCGCTAGCCAGGCCTCGACGGGCATGGGCGCGACCACATCCTGGCACCAAAGCACTCGGCGGGCCGCGCGGATGTCGCGCATGAGCAGGTCGGGGAAGCGCAGGGAGACAAACACATCCCAGTCGCGCATACGCGCGTGATGATCCAGTTGGTCGAGCGGGTACCAAACGACGCCGTCGACTTCGCCCGGCTGGTCGCAGAGGGTGAAAACGTCGATTTCGTGGCCCCGGGCCGCCAGCGCACGGGCAGCGAAAACTAGCGCACTCTCGCTTCCGCCGAGGTCCCGCTCGAAGGGCGTGCGTCCGCTCATCGGAACGCTGCGGGTGGCGAATGCGATGCGCGCTGTGCTTGCCGTCGAGCGCTCTGCCTCCTACAGGCACGATCAAGGACTGACGAGAATACCCGACGAGGGGGGGCTCTTCAACCCGGATCTCGGGCGCGTGACGCCTGGGGGTGGGGGACGAACTCCGAACGGGCCACGCTCAGGGGCACACACCCCGAACCGGGACCTCACCCGCCTCCCACACCCGCGCCTCGAACACCTCCCGGAGATCCTCCAAGAACGCCGGTTCGACGACCTCCAGCTCCAGGAAGGCCTGCTCGGCATGGTCCTCGCTCCAGGACCCGTTCCCGGCCGGGCTCTCCAGGTCGGGCAGGCGACTCCAGAGGACCTTCGCCGCCTGGTCGCAGGTCTCGCCGCGAAGCTCGCAGCCCGTGTCGTTGATGAGAATCGCCCCGTTCGGCGCGAGCTCGACGGACCGCACGAACCCCAGGTCCTCGACCACCCCGTCGCCGAGGTACTCCGGCGACTCGGCTCCCCGGTAGCGGGCGAAGCCGATCGAGCCGGACGGGTCGCTGTCTTCGAGCCCTCCGGCGCCCCGGCTGTGGGCCCAGACCAGCAGGTCGTCCTCGACGTGGCCGTCGTGCGGCGCCGCGAGCACACCCTCTTCGGGCCAGCGCCAGAGCCGCTGTGGATCCTCCGGGTCCTCCAGGCTCCACAGCGCCAGGTACCCCTGGTCGTTGTTGTCCAGGCCAGCAGAGGACGCCTTGCAGGTGACCAGCAGGCCCTCGTCCAGGGACTGGAGGTGGTTCGGCCAGCCGCAGCCGTCCCACTGCGGGTGGTCGGCGTCGAGCACCGCCCGCACCTCGCCAGAGACCTCCAGCAGCAGCACGCGATCGTTGCCGGTGTCGGCGACGACGACCCGGTCACCGTGGACCACCACGTCGTGGGGCATCCTCAGGCGGCACTCGGGGGGAGTCGGCGGCTGGTCACAGTCCTCGAAGCCGCCGTCGAACCAGGTGTCGAAGGACAGGGTCTCCAGGGCGGTCGCGAGGGTGGGGGGGCGCCCCCCCCCCCAACACAAAACCCCCCCCAAGGTGGCCAGGGCCACGGCCCCGGTGTAGGTCACCCCCCCCCCCGCCGACCC
>CAZCVP010000311.1:0-6036 GCA_964501915.1 uncultured Enterobacterales bacterium
CGACCGGCAGCTCACCGGCGGGCGGCCGGCGGGCGTCGAAGAGCAGCATGGTGCGATCGACCGCCCGCTTCGCCAGCGCATCGAGCTGTTCATCGGTGTAGAAGTCGAAGCCGCGGCGGCCGGCCAGGTTGGCGGAGTTGGTGTAGGTCTGGCCGTCACGCGTCGCCGTCACCGAACACCACAGCCGGCTCTGGGGCCGCAGGTCGGTGTGCACCCGTCCGTCGAGGCCGACCACCAGCACCCGCTCCTCGCCATCGGTCCACCAGATCGAGACCTTGTCCACGGCCGGGTCCAGGGCCCGCGCCTTCTGCTCCAGCGAGCGCAGCACGGGCAGCTTCTGGTCCACGCCCACGCTCTGCCAGGGCACGGCCAGGGTGTAGAGGTCGTGGCCGCCGCCGTAGGTGAAGCCAGCGGGCTGGGTGGGGGCCGACGTGGAGGCGATGCCACGAGCGGTCCGAGCGGCCGCGCCCATGGCCTCCTCGGTGAGGTCCTCGGTGAAGGCGTAGCCGGTGCGATCTCCGACCACGACCCGCAGCCCCACCCCCTGGTCGATGCTGGTCGAGGCCCGGGAGACGATGCCGTCTTCGAGGGTGATCGACGTGGAGCGGCTGTGCTGGAAGTAGAGGTCGGCGATGTCGGCGCCCTGCGACGACAGCTCCGCCAACAGCCGCGAGAGCATCGGGTCGTCGATCCCGAACCAGGCCGCGAAGGGGTCCTGGGGGACCGGGGCGACGGCGAGGGCCTCGGGGGCGGCCTTGGGTGCGCAGGCGGCGAGGAAGGGCGGCATGCTCAGCAGGGCCGTGCCGGCGGCCGAGCTCTGGAGGAAGCGGCGGCGTGTGGACATCGGGACTCCGGGTCGGGGACCTCCGATCGCTATCCGGTCCGGTCCGTCAGCGGCGTCCAGCCGTGGAAGACGGGCCCGGCAAAGTCCAGGCGTCGGGCCATGATCCGCAGAGCGTCCTCGCTGACGTCGATGAGTGTCGCCGAGCGGCCGAGCCGCACGGCGGCCTCGCCGGTGGTGCCGCTGCCGGCGAAGAAGTCCAGGACGCGATCCCCGGGACGCGTGTGGACCTTCAGCAGCCGGTTCAGCACCCCGAGGGGCTTCTGGGTCGGGTAGCCCGTGCGCTCCGGGCCCCGGGTGGGCACGATGGTGTGCCACCAGACGTCGGTCGGGGTCTTGCCTCGCGCGGCCTTGTCCGGCCCCACGAGACCCGGTGCCATGTAGGGGATCCGCTCCATGGCCTCGAACTCGAAGGTGTAGCGCTCGGGGTCCTTGGCGTAGACGAGCAGGTTGTCGTGCTTGGCGGACCAGCGCCTCTTGGAACGGCCGCCGTAGTCGTAGGCCCAGATGATCTCGTTGAGGAAGCAGGCCCGGCCGAAGACCTGGTCCAGCAGCACCTTGGCGTAGTGGACCTCGCGCGGATCGAGGTGCAGCACCAGGGTGCCGTCGACGGCCAGCAACCGGTGGGCTTCGACGAGCCGGGGCTCCAGGAAGCCGAGGAAGTCGTCGAAGCAGTCGGCGAACTCCCGCGTGCCGAGGGTCACGGTGCGGTAGCGCTCGCCGGCGAAGCCGGTGCGGTCCCCCTCGGCGTCCCTCACGGTGCGGATCCGGGTGTGGCGCTGGGTCCGTCCGGTGTTGAACGGGGGGTCGATGTAGACGAAGTCGAAGGACCCGGAGTCGAAGCCCCCCAGGATCGGCAGGTTGTCGCCGAGGTGGATGTCGACGGTGGCGCTCACCGGGCCGAGGTGTTGTTGCCGCTCGGGTTCGTCGGGACCCGGGCGTCGAGCACCGTGGCCACGGCCTCCAGCGCCCGCTGGCGCAGACCGCGGCGCGGCGGCGCGGGGGCCGCGAGGGCGCGACGGAGCAGCTTGCGGGCGAGGCGGCGGAGCATGGGGGACGACGGTAGCACCGAGGAGGGGCTGGAGCGCCCGGGCCGCGTTCAGAAGTAGTAGACGTGCAGGGTCCAGGTCTTGCGAGTTCCCTGCTCGCCGACGCGCTCCAGGACGAGCCGGTCGGCCTTGCCGAGCGAGATCTGCTCCTTGACCCCCGGCCTCACCAGCTCGACCACGCTGTGGTGCGGGATCACCTTCTCGTAGGCAGCGACGTCGATGATGATCTCGGCCTGGCCCGCAGCGTGGATCCGGATGGTCATGTCGGCCTTGCCGCGGACCGTGTCCGAGACGGCCAGACCGACGTCGTCGACCAGGTCGGCTGCGGCAGGGGAGGAGAAGACCAGGCACGCCGTGGCTAGCGCCAGGGCTCTGAACAGGACGCACATCGGAACTCCAGGCCCGGCCGACGCGACCAGCGCGCCCCGGGCGAGTCGACGAGAGGGCGACTCCTCTCCAGTCGAGCATACGGCAGGCGAGACAGGCGACGGTGGGACCGGTCAACCACACGATCCCGCAGCGACGCCCGGAGGCTCGGCTGCGCCACCGTCTGCCAGCCGGCCGAAGGACTGCCCCCGTGCCCAACGCCCCCCCAGACGATCCCTCACCCCGGCCCCAGCCGCTCCTCCAGCGCCACCAGCGCCTCCGCCGCCCCCATGCGCAGGCGCCAGCGCACGGCGTGGGAGACCTCGGTGTCGTCGGGGTTGATCTCGACCGTGCCGGCGCCCTCCTCGGCCCCGATCAGCACCGGAGCGGCGATATAGGGGAAGACGCTGGTGGTGCCGACCGAGATCACGAGGTCGAAGCCGAGGGCCATCTCGGTGCGGTAGGTCTCCAGGGCCGCCGGCGGCAGCCACTCGCCGAAGAGCACCACCTCGGGCCGGGCCACCGAGCCGCAGTCCGGGCAGCGCGGCAGGGCCGGCAGCTCCTGGCCCTCGCTGCCCTGCGTGCGCCACTCACACGACGTGCAGATCAGCGTGCCGCCGCGGCCGTGGATGGCGATGACGTTGCGCGAGCCGGCCCGCACGTGGAAGCCGTCCACGTTCTGGGTCAGCACGCAGACCCTCGGCAGGCGCTGCTCCAGCCGGGCCAGGACCCGGTGGCCCTCGTTCGGCTCGGCCCCCGCCGCGGCCGCCCGCAGCTCGTGCAGGTAGCGCCAGGTGATCTCCGGGCGGGTCCGGAAGACCTCGCCCGACAGAGCCACCTCGATCGGCATGCCCTCCTCGGTGTCCCGGTTGTAGAGCCCGCCGATGCCCCGGTAGGTCGGCAGCCCGGAGTCGGCCGACATGCCCGCTCCGGTGATGAAGAGGACCGAGTCGGCAGCGCCGAGCGCTGCGGCGACCTGGTCGAGGGTGCTCTCAGACATCGACTCCCTCCGGCAGGTGTCCTCGGGCCGCGAACCAGGCGCAGAGGTCCCGCACGGACTCCTCCACCGGTCGACTCCTGTAGCCCAGCTCCCGCGCGGCCTTCTCCGAGCTCACGTGGCGGTTGGACCGCAGCGCGTGCAGGGCCTCGGGGGTGTAGAGCGGCTCGATGCCCGTGACCTTGTTGAAGAGGGTCATCAAGGGTGCCCCGATCCGCGCCAGCCACATCGGGGAGTCCAGGGCCGGAGCCTTCACGCCGGTCGCGGCCGCCGCCATCACCGCCAGCTCCCGCAGGCTGTGCCAGTGGCCACACAAGAGGTAGCTCTCCCCGGCGCGGCCCTGCTCGGCGGCGGCCAGGGCTCCGGCCACCACGTCGCGCACGTCGACCCAGTCGAAGCCACCGTCCAGCAGCGCCGGCATCCTGCGATGGGCGAGGTCGAGGAAGACCTGGCCCATGCGCGAGGGCCGCGGATCGGCGGGCCCGATGATGCCCGAGGGATGGACGACCACGGCGTCCAGGCCCCTCGCCACCACCTCCCGGACCTGCGCCTCGCCAGCGCTCTTGGAGCGGTCGTAGGCCGGGTGGCGGGGTCCCACCCGTGCCCGCTGCTCGTCCAGGGGCACCTCGTAGGGACGGTGATCGAAGGCATGGACCGAGGAGAAGTGCACGTAGCGGCGCACGCCCGCCTCCAGGGCGGCCTCGGCGGCGTGGCGAGCCCCCAGGACGTTGGTGGCCTCCACCCGCCCGCCCTGGCTGCCGGTGATCGAGATCAGGGCCGCGAGGTGAAACACCACCTCGGCCCCATCGAAGGCGGCCCGCAGCGAGTCCGGGTCCGCGACGTCACCCGGGATCGCGTCCACGTCGAGCCCGTCGAGCCCGATCGGCTCCCCGCGCAGCAGGATCCGGACCCGGTCGCCGCGGTCCACCAGGGCCCGCACGAGGTTGCCGCCGACGTGGCCGGTGGCTCCGGTGACCGCGACGTTCATGGCCTGGGCTCCGAGACACGGTGAGGCTAATGCGTGCCCACGGAAATCACCTCCGGGCGACCTCGGTCAGGGCGCCGGGCGACCCGGGCCCTCACACCGACCCGACCGGGGGGATACCCGGTGCACCTGCCACTGATCCCCCAGGAAGGACGGGAGCCCATGTACCAGATCATCGCGCGGCAGCAGCACTCCGAGAACACCTTCCAGTGGGACGTCTACGCTCCGGACATCGCTCGAGCGGCGAAGCCTGGACAGTTCACGATGGTCCGGATGGAGGAGGGCGGCGAGCGGATCCCGCTCACGATCGCCGACTTCGACGTCCAGCGCGGCCTGGTGACCCTGGTGGTCCAGGCCCTGGGCAAGACCACCGAGCGCATGATGCGCCGCTACCAGGCCGGCGACTGGTTCCTGGACTTCGCCGGCCCGCTGGGCCTGCCGAGCCACGTGGCCAACGTGGGCCACGTCGTGCTCGTGGGCGGCGGCCTGGGCGTGGCACCGATCTTCCCCCAGCTCCGAGCGCTCAAGCAGGCCGGGAACCGCACCACGGCGATCATCGGCTTCCGCAGCAAGGACCTCGTCTTCTGGGAGGACCAGTTCAGGCCCTGGTGCGACGAGCTGATCGTCTGCACCGACGACGGCTCCTATGGCCACGAAGGCCGGGTCACGGCCGCCCTGGAGCCCCTGCTCACCGGTGCTGATCGCCCGGACCTCTGCATCGCCATCGGCCCGATGGTCATGATGGAGGCCTGTGCCGAGACCACCCGCCCCCACGCCGTGCCCACGGTGGTCAGCCTCAACGCGATCATGGTCGACGGCACGGGCATGTGCGGCTCCTGTCGGGTCACGATCGGCGACAGCGTGCGCTTCGCCTGCGTCGACGGCCCCGACTTCGACGCCCACCTCGTCGACTTCGGCGAGCTCAAGGTGCGCCAGCGTCGCTTCGCCAGCCAGGAGAGGACGGCGAACGAGCGCAACGCCCGGACCTGCTCCCTGGAGCAGCTCCTGCTGGTCGACGGCAAGCGCAACTACAAGAAGTTCAAGGAGCTGGACCCCAAGGCCGCGGAGATGCCCGAGCGCGACGCCGAGATCCGCTCGCGCACCTTCGACGAGGTCAACCTCGGCTACTCGATGGCGACGGCGGTGGTCGAAGCCGAGCGCTGCATCCAGTGCAAGATGCCGACCTGCATCGCCGGCTGCCCGGTGGGCATCGACATTCCCGGCTTCCTCCGCCACCTGCTGGTCGAGGACCTCTCGTCAGCCCGGGACGTCATCCAGCGCTCCAACCTCTTCCCGTCGATCTGCGGCCGGGTCTGCCCCCAGGAGAGCCAGTGCGAGGCCCAGTGCATCCTCGGCAAGCGCATGGAGCCGGTGGCCATCGGGCGCCTGGAGCGCTTCGTGGGCGACCACGCGCCGCCGCCGCTGCAGCGGCCGGTGCCGTCCTCACCCGAGAAGGGTCGGGTGGCGATCGTCGGCTCCGGTCCCGCCGGGCTGGCCTGCGCCGGTGACCTGGCCCGGGAGGGCATCGAGACCGTGGTCTACGAGGCCCTGCACGTGGTCGGAGGCGTGCTGCGCTACGGCATTCCCAGCTTCCGCCTGCCCCGCTCGATCATCGATCGCGAGGTCCAGGCGCTCAGGGACCTCGGCGTGCGCTTCGAGATCAACAAGGTCATCGGCCGCACCTTCACGATCTCCCAGTTGCTCGAAGAGCAGGACTTCGACGCCGTCTTCGTGGGCACCGGGGCCGGCTACCCGATGTTCCTGGGCCTCAACGGCGAGTCCGCGGGCCAGGTCTACA
>CAZCVP010000312.1:0-4065 GCA_964501915.1 uncultured Enterobacterales bacterium
CCAAGAAGGAGAAGGGGGACTACAGCGCCGTCGTGACGAAGTGGGCCGGCGATGGAGGAGGCGCGGCGCCCGCGGCGACGACCTCATCCAGCGGCGGCAGCTCGGTCCTCGTCCAGGAGAAGGGCAAGCTGGCCTCCGGGGACCGCACCCTGGAGGCCGGCGAGTACGCCGACGTCTTCACCTTCCAGGCCACCGCCGGCATGGCCCTGGTCGCCGACGTCCAGTCCACCTCCTTCGACACCTTCGTGGGCCTCATCTCCCCCAGTGGCGAGAGCTGGCAGAACGACGACCACGACAACCTCAAGACCCAGTCCCGCTTGGAGGTGACCGCCGACGCCTCGGGCGAGTGGACGCTGGTCGTGACCTCCTACAAGGGTGGTGAGACCGGCCCCTACGAGGCTTCTGTGACCTCCGGGAGCGGGGGCGGCGCCGTGGCAGCCCCGGCGCCGAAGCCGCCGCCCTCGACGACGTCCTCCTCCTCCGGGCGGGCCGTCGACGTGAGCGGGACCCTGGCGGCCGGCGACGACGCGCTGGAGAGCGGCGAGTACTTCGACGTCTACTCGTTCAGCGCCTCTTCCGGCCAGGTCATCACGGCGGAGGTGAACAGCTCCTCCTTCGACACCTACGTCGGCCTCCGTGCCCCGTCCGGCGAGGTCTTCTCCAACGACGATCACGAGGGACGCAAGGACCGCTCCCGGCTGGTGACCCAGGCGGGGGAGTCCGGCGACTGGTTGCTGGTGGTCACCTCGTACCAGGGCGGCGAGACCGGGAGCTACAGCGCCTGGGTCGAGCTGAGTGGCGGGGGCGGTGTCTCCTCTTCGTCCGGCGGCCTCTCCACCGAGACCGTCTCCCTCGGCGGGAGCGTCGAGGAGGGCTTCGAGATGTGGCAGGGGTCGCTCACCAAGGACGATCCCACCACCAACGAGGGCACCCACATCGACCTGCTGGAGATCGAGGGCCAGGCCGGGGAGCGGGTGACCGTGCTGCTGTCGACGATCTTCGCCGACCCCTTCATGCTGATGACGGCACCCGACGAGACCATCTACACCGCCGAGCCCCTGGCGGAGGGCCTGGCGATCGAGGCCAGCCTGGGCCAGACCGGCACCTACATGATCGCCATCGCCAGCCTGTCCGACGGCAAGGGAGAGTGGCTGCTCACCGTGCTTCGGGACCGCAGCGGCTCCTCGAAGGACAAGCCCGGCGCCGAGGAGGCCGGCTCAGGCAAGCTCGGCGGCGGGAAGTAGGAAACCCCACCGCACCAGGGGCATCACACCGTCGTCAGGGTGCAAGGCGAGGCCGAGCGAGCTGCGCCCGACCTCGACGCGCGCACGGACCTCGCCTTGCTCCAAGCTGACGGAGCGACCCCGCGAGGGGCGCTCAGGGATTCGCTGCGCCATCGCCGGCCTCGGCCACGAGGGTCCGGACCTCCGCCTCCAGGGCGGTGATGGCCTCTTCGTCGAGCGCACCGTCGATGCGCTTGACCACGACGCCGTCGGTCCCGATCACCCAGGTCACCGGCAGCGACGCCGGATCACAGCTCGCCACCAGGGCGTTGTCCGTGTCCATCAGGACCGGCAGGGTGAGACCGAGGCGCTTGCTGACTCCCAGGGCCGAGGTGGGCTTGCGATCGATGTTGACCGCCACCACGCGAGCGCCGCCGTCGCGGAGGCGACGGTCGAGCTGTTCGAGCATCGGCAGCTCGTCGATGCAGGGGGCGCACCAGGAGGCCCAGAAGTTCACGATGAGCACCTGGCCCTTCCAGGTGTCGGCCGACACCACCTCCCCATCGGGACCGGGCAGGGTGAGCGACGGAGCCGCCTGGCCTGGCGCCAGTGCAGCGGCGTGGGCCGGGCCGAGGCCCAGGGCGAAGAACAACAGCAGGGACTTCAGCGGCATCGAGGATCTCCAAGGTGTCGGTCGGGCCCCGAGGCACGGTCACTCGACCGGGCCCAGGGGGACTGGAGCCATGGCGCGAATCTACGGACGGGCAGGGCGCACCACATCACCTAGACGATGTCCTCTTCTTGGCGGAGGCCCTCGGGGGTCGAGGTCGCGGTGCTATCGCAGCCAACCCATGCGGAAGGCCTTGGCCACGATGCCGGCGCGGGTGGCCACGCCGAGCTTCTGGCGCATGTGCTGCACGTGGGTCCGGACCGTGGCTTCGCTGACCCCGAGGGTCTGGGCGATGGCGGGGGTCTCGTTGCCCTCGGCGATCTCCTTGAGCACCTGGACCTCACGCGGCGTGAGCTGCTCCCACGGGCCGCGAGCGTTGACCTCGTCGGGGCTGACGAGGCAGACCACCTTGTCGCCGCTGGGCGTGCAGGTCAGGGTGGCCGGCTTGCCCTGGAGCAGGATCCGGCTGCGGCGGGCACGCTCGATGCCGCGGCCGACCAGCAGCTCGGTGCAGTGTTCGTCGCAGGGTAGGTCCCGCGTGGCGTTCTGTCGCTCCAGCAGCTCACGGCAGCTACCAGCGGGGCGATCGCCCAGGAGGTGTTCCGCCGACAGGTTGGTCTCCACGAGATTGCCTTCGGCGTCGGCGATCAGGATGGCGGGGGGCGCATCAGGCATGGACGGGTCCTCCAAACAGACGTAGCCCCTTCGGGGAGGGATCCACGCTGCGGAGGCCAGTCTCGGTGATGGACGTCACCCCTGCATCGGTCATCTGGCGGACAGAAGCCGACCGACCGCATTCGGATTCAGCAGCTTAGAGATCCGCCATGCCCTTTGCACTCCGCTCTCCGCACCAGCCCGCCGGGGATCAGCCCCAGGCCATCGACGCTCTCGTGGCCGGCCTGGACGCCGGCCGCGAGCACCAGGTGCTGCTGGGCATCACCGGCTCCGGCAAGACCCTCACCATCGCCAACGTGATCCACCGGACCCAGCGTCCCACCCTGGTCCTGGCCCACAACAAGACCCTGGCGGCCCAGCTCTACGGGGAGTTCAAGGCGCTCTTTCCCGACAACGCCGTCGCCTACTTCGTGTCCTACTTCGACTACTACCAGCCCGAGGCCTACGTGCCTTCGAGCGACACGTACATCGAAAAAGACAGCCTGATCAACGAGCAGATCGACAAGCTGCGCCACGCAGCGACCCGGGCGCTGCTGGAGCGTCGAGACGTGATCATCGTCGCTTCGGTGAGCTGCATCTACGGCCTGGGCTCGCCCGAGGCCTACCACGGCATGATCCTGCCCCTGGAGCTGGGACAGCAGATCTCCCGCCGGGACATCCTCCGCAAGCTGGTCGAGATCCAATACCTGCGCAACGAGAGCGACTTCCACCGGGGGACCTTCCGCGCCCGGGGCGACGTGATCGAGGTCTTCCCGGCCCACGAGCAGGACCAGGCCCTGCGGGTCGAGCTGTGGGGAGACGAGGTGGAGGCGATCTCGGTGATCGATCCCCTGCGGGGAGTCCGGCTCGGCACCCTGGAGAAGACCTGCGTCTACCCGGCCAGCCACTACGTCACCTCCCAGGACCGGATCGCGCTCGCCATCGAGACCATCCGTCGTGAGCTCGGCGAGCGGCTGAGCGAGCTGCGCGACCGGGACCAGCTCCTCGAGGCCCAGCGCCTGGAGCAGCGCACGCTCTACGACCTGGAGATGATCGAAGAGCTCGGCTACTGCACCGGCATCGAGAACTACAGCCGCCACCTCACCGGTCTCGACGAGGGCCAGCCACCGCCGAACCTGCTCGACTACTTCGCCAAGGACTGGCTGATGGTGATCGACGAGTCCCACCAGACGGTGCCCCAGGTGGCGGGCATGTACCGGGGCGATCGGGCCCGCAAGGAGACCCTGGTGCGCTTCGGCTTCCGGCTGCCTTCGGCGCTGGACAACCGGCCTCTGCGCTTCGACGAGTTCACCGAGCGCCTCAACCAGACCATCTACGTCTCCGCCACCCCCGCCGACTACGAGCTCGACCAGGCCGAAGGCGTGGTGGTGGAGCAGCTCATCCGTCCCACCGGCCTGCTCGACCCCATGATCGAGGTCCGGCCGGCCGCGACCCAGGTCGACGACCTGCTGGGCGAGATCCGGTCCGTGGCGGCGGCGGGCTGGCGGGTGCTGGTCA
>CAZCVP010000312.1:4075-5998 GCA_964501915.1 uncultured Enterobacterales bacterium
CACCGAGCTCGGTGTAGTAGTCGGTCAGCGCATGGCCCAGGAGCTGACCGACTATTACATCGAGCTCGGTGTGTGCTGCCGCTACCTGCACTCCGACGTCGACACCCTGCAGCGCATGGAGATCATCCGGGACCTGCGGGCCGGGGAGTTCGACGTGCTCATCGGCATCAACCTGCTGCGGGAGGGCCTGGACCTGCCGGAGGTCTGCCTGGTGGCGATCCTCGACGCCGACAAGGAGGGCTTCTTGCGCTCGGAGCGGTCGCTGATCCAGACCATCGGCCGGGCGGCCCGCCACGCCGAGGGCCGGGCCCTGCTCTACGCCGACAAGATCACCGCGTCGATGGCCGCCGCCATCGACGAGACCCAGCGGCGCCGGGAGATCCAGGAGGTCCACAACGCCGAGCACGGCATCGTGCCTCGGACCATCGTGCGGCCCGTCGAGGATCCGCTGGCCGGCCTCGTGTCGAAGACCCGCGGGCTGGGTGGCAGGAAGAAGGCCCGGGCGGCGATCGCCGAGGGCGCGAAGCCCGAGACCGTCAAGCTCAGCGAGCTGCCGCAGACCCTGCGGCGCCTGCGCCTGGAGATGAAGGCGGCGGCGGAGAAGCTGGAGTTCGAGCGGGCGGCGGAGATCCGCGACCGGTTGCGGGCGCTGGAGCGGTGGGCGATGGAAGCGACGGGAGAGCTGTGATGCTCGCAATCGCCTGGCTCGCGGCCTGCTCGGCCCCCGTGCTGCCGGAGGGTGTGTGGAGTCCCGGTGACCTGCACGTACACAGCAGCCTCGGCAGCAACGACACCGACGACCTGGGCACCGTCGAGGCCCTCGGCCCGGCGATGTCGGGGGCGGGCCTGGAGTGGCTGGTCCTGACCGATCACTCCAACTCGGCCGGCTCGATGTCCTGCGACGACGTCGAGGACTGCCCGAACCAGGGGCCGGAGGTCGTGGAGGCTGACTGGCCGAGCGGGGTGGTCCTGGGCAGCGAGATCAGCCCCGTCGCAAGCCTGGAGGCGACCTTCGAGCCCACCGGACACGTGGGCTGCGTTCCCGCAGATGGTGTCGCCTTCGTCGGCCTGGACCACTTCGTGGATCGACCTCCCGGGGCGGTGACCGGGGGCTCGGCGGTGACCCAGTGTCTCGACGTCGGCGGCTGGGCGATCGTCAACCACCCCTACGCCGCGGCCGGATGGATCGCCTACGACTGGACCAGCGAGGACTTCGACGCGCTGGAGGTCTACAACGGGGCCGCCCGCTTCGACCCCTGGGACGCCGAGGGTGTCGCCGCCTGGGAGGCACGGGTGGCCGAGGGACGCCGCGTCGTGCCCGTGGGCGGTTCCGACTGCCATCGCTGGGGCACGCCGGCGCCGGGTGAGCTGCTGGACCCCGCGCTCGGCTGGCCGACGACCTCGGTGCACCTGCGCGACGGGGAGGGGCCGATCGATGCTCTGCGGGCGGGCCGGGTGGTGATCGAGGAGCCGGGCACGGTGCTGCGGCTGGTGGTGACGGGAAGCGACGCGGCGGAGGGGCCGGGCGGGGTGGTGGCGGGTCCGGCGACGGCGGTGGCGGAGGCCAGCGCCGAGGTCGATGACCTGCTGCTGCAGCTCGTGGAGCCGGGGGTCGGGGTGATCGCCGAGGTCACGCTGGACTCGGCGGCGAGCCTGGAGGTGGAGGTCACGGCGGGGGTGATCTATGCGCGGGTCTGGCCGGCGGATCCGGAGTTCGTCGTGGGGCAGGGTGGGGTGGCGCTGACGGGCGTGGTGCGGGTGGAGTAGGGCGCACAGACGCGGTTGGCGCCGTGCCAACCCGATCTGCGCGCGCCCCGGGTGCCACAGATGCCGTTGGCGCGGTGCCAACCCGATCTGCGCGCGCCCC
The DNA here is from genome assembly GCA_964501915.1 of uncultured Enterobacterales bacterium. Classification (GTDB taxonomy): domain Bacteria; phylum Myxococcota_A; class UBA796; order UBA796; family CAJQPC01; genus CAYFPX01. Next base: position 5,943 of record CAZCVP010000312.1, read on the forward strand.
AGGTGCCACAGATGCCGTTGGCGCGGTGCCAACCCGATCTGCGCGCGCCCCAGGTG
>CAZCVP010000313.1:0-654 GCA_964501915.1 uncultured Enterobacterales bacterium
CGACTGCGACGGCCTGAGGGACCCGGACGACCCCGACCTGGCCGAGCCCCACAGCTGGTACGCCGACACCGACGGCGACGGCTACGGGGACCCCGACAGCGAGAGCCTCTCCTGCACGGCCCCGTCGGGCACGGTGGCCGACGACAGCGACGGCGCCGTGAACCCGGGCGCCAGCGAGGTCTGCAACGGCACCGACGACGACTGCGATGCCCTGGTCGACGACGACGACCCGGATCTCAGCGATGCCTCGACCTGGTACCTGGACAGCGACGGCGACGGCCACGGCGACGCCACCGCGACCACCAGCGCCTGCGAGGCCCCCTCCGGCTACGCCAGCACCGGAGACGACTGCGACGACACCTCCGCCGACGCCCTGCCTGGAGGTACCGAAGTCTGCGACGGCCTGGACAACGACTGCGACGGCACCACGGACCAGGGCGCCACCGACGCCGCGACCTGGTACGACGACAGCGACGGGGACGGCTACGGCGACGGGGACGCCACCTCCACCGCCTGCGAGGCGCCGACCGGCACGGTGGCCGACGCCAGCGACTGCGACGACGCCGACGGCGGCGTCCACCCCGGCGCCGACGAGACCTGCGACGGCGTCGACGACGACTGCGACGGCTCCGTGGACGAGCACCAGAACGACGG
>CAZCVP010000313.1:664-5852 GCA_964501915.1 uncultured Enterobacterales bacterium
TGGGACGGCTCCGTGGGCTACGCCGACGCCGACGCCGACGGCTTCGCGGCCTGCGAGGACTGCGACGACGACGACTCCGCCGTGGTCACCGACGCCTGCGAGAGCTGCGACGGGGTCGACTAGGACTGCGACGGCTCGGTGGACGAGGACCCGACGGACGGCACGGGCTGGTACCCGGACAGCGACGGGGACGGCTACGGCGACAGCACAGACGAGCAGATCGCCTGCGAGGCGCCCTCGGGCCGCATCAGCGACGGCACGGACTGCGACGACACCGACAGCGCCATCCACCCCGGCGAGACCGAGGTGTGCAACGGCGTGGACGACGACTGCGACGGCTTCGTGGACGACAGCGACAGCAGCCTGGACACCTCGACCGGGAGCACCTGGTACGCCGACGCGGACGGGGACGGCTACGGCGATCCGGACACCACCACGCTGGCCCGCGACGAGCCGAGCGGGTTCACCAGCGACGACAGCGACTGCGAGGACGCCAGCGCCTCGATCCATCCGGGCGCCACCGACACCTGCGACGGGGTCGACAACGACTGCTCGGGACTGCCGGACGACACCGGGACCTGCCCCTGCGCGGTCGAGCACGACGGGACCCACGTCGACATGTTCTGCACCTCGTCCGCGGACTGGGAGAGCGGACGGGACCTCTGCTACACCTACGGCTACCACCTGGCCACGCTCGGCGACAGCACCGAGAACGCCTGGGTCGACGGGATGGCGGACACCTACTCCACCGGGAAGTGGTGGATCGGCCTGAACGACCGGGACAGCGAGGGCACCTTCGTCTGGGAGAACGGAGAGAGCGTGACCTACACCGCGTGGGCCTCGGGCGAGCCGAACAACTCAGGCTTCCACCCGGACCTCACCTGGAACGACGAGCCCTGCGGGTCGGCGTTCCCCTATGTGTGTGAGGCGGACCGACTGGGAACCTCCCCTCACGAAGCGCGAATCGGCGAGTATCGGGAGAGTCCCTCTGAGGCCGCGGGTCCTCGACGACCCGGGAGGTGGTGATGTCCCCCCTTGCCTTCGCGTTCCTGCTCGCCTGCTCCGACGGAGCCGACACGAGCGACACCGGCGACACCGCCGCGACCACCGACACCGCCTGCGAGGACGGCTACGCGGACACCTGGTACCCCGACGAGGACGGGGACGGCTACGGCGACCCGGACCGGGCCATCGTCGCCTGCACGCGCCCCGAGGGGGCCCTGAACATGGCCGGGGACTGCGACGACGCCTTCGCCTCCGTCCACCCCCACGCCGAGGAGCTCTGCAACGGGCGCGACGACGACTGCGACGAGCTCATCGACGAGGACGACCCCGACCTCTCCGATCCAGAGACCTGGTACCTGGACGCGGACGGGGACGGCTATGGTCGCCCGGGGGAGGGCGTGGAGGCCTGCGAGGCCCCTCCCGGCTACTCGGGCGACGACACCGACTGCGACGACGAGCACGCCGAGGCCGCGCCAGGCGTCACCGAGATCTGTGACGGGCTGGACAACGACTGTGACGAACAGATCGACGAGGATCAGCTCGTGGATGCCTGGCCCGACGACGACGGCGACGGCTACGGCGCCGAGGACGGCCACCTCCAGGCCTGCGAGGTGCCGGCGGGACACGTCGAGAGGGCCGAGGACTGCGACGACGGGGACCCGCTCGTCTTTCCCGGCGCCACCGAGCACTGCGACGGCGTCCAGAACGACTGCTCCGCCAGCGACTGGACCGACGACGCGGGCACGGTGAGCCTGGAGGAGACGGACGGGACCTGGACCTCGTTCACCTCGACGTTCTCCGCCGGGACCGCCAGTACCCTGGCGATCTGGACCGGGACGAGTCCCGGCGTGCTGCGCATCTGTGAGGGCACCTGGTACGCGAGCCTCCACCTGAGGGCCGACATCGACGTCCAGGGGGAGGGAGAAGGCGTCACCGTGCTGTCGGGAGGAGGGACCGGGACACCGGTGTCGCTGCAGACGGACACCACGACCCACACCATCTCGGACCTGACCCTGCGCGACGGCCTGGGGGACACCCTCATCGGGATCGAAGACTGGTCGATAACGGGCGGTGGCGGCCTGCTCTGTGACGGCTTCATCACGCTGACGCTGGAGCGGGTGACGGTGACGCAGAACACCGGCGAGTCAGGTGCGGGTGCCGCCCTGGTCTACTGCACCCTGGACGTGCGAGACAGCACCTTCGAGGACAACGTCGGCGATGGAGGCGCGGGGGGTGGACTCTTCGTCTGGTCTCCCGGACTGGGATCCGCCATCGACGGGAGCAGCATCCTCGGCAACAGCGCCACCTGGAGCGGCGGAGGCCTGACCATCGACGGCGCCACGGACATCGCCATCACGGACACAGAGATCCGCCACAACGACGCCGGCTGGGGGGGCGGTCTCTACCTCTGGGCCGAGACAGCCACGCTGTCGGGCCTGGACCTCGAAGACAACACGACGTCGACCGACGGTGGTGGCGGCTACCTCTGGACGAACACCGGTCCGCTGAGCATGGAGGACTCCCGCGTCGAGGACAACGTCGCGGAGGAGGTGGGCGGCGGCCTCTACGTCGGGGGAAGCGGGAGCTACGAGATCGCGGGCTCCACGCTGGAGACAAACAGCGCCAGCAGTGGCGGCGGTGTCTACCTGGCACAGGGAGACCTGGACCTCGATGACGTCGACATGGAGGGCAACACGGCGGAGCTCGGCGACGGCATCAGTGTCGGCGGCAACGGCACCGTGGACGCCACCGACGTCGACTTCTCCGACCACGACGACGACGTCTACTGCTACACGTCGGGCACCAGCTACGAGCTGGGCACCGGCGCCACCTTCACCTGCGATGGCGAGACCTGCGAGTAGGCGAGGACACTGCGAGTTCGACGTTAGAATCCCCCCGATGAACGGTGAGACATGCTCCTGCTGACCCCCGCCCTGCTGGCGCTCGTCGGCTGCACCGCGGACGACACGACCGAGGACTCGGCCACCGACACCGGTGAGCCCGCGGCCGGCCCCTGCGCCGACGGCGGCTGGGGCGAGGTGACGTCGCCGTCGGATGCGGTGCACGTGCGCTCGGACGGGGACGACGGCGATGACGGCAGCGCTCGGGCACCCCTGGCCACCTTCGGCGCCGCCCTGGACCTGGCGCGCTCCTCCGGCACCCGGACGATCGCCCTCGGTCCCGGGACCTGGAGCGTGACGGCCACCCTGACCTCCCCCGACGACGACGGCCTGGAGATCCTGGGCTGCTCGGCGACCGAGACGGTGCTGGAGGCGAGCGACAGCTCCGAGCCGATCCTGCTGGTGGCCGAAGTCGTCGACTTCCGGCTCGCCGGCGTGCAGCTGCTCGGCGGAGACCGGGCCCTGCGACCCTGGCAGGGCGCCACCGGGACCCTCCAGAACGTGGTCATCACCGAGGCGACCAGCGCCGGCATCGCCATCGACGGACCCAAGACCTCGCTGACCCTGGAGGACGTCGAGATCCGCGACATCACCCAGGGGAGCGGCACCTCGACCCGGGGTGGCTACGGCATCGCCGTGTCCGACGGGACCCTGGTGATGTCCGGTGGCGGCACCTGGGAGGCCACCCTGGCCGGCATCGCGGTCTCCGGGGGGACCGTGGACCTGGAAAGGCTCACGGTGGCCGACACCCGGACCTCATCCAGGGGCACCTTCGGGCGGGGCATCCACCTGCACAACATGTCCACGGGACGCATCGCCGACGTCACCCTCTCGGGACTGTCCGACGCGGCCCTCTTCTCCCAGCTCAGCCTGGGCCTCGAGGTGGAGGCGCTGGTGATCGACGAGGTCTCCGCCGTGGCAGTGCCGGGCAGTACCGGCACCACCGGCGACGCCATCGTGCTCATCGAAGGCGACGACGACATGACCTACGACCCCGCCGACCTGGAGGTCACGCTGAGCGACTGCGAGCTCGAAGGAGCCGACCGCGCCGGCGTGGTGGTCGAGGACGTGCTGGCGACCCTGTCGGACAACCAGATCGCCGACTGCGGCCTGGACGACGAGGGCACCTGCACCTTCACCCAGGGCATCGGCGAGGTGGCCGGCACCACCGACTTCCTGGCCCTCGACGAGGCCCTGGAGCTGAACCGCGACGAGCTCGATGTGGCCTTCGACTAGCCTGCTGGTCCTCTGGGCAGCCTGCCAGGGCGGCGAGGAGGACACCGGTCTGACCTGCGACGAGGGGGAGGTCGCGGCCGCCGATCGCTGCCTGCCGATGGCCTGCGGAACCGGTCGCTGGGGGGACCTGCGGCTCGACGATCGAACGGTCTTCGTGCACGCCTCCGCCCCCGAAGGGGGCGACGGGACCCAGGACGCACCGCTGCGGGATCTGGGGGAAGCCCTGGACCTGGCAGACGACGAGGAGCGTCCCCACGTGGTGCTCGGGGAGGGCACCTACGTCGGCAGCTGGATCCTGGACGGCCACCCGACGGACCTGGTGCTGGAGGGGCGCTGTTCCGACCTGGTGAGCCTGACCCACGATGGGTCCGTCGACTCGACCGTCCTGATTCTGGACTACGTCGGTGCGGGATCTGGGAGCTGGACGCTGAGGAACCTGACCGTCGCCGCCAAGGACTACGGCATCGCCGTCCTGGACGGCACCGCCCTCTTCCAGGAGGTGGTGGTCGAAGGCGCGTGGGACAGCGCCCTGTTCATGGAAGGCGAAGACACGGCCGCGCACTGGCAGTCCGGCGCAGCACGCTCCGACCCGGAGAGCACGGTCGACTCCACGATCGCCGTCACCCGGGGAGCCACGCTGGCGCTGGTGGACGTCGATGTCACAGGGGCTCGGATCGGGCTGCAGCCTGGGGCAGCGAGGTGGCGGTCTCCGGCGGACACATCGAGTCGCTGCACGACACCGCCGTGTACGCCGCCGCAGAGGCTCACGTGGACCTGGTGGACGTCGAGACCAACGGCCTGCGCCGAGCACTGCTGACCGAGAACGCCAGGGCGGAGGTCTCGGGCGGCAGCCTGGAGGCCGCGGAGTGGACCGCCGTGCACTCGAGGAGTGGCGGGCAGGTGACCCTGGTAGGGACCGAGATCCGGTCCCAGGGCACCTCCGCCGCCGAGGCCCACGCCGACAGCGAGCTGTGGGTGGAGGGGTCCTGGTTGGGTGTGGCTCAGCCACTGATCTCGCCCTGTCGCATCGGTCACGCAACCTCCCG
>CAZCVP010000314.1:0-5369 GCA_964501915.1 uncultured Enterobacterales bacterium
CGGGCCCGCGCGAGCTCGAAGGGTGGGGTCGGGGACTCTCGAGCGCCGGCACTCGTCTCTCGCGCGGAGGCGGAGGCCCTGTCAGTCGCAGACGATGGGCTCCGGGTCCGCCGTGTAGCTGAAGTCTGAGATCACCACCTCGCCTGTCCAGGAGGGATCGTCGGCTTCTCCGTTCATCAGCCAGAGGTTCATGTGCACGCGCTCGTCGCCTTCGGGTGGGTTGTCTTCGCCGGCGTAGACCCAGCACTGGCCCGGTGCCTCGAAGGCGAGGCCCTCGGCGGACCAGACGAAGCGATGGGTGGAGGGGGTCGAGGCGTCGATGGTGTAACGAAAGAGGTTGCCGTCGGTGGTGTAGGGCTGCACCACGAACTGCCCGTTGTCGCCGCCCGGCACACCCCAGACGGAGTACTCGAAGTCGAGCTCGCGGTGGTTGTGGGCGCCGTCGTCGTCGTAGAGGAACAGGCCCAGGACCGCGTGAGGCTCACCCAGGTCGTCCAGGGGTGTCTCCACGGTGAAGCTGTAGCCCCCATGGCCCAGGGCCTCGGGCAGCCAGACCTCGCTGCAGGAGGGCGTGCCGTTCGCCTGGAGGTGCAGCGAGCCGTCATGGTCGACGGTGGCCTTTGACGAGTCGAAGACGCAGGGGCCCGGTCCCAGCTCGACGTCGCAGATGCCCTTGATCTCCCAGGTCCGATCCGCGAAGTCGAGCTGGCTCGTGGGAGCTTCCCGACTCGCGCAAGCCTTGGGGTAGTCGTCGAGCGAGGGATCCAGCTCGGACTCCCCCGAGGCCTGGGGCGGTTCCCAGCGCCCTGGGACGAGGAAGGCACAGATCTCGGTGGCGGCGGCGTCGGCGCCTCCCGTCGTGATGTCCGCGGCCCAGTCGCCCTCCGCGTCGAGGGTGACCGTGGGGGAGGCGAAGGTTGGCTTGGTCCACCAGCCCCCAGCCGAGTCCACGTAGATGTAGGGGGCGACGGCGTAGTCCTCGGGCGCATCGGCCTCGCCGAGGCAGGTGGTGCCGGCCAGGTCCGCGTCGCTGCAGTACTCGGGCACCGAGGTGAGCGAGATGGCCTCGCAGGGCGGCTGGGTGTCGGTGTCGGTGTCCGTGTCGGTGTCGCTGTCGGTATCGCTGTCGCTGTCGGTGTCCGTGTCGGTGTCGCTGTCCGTGACGGAGCTGTCGGACGGCGAGTCCGGGGGCGTCGCCGAGGAGTCCTCGGGGGCCGTGGCGACGCAGAGACAGCTCACGAGGATCAGCACGACTCACCTCTCGGGGGAGGATAGCGTGACCCGCGGTCCAGGCTGAGCGGTCGGAGCGCAATTGCCTGCGGGAGGTCCAGGCGCTCAACGGCGACGACAAGCCGATCTCCATCGCCCGGTTCGGCGCCCACGACGGGCCTCGGGCCGACAACCCCTACAGGAGCCTGGAGGGGCCGGCCACCTGGTCCCGGGTCCTCTTCGAGGGCGTGGCGCAGCACCCCGAGGTGATCGGGCTGGGGGCCTCGTGCTCGCCGGCGCGGACCAGGGCTTCACTCCCACCCACGTCGTGCTGCTGGACCCGGACGGCCTGGTGCGAGGGAACTGGGGCTCAGGTGACCGCGCTGTCCCGGCCGCTGACCGGCTACGATGGGGTCATGTTCTGGTGGAGACGGATCGCGAGTCGAGACGAGCACCCCCTGGTCCAGCGCACCTGGTTCGCCCTGGTCTCGCTGGGCCTCGCACTCGCGGTGGTGGTCCTGGTGGCCGGATCCTGGAAGGAGCACCGGGTCAAGGACGCGGCTGTCGATGCCTTCCTCGACCGCTGCTCCGCCGAGCGGGGCTCGGCCGCGACGTGTAGCGACCTCGTGGAGGACCACGGGTACGACTGCATGCTGTTGGCCTTCCAGCCCGTGGGCTGGAAGTCCGACGACGAGCCGACGGTCGACGAGCGAGAGCTCTACGCCTGCCTGATCCAGGGCCCCACGGCTTGGCTGGAGGAGCGCTCTCACCACTCCGGCCGGTGACCTCCGTCTCGCGGCGCGCACCCCGCTGACCTGTCCCTCCCCAGCTCGGTCCACCTCCTAGATGACCACGGCGGAAGCGGTGTACCGGTGCGCGAGGCGACTTCCGCCTCCAGACGATCCTGGGAGCGCCACGAGCTTCAAGGGCCTGGAATCTCGTCGGAGGGCCCTCACCGAGGCTCGTAATACAGCCCCTCCAGGCGCAGCATCCCCGCCAGCAGCTCCGCCGGCACCCAGTTCAGCTCCCCCCACTCCTCGTCCTCCCCGCGCACGGTGAGCTTCTCGCCGAAGTCCGCATACCACCAGGTGCCGAAGCAGTCGTAGAGGCGCAGGTGGCCGGGTCGGGGGATCTCGGCGATGCACTCCCGGTCCTCCATCAGCTCCTGCGTGCCGTCCTCCGGGTAGGTGATCTCCTCCTGGTACACGAACCGGGCCGTACCCGCCTCGCTGTCGACGGTCAGGGTGTTCTGTCGTTCCAGGGGGGCCTCGAGGTCGTTGTACTCCTGGAAGCTCACGGTCCAGGACCCTTCGAGGTCGTCGAGGGCCTCCACCGGGACAGGCTCGGTGTCATCGGCGACCAGGGCACAGCCCGCCAGACCGGTCAGGGACAGCCAGAGGGGGGACATCATCGCGACACCTCCTCCATGAGCAGTATGTCGAAGTACAGGATCTCCCCGTCGGTCTCGATCGGCTCGAAGGAGAGCGAGCCGTAGGGCACATCGGCGTAGGTCTCTTCGATCTGGTCCTCGTCGTACTCATACTCGAAGGAGTAGACGACATCGTGCATCTCCAGCCGGCCAGGGACGGGAAGCCGGCCCTCACCGACCACTCGCGTGCGCTCCGTCCGCCCCCACACCGTGTCCACGTCCTCGACCTCGTAGGTGAGCACCGCATCGTCCGTCACCTCGAGGGTGTGGGTGCGGACCTCCCTCGGCTCGTCCCGGTCATCGGGGGTGACCTGCTGCTCGCCGGCCCACACACCAACCAGCTCGGAGGTGTCCTCGACCAGCCACACGTCCTCGGTGGCACAGCCGGTGAATAGCAGGAGCGAGAGGAGCACGAGAACCTCCAGGTTGGAGTCAATAGAGCGGGCCCAGGACAAGGCTGGCCCGGCCGGAGCTCGTGCCACCGTCGTCCGCATAGGGATCCCCGATGACGAGGTCCGCCTCGCCGTCGCCGTTGAAGTCCCCTCCGAAGGCCAGGGAGGTGCCGGCGTGGGAATAGGATTCGGACGAGCGCCAGCCGGCCTCGGCGTCGCTCAAGGAGCTCGTACCGCCGGTCAGGGAGCCCGAGAGGGCGAGGTAGACACCTCCACCGCCGTAGCAGCCCACCAGGAGCTCCTGACCACCGTCGCCGTCCAGGTCCGTGGCCACCGCCAGGGTCGAGCCGCAGTAGTCGCTCCGGTCTCGGCCTTCGACCGTGGCGTCGGCATCGTCGACACCGATCTCTCCGCCAGCCAGGGACGATCCGAGCAGCACCACCACCCCGCCTGCGTAGGAATCGGGCACGTCCATGCCCCGAGCCCCGACCAGGAGGTCAGCGTGGCCGTCTCCGTCGACGTCGCCCGTCGCCACGGCGCTGCCGAGGTACTGGTTGGAGGCCCCACCCGTCACTGCGCCCGCAGCGTCCTCCAGGGCGATGTCGCCGCCGGCCGCCGTGGTGGCGCCGTCGATCCAGGAGACCTTGCCGGCCCGCTCGTAGGCCGTGGAGTCACTGCTGGCCGCCACCACGAGCTCCGCCAGGCCATCGCCGTCGAGGTCTCCGAGCGCCAGCGCACCCGCGCTCCCGCTGTGACGCTCGGACGAAGCCACGCGCAGGTCCGCCTCCGAGACCGTCGCGCTCTGGGGGGCGCCTCCCCACCACACCGCCACCGCACCGGCGGAGAAGTCGTAGCGAGGGGCCGCGACGATCGCGTCCGGCGTGCCGTCGCCGCTGAGGTCCCCCACCATGACCACGCTGCCGAGATCGTCGAAGGAGCCCTCCCCGGAGAGCAACACTGCGGAGGTGGTCGCCACCGTCCCGCTCGCCGAGAGCTCCGAGCCCGCCACCACCATGGCCGCCCCCACCTGCCGACGATCGACCTCGTAGTCAGGATCCCCGATGAGCAGGTCCGCCAGGCCGTCGCCGTCCAGGTCTCCCGCAGCGGCCACGGTGGTGCCGACCTTGGCCGCGTCCCCATCCCCCTCGATGGACCAGGTCCTGTCGGCGAGGGTCCCGCTCTCGGACCCGCCGAGCGCGCGGCCGGCGAAGACGGCCACTTCGCCGGCGCCGGCCTGAGGCACCCCGACGACGAGCTCGTCGAGGCCGTCTCCGTCGAGGTCTGGGAGGAAGTCGAGGGAGGTGCCCGCCTGCTGATCCCGCTCGCTGCCGTCGATGTTGAGGTCCGCTGCCGCCAGGTCCAGGTAGGGGGACGGCTGGATGATCACGGGGTCCGACTCGACCCAGATCAGGTTCTCGCCGTCCGAAGCTGTCACCAGGCAGCCCCAGGTCTGCCCTTCGGTCGTCCAGGTCCGGGGAATCGTGTCTCCCGGGTACGAGGTGGTGTGGCCATCGGTGTAGTCCCCGTCCTCCGTGGGCCAGGTGAAGGCGAGCTCGACCTCCTCCCCGTCGGGATCCACGGGGGCTGAGTCCAGCACGCAGACCAGGTCGTCCCGGTCCTGGCGGGGCTCGCTCGGCTCGATGGTCGCGGTCCCCAGGGTCGGCGGTGCGTTCACCACCGTGGCCTCCAGGACCTTCTCGGTCACGTCACTGCCATCCGACGCCGTCACCGTCGCTTCGACCACCGCCCCGGACGTCAGCAGACCTCCCTCGAGCCCATCCAGCCCGGCGTCTTCCACAGGGACCCCGTCCAGGGTCCAGGTCACCTCGACCGTCACGTCGTCCCCGTCCGCATCGTCCGCTACGACCTCGGCACGCACCGGGGTCGAGCTGAGGGGGGGACTGGGAACGAGCGATGCCACCATGCTCGGCGGCGCGTTCTGGACCGTGGCCTCGAGGCTCCAGGGTCCCCCCAGGTCATGGCCATCCGAGACCCAGACCTGCACCTCCACGAGGTCGCCCCGGTCGAAGAAGCTCGAGCTCAGGCCGTCTCCCTCCTCGTCGAGCTCCTGGCCGTCGACCCACCAGGTGATCCGGGGCTCGAGCTCCTGGTCGTCGTCCACGTCGTCGACCCTGTACTCCAACCACAGGATCTCGCCGTCGATGGGCTCCGCGGGACGGAAGGCCAGGCCCTCGAGGGTGGGCGGGCTGTTGACCACGACCAGCTCCAGCCGGGCCTCCGCCTCATCGACGAGGTCTGTGGCGGTCACGGTGGCCACGAGGTTCTTCACCCCCCTGAAACAAGCCCCCGGCAACACCAAACCCTTGAAACAAAAAAAC
>CAZCVP010000314.1:5379-5849 GCA_964501915.1 uncultured Enterobacterales bacterium
GGTTGGTGGGGGGGGTCCTGGGGGCCCTTGGGGGGGGGCCCGCGGTTTACCGGGGGGGGGGCCCCCACCTCGCCGTGGAAGCTCAACTCCTCGCCGTCGCGGCTCCAGGCCACGTCCCAGTACAGCTCGTCACCGTCGGGATCGTGGCCCTCGAAGACCACCTGGGCGTCGTCGTTCGTGGTGACCGCCTCGCTGACCCAGGCCGCGGAGGCGATGACGGGGGCCTGGTTGGTGGTCCCGCTCGGTCCCGTACAGGCCAGCAGGAGGATCAGCGAGGGTGTCATGGACTGGAGACTCTGCCATCGCCACACCCCCAGATGTCGCAACCTGTCGCAGGGCGCGGACGGCCCGGGTCAGCGGGCCCTGCTGACCCTCTCCAGCCCTCCCCCACCACCCCCCCCCCCCAGTACCCCCCACCCCACCACCAAACAACCCCCAAGCATCATGCGCAAGATCGAAGCTCAGATGAA
>CAZCVP010000315.1:0-5772 GCA_964501915.1 uncultured Enterobacterales bacterium
CATGGCCCGGGCTGGAGCAATGGGCGGGCCAGGACGAGGAACTCGTCATTTCAGGCGTTTCCGTGAGTGGTCCGCGTCGAGGGTGTCGACTCTTCGACGGGGGGTGTCGGTGGTTCGGCACCCCCTCCGGGGTCCCGTGCTCAGACCTCGTAGCCCTCGATCTTCGCCCGCAGCCGCGCGGCCAGCCAGGGGCTCGCCTCGCCCAGCTCGTCCAGGATCACCCGGGCCTCGTCCCGGTAGGCGCGGCGGCGCTCCGAGTCCCAGTGCGCCGGCGCTGGCTGGAGGTTCGTGATCCGGTCCGCCAGCTTCACCATCCAGACCTCCTGGGGCTGTCGCCGGATGCGGTCCAGGCTGTCGACCATCGCCGCCGACTTGTCGAGAGACGGGTCCTTGGACAGGGCGGCGACCCCCGCCGCGACCGCGGGACCGAAGATCCCCCTGAGCTCTTCGACCGTGACCCCGCAGTCCTCGACCGTGTCGTGCAGCAGGGCGCAGCAGATGGCGAGGTCGCCGTCGTGGCCAGGCTCGACGCCGAGGGCCACGGCGACCTCCTGGGCGACCGTCGTCACGTGGAGGAGGTAGGGCAGCTTCGTGCCGGGCACGCGCTGGCCGAGGTGTCGCTCGGCCGCGTAGCGACTGGCCCGGAGCCAGGACTCGGGGGACCAGGACGGTGTCACTTCGGGTCCTCCTCGCCGTGGGCCGCTGGACGGCATCCTCTCACGCGTGGCCCTCAGGGCGCGTATCGGAACTCGGTCCAGCCCGAATCCTCCCCCCAGCCGCTTCCCGTCGCCGCCTGCACGCGCCAGCGATAGGTCGTGTCCGAGTAGACCGGCCAGAAGGTCTTCTCCGAGGCCGAGGTCTCGTAGGCGTAGTACCGGGAGAAGGACCCACCCGTGGACGCCTGGTACTCGATCTCGAACTCGTCGCGGCGCCCCCCGGCCCCGGGGGCGCCGCACCGCGGCCCCGCGGCCCGGGTCTCGCCCGCGCCGGCGGCCGGTTCGAGACCGGTCGGACCCGTCGTCTCTTCGGGCTCGGGCTCGGGCTCCTCTTCGGGCTCGGGCTCGGGCTCCTCTTCGGGCTCCGTGTCCTCGTCCGGCCAGTCCGAGGCGGAGAAGTACTCGAAGCGCGCCGGGCGCGACCAGGCTCCGACCTCGGACCCGTCGTGAGCGCGAGCCCGCCAGCGGTAGACCACGTCTTCGTAGACCGGCGAGAACGACCGGCTGCCTTCGATGGTCGACCAGGTGTAGTAGCGACGCCAGGCGCCGCTGGACCAGTACTCGACTTCGAACTCGTAGCTCGAGACCCCCTCGATCTCGTTCACCAGCAGGCGCACGTCCTCGGTCCAGATCTGGACGTCGTCGTCGGGGTAGAGGTTGCGTGGTGCGGGCGGTTCTCCGGACCCCGCGCTCACCGGCTGGGTGCGCTCGCCTGGCTCGCCGAGGGCGATCATCACGTTCTCGTCGACGTTCAGATCGCAGCGATAGCGTTCTACGTACTGCTTGGCGTCGGGCTCCGACCAGCCGCCGAAGGCCTGGTCCTCCCAGGTGTCCAGCGACGGGATCTCGTCGTAGTAGGCGTACCAGAGCGGCACGTCGGCGAAGGCCTCCGAGCGATCCGTGGCCGGGTCCCACCACCAGCGGGCGGTGTAGATCCCGCACTCCCGGCTGCCACAGGCCGCCAGTGCTTCGTCGGAGAGGTCGACGATCTCGGACGCCGACCGACCGGCTGGGTCCTCTTCCAGGTCGAGCCAGAGTCGCCCGCCGCCGTAGGCATCGAGCAGGTCCAGGGCGTCGTCGACCTGGGCGGCGACGTCGGTGTCCCAGAACACGTAGACGTAGACGTCGACCGTCATGCCGCCGTCCAGGGCCCACTGGAGCTGCTGCTCGGCAAGGCGGGTGTTCTGGGAGCCCACCACCATGTGGTCGAAGCCCGCGTCGCGCAGGCAGCGCACCTCCGCGTCGGTGATCTCGGCCGTCCAGTGGGAGACGTCGACCGAGAGCGTCTCCCGGGTGTCGAGGCCGGTCCACGTCTTCTGGCCGCCGTCGTCTTCGAACGGGGCCAGGTCCGGTGTCAGCGTCTCGACGAGGGAGCCGCACCCGGCGAGGGTCAGGGTGGCGCCCAGCAGGACGGCGAGCAGCTCTCGGTTCATCGGGTCCTCCTTCGGGGTGGTCTCAGCCGCCCACGGCGGTGGCGATCGCGGCCTCCAGCTCGTCGAGCCAGGAGGCCATGAGCGCTCGCGCGTCGTCCGCTCGGCCCTGGCAGATCGCGTCGAACATCCTGTTCTGGGCGCCGACGTAGCTCTGGGGCACGACGGCCCCCAGGCCCATGGCCGCCATCGCGTCCACGTAGGGCCCGGTGAGGCTGTTGAGCAGCCAGACCGACGCTTCGAGGCCGGCGGCTGCGAGGACCAGCGGGAAGACGCGCACGTCGTGGAGCACGAAGCGCATGCCTTCTCCCCGCGCGGCCCAGGCTTCGTCCACGGCGAGCCGTGCCGCGTCCAGGTCCGGTGGTGCCAGCGCGGCGGCCCGCTCGACCATGTCGAGGACCAGCGCCCGCCGCACGCCGAGGGCGTCCGCGGTCAGCGCCATCACGCCCTCCAGCTCGCCGCAGGCGACCCCGTGCGTCAGGGCCGGACCGAGCACGCCGACCTTCCAGCTCGAGCGGGGCAGCACCACGATGCCCGAGCCCTGGCGGGATCGCAGGACCCCCCACTCGGCCAGGCGCTTCACCGCGTCCCTCACGCTCGTCCGGCTCGCCCCGAGCTGCTCGGCGAGGGTGCGCTCGGGCGGCAGGCGGACCCCGGGTGGCCAGCGCCCGTCGAGGACGCGCTGGATGAGCTGCTGGGCGAGCTGTGCCGTCAGGTCTGGATCGGAGCGAGGGTCGACCACGGAATTGGCATAATGGATTGGTCCAACCAATACAAGGGATGTCGGTCCGGACGGTTTCTGACCGCGTGGGTCTTGTCGCTCCAGGGACCGGGAGTAGGGACCTCCAGGGGAGCGCACCGCCAGCTCGCGCGGCCTCCCCAGGGGAGCCCTGATGTCCACCTCCGACGCTCGAGACCCGGTGTGGTCCACCGACGGGGTCACCTCGTGAGCCCGATCAGCCTCCGCTACGACCGCGGGACCCTGGTGCTGGAGGGGTGTGCCCGGGATCCCGGCCTCCCCCTGGTCCAGTGGGACCCGCGGGTCGGCCGCTGGAGGGCGCCGGCCCATGCCTGGCGGCGCCTGGTCGAGGCGGCCGCAGCGGCTGGTGTCGCCCTCGACTCCGACCGGGTCCGACCGACCGAGTCGTCGCCGGACCCGTGGGCTGCGCCGTCGCTACGCCCCTACCAGGCCGGTGCTGTGGCCGCGTGGGAGGCCAGCGCCC
Organism: uncultured Enterobacterales bacterium; assembly: GCA_964501915.1. Lineage (GTDB taxonomy): Bacteria > Myxococcota_A > UBA796 > UBA796 > CAJQPC01 > CAYFPX01. The sequence continues at coordinate 3,370 of CAZCVP010000315.1, forward strand.
GGCGGGGCTGCATCGTGCTGCCCACCGGCGCCGGCAAGACCCGGACGGCGCTCGCCGCCATGGCCCGCTCGGGCGAGCGCACCCTCGTGCTGGTGCCCACGCGGGTCCTGCTCCACCAATGGAGGTCTGTGCTGGCCGCTCACTACCCGGGTCGGGTCGGGCAATTCGGGGACGGCGTGCGCGACCTGGAGGCCATCACGGTCGCCACCTATGCCAGCGCACGCGTGCACGGCGAGACCCTCGGCGACCGGTTCGGGCTGCTCGTGGTCGACGAGGCCCACCACTTCGGCGGCGGGGGTCAGGACGAGGCGCTCGAGCTGTCGGTCGCCCCCCAGCGCCTGGGGTTGACCGCCACCCCTCCCACGGAGTCCCTCCGGCTGGAGCGCCTGGAGCACCTGCTGGGGCCCGTGGTCTTCCAGGTCGGGCTCGGGGACCTGACGGGTCGCTTCCTGGCCCCGCTGGACGTCGTCCGGCTGCGCCTCGACCTCAGTCCCGAGGAGCGCCGCCGCTACGACCGGGATCGGGCCCGCTACCTCGAGGTCGCCCGCCCGTTCTTCCGCACCTCGCCGCGGGCCACCTGGGCGGAGTTCGTCGGCGCGGCGATGAGGAGCGAGGCCGGTCGGCAGGCCCTCGCGGGCTGGCGGAGCAGCCGCAAGCTGGTGGCCTGCACCCGGTCCAAGCTCGCCTGTGTCGAGGCCCTGCTGTCGGAGCACGTCGACGACCGGGTGCTGATCTTCACCGCCGACAACGAGACCGCCTACAGGCTGGCCACCGAGCTGCTGGTCATGCCCCTCACCTGCGACATCGGGCAGGCCGAGCGGGCCAGCGCCCTGGCGGCCTTTGGGGAGGGCCGGCTGCGATGCCTCACCTCTTCCCGGGTCCTCAACGAGGGGCTGGACGTGCCGGCCGCCAGCGTGGCGATCCTGATGGGAGGTTCCCAGGGCACCCGCGAGTTCCTCCAGCGCGTGGGTCGCGTGCTGCGGCCGGCGGCGGGCAAGCGGGCGCGGGTCTACGAGCTGTCCACGCGGGACACCTTCGAGACCCGCCAGAGCGCCGAGAGGCGGCTGTACCTTGCTTCCTAGAGCGCTGGTCCAGGTCGACCACGTGGGGGACCGGGTCGTGCCTCGCTTCCTGACCGCGGCGGACCATGTCTGGCTGCGTCGGCTCGTGGTGGTGGCCGAGGCGTCGCGGGGCCTGCCGGTGGGCCGCCTCGACGAGGCGCTGCGGTCCTCCCGGTGCGCCTCCACCCACGGGGGCAAGTGGGCGATGGCGGCCCACGTGGTCGCCCGGCTCCTCGGCCGAGAGCCGGTGAGCGCCGACCCCCACCCTCGCGAGCTGCGCGCCGCGGTCTTCCAGGCCGCCCAGCAGAGCCGCGACGCGGTGGATCCGCCGGACCGGGCCCGCATCCTGGAGCGGGTCGGCGAGCTCCACGGGCTCGGCGCCGACGGCGTCGAGCAGCGCCTGTTCGCCGATCTGCCGGCTGCCCGCCGGGTCGGGTCGGGGGCGTTGCCGGACCTCGCCGAGCTGGCGCTCCAGGTGAACCTGGCGCTGGTCCAGGGTCTGCTGCAGTACGCGACCGAGCTCACCCTGGAGGTACACGGAGGGGCCCACCCCCTCATCCGGCAGGTCCGGTTGCGTCGCCTCCTGTGCACCGTCGAGGGCCTCCCCCGTGGCGCCCGGCTCCAGCTCAGCGGGGCCTACTCCTTGTTCCGGCGCACGCGGCTCTACGGCAATCGGCTCGCCAGCCTCTTGCCTGCGCTCGGGCGCTGCGAGCGGTGGTCGCTGCGGGCTCGGATCCAGGTCGATGGCGCGGACGCCGTCCTGGAGCTCGACCAGCACGACCCGTTGTTGCCCTCCGCGCCCGGCCCCGGCCACGACAGCAAGGTCGAGCGGTGGTTCGAGAGGGACTGGGCGCGGGTGGCGCCGGCCTGGGACCTCGTCCGGGAGCCGGCGCCACTGCCGGCGGGAGACCAGCTCATCTTCCCCGACTTCGAGGTCCGGTCGCCCGAGGGCGTCCGCTGGCTGCTGGAGATCGTCGGCTTCTGGACGCCGGACTACCTGCAGCGCAAGGTCCAGGGCCTCGAGGCGAGCGGAGTCCGCAACCTGCTGCTGTGTGTCGATCAGAGCCTGGCCTGCGAGGAGGGCGAGCTGCCGGCCCACTGGCGGGTCCTGCGCTATCGCCGGCGCGTGGACGCCGCGGCGGTGCTCCAGGCGCTGGAGGCCGGGCCGCCGGTCGCGCGCCAGGAGGTGATCGGGCTCCCCGAGCTGTTCATCGACTACGCCGGCCGCCAGCCGCCGGCGTCCGAGGTCCACACGGCGCTGGGTGCCCTGGGTCCGGGCAGCCCGCTGCGCCGGGGCCGGGCGGGGGGTCGGGTGGAGCTCCAGGTGGGGGAGACTGTGGTG
>CAZCVP010000316.1:0-5716 GCA_964501915.1 uncultured Enterobacterales bacterium
CTGGTCGAGCGCAGGATTCACCGGATGGGTGCAGGTTCCGGCCGGCGTCTACATCCGTTAGCGCCGCCACCGAGCCGACCCAGGCCATGAATCGGTCCTCAAACGCCTGCGGGTCCAGGAGACGGAGGACTCTACCGATGGTGTCGTGAGACGGGATGCCATTCTCGAGGTCGAGGAATGTCCGAAGCCACCTCTCCTTTGCCTCGCCGAACTGCTGGATCGCAACAAAGTCGTCGGCTCCGCAGATCACTGCGAGGATGCTGAGGAGGATGATGTCATGAAGCGAGTGCAGCTTCGTCCGGTCGACGCGGGGGTCTGGAAGGTCTTCGAAGTGTGTGAGAAGTGGCATGGGGCGGATCTCTCCAGATTCCAGGACAATGCCTGGGTTTGAGTGATCTGCCCCTCATATCACCCTTGCGGCGTCAAGATGCGATTGCTCTGGGGGCGGGCCGATGAACGCCGACGACGCGGGCGGCGCCGACCCCGGCTACAGCGCGGGCGGCGGCACTGACGTGGGGGATCGGATGTACGACTACCACGGCGTGGACCAGTTCGGCGAGACCGTGAGGCTGCACGACTTCGCAGGTCTCGGGGCACCGGTCGTGCTGCACATCGACGCCATGTGGGACCCCCAGGCCGAGAACCTCGCCGACGTGCTCGCCGGACGGAGCTCTTCGCTGGACAGCGAATTCGACAGCGCGGCCCTACGAGCCGCGCTCGACTCCGAGCAGCTCTACTGGGTGACCGTGTTCGGGTGGGGGCGAAGCCTCGGCGTCGAGGCCACCACCGCCGAGCTGGACGACTGGCTCGCCGAGCACGGCAACTCGCACCTGCCCCACCTGATCGACAAGTCCGGCGGCGAGCTGATGGACTTCCTGGGCGCGGTCGCGGTCCCCACGATCATCGGGCTGGACGAGGACATGGTGATCCTGCACGCCGCCGACACGAACTTCGCCGACAACATCGACGCGATGGTGCCCTGAGCGGACGGCGTGCTCGCACGCGTCTTGCCGTCCACCTCGCCGATGCCGCGCACCGTGCAGCCGGCTGCGTCGTCGTCTTGGCCAGACCATGGCCATCGCGAACGTGAAGGAGCCCGCAACGATCACAGCCCAACCAAACTATACGGAGAAGGCTACGCCGACATCTTCGGCTAGCTCCCCCACTGACAAGGGGCTCCGGCCAATGACCTCTCTTCTCCTCGTGTCGCCCTTCTTCCTCGCCTGCAACGGTGGCGCCGACACGGCGGGCACCGGCTCCGGCACGGCGGGCACCGGCGCCTGCACGGCGGACCTGACCCTGACCCTCCCCGACGGCACGACGACCGAGCTGGACGGCTGTGCCGACTGGGACTTCGACGCCACCTTCGAGTACGACCCCGACGACCCGCCAGAGGTTCGCGCCTTCACCTTCCTCCTGGGCGCCACCACCGAGCAGGACTTCGACTGCCGGGCCGAGCTGGTCCAGGACCAGGTCTGCGGGCCGGGCTTCTACGACGCGCGGGCGTCGACGACGTCGGCGTCCATCGTCATGCTGGATTGCTCCGGCGTCCCAGACGCCTACGAGACCACGGTCAGTGGGTCCCATGGGTACCTGCGCATCGACTCGATCGACGCCGGCAGCGCCACCGGCAGCTTCGCCGGTGAACCCCTCACCACCACCCTGGCCGGACACCTGCACGTCTGGACGGACGACGGCTTCGACCTGAGGGGAGATCTGAGCCTCGAGGCGCCTCAGACGGCCGGGGACGGCGAAGAGCAGACCGACTGCGCCGTGGTCGACGGCGACGGCGACGGCGACGGCCACCTGGGCGAGAACTTCGACGGAGAGGACTGCGACGACACGGACAGCACCCTGAACCTGCTCGATGACGACGGCGACGGCTTCAGCAGCTGCGCCGGAGACTGCGCAGACGGCGACCCGCTGACCTGGCCTGGGGCCGCCCCCAGCGACAGCACCGACGCCTGCATGACAGACGCAGACGAGGACGGCTGGGGCGACGACGACCCCAAGGCCGGGATCACCCCCGGCACGGACTGCAACGACAGCTCGTCGTCCATCTGGCCGGGGGCGGTCGCTGAAGCCTCGGAGACCGAGTGCATGATCGACGCCGACGGGGACGGCTTTGGCGACGACAGCCCCTCGAGCGCCTACGACCCGGGCACCGACTGCGACGATCGCGATGCCAGCCTGAACCACGACGACGCCGACGGCGACGGCCAGTCCACCTGTCACGGCGACTGCGACGACGACGACCCCGAGGTCAACAACGTCGATCTGGACCGGGACGGGTTCTCGACCTGCGACACCCGGCCCGACTGCGACGACGGGCTGGCCTCGGCCTACCCGGGGGCTGCCTTCGAGGAGTCCACGACGGCCTGCATGCAGGACATCGACGAGGACGGCTGGGGCAATGAGAAGCCCCCGACTGGCGTGGACGCCGGCACCGACTGCGACGACAACAGCGCCGAGACCTACCCCGGGGCGGCGGAGCACGACGATCCGAGCGCCTGCATGGAGGACGGGGACGCCGACGGCTGGGGAGCACCAGAGCCGGCCACGGGCGTCACACCCGGCACGGACTGCGACGACTCGTCCGGCTCCAAGAACCAGGACGACGCCGACGGGGATGGCTACTCCACCTGCGACGACGACTGTGACGACACCGACAGCACGGTGGAGTCCGCCGACCGGGACGGCGACGGCTTCGCGACCTGCGACGACGACTGCGACGACCGGGACGCCAACACCTTCCCAGGCGCAGCCGAGGACGAGAGCGCCACCTCGTGCAAGACCGATGCGGACCAGGACGGGTGGGGCGACAGCGACCCGCTCCGGGGTGTCGACCACGGCACCGACTGCGACGACTCCGACGCCACCCTCCAGTACGACGACGACGACGGCGACGGCCTCACGTCCTGTGACGGTGACTGCGACGACACCGACGCGACCCTGAACGAAGACGACGCGGACGGCGACGGCCGCACGTCGTGCAACGGCGACTGCGACGACGGGGACCCGGACACCTTTCCTGGGGCCGCCCCTCGCGACGACAGCACCGCCTGCATGACCGACGCCGACGGTGACAACTTCGGCAGCGTGTCGCCCGCGGCGGGCGTGAGCGCGGGCACAGACTGCGACGACGGCTCGTCGTCCATCTGGCCGGGGGCTGTCGAGGAGGCATCAGAGACCGAGTGCATGATCGACGCCGACGGGGACGGCTACGGCGACGACAGCCCCTCGAGCGCCTACGACCCGGGCACCGACTGCGACGACAGCGACGCCAGCCTGAACTGGGACGACGTCGACGGCGACGGCTACTCCACCTGCGACGACGACTGCAACGACGACGTCCACAAGCTGTACCCGGTCGACACAGACGGGGACGGCGTCGAGGATCTCTGCGGGTTCAGCCAGGTGGCCATGAGCAGCTTCCACGGCTGCGCCATCACCGGCTCCGGCCACGTGGCCTGCTGGGGCACCGACTACTACAGCGACGCCTATGGCCAGCTCTCGGACGCGCCCGCGACGAGCGGCTGGGACTCCCTGGTCGGGCTCTACTCCGCCACCTGCGCCCTGGACACTGCGGGCGCCATCACCTGCTGGGGCGACGACGGCTACGACCAGATCTCAGGCGCCCCGACCGACAGCGGGTACGTGAGCCTCGTCGCAGGCGGCACCAGCGTCTGTGCCCTGGACGCCCAGGCCGCCGTGACGTGCTGGGGCGACGACAGCTCGGGCCAGTGCACGGACATGTCGACCGACAGCGGGCTGCTCGGGGTCGCCGGCGGCGGCTTCTTCAACTGCACCCTGGACAGCCTGGGCGCCATCGACTGCGTCGGCTGGGACTTGAACTCCCCCGTCTCCGACGCCCCGACCGGCTCGGGCTACGACGGCCTCGGCGCCGGACACATGCATGGCTGCGGCCTGTACAGCGGCGGGACCCTGGACTGTTGGGGCTGGGACGACAGCGGACAGGTCTCCGACGCGCCATCATCCGCGGGCTTCGAGCACATGGACGGCGGCTACGAGCACTCCTGTGCCATCGACAGCGCCGGCGCGATCACCTGCTGGGGCCTGGACAGCGACGGACAGGTCTCGGACACGCCCACGGGGAGCGGTCACAGCGGCCTGAGCGTGGGCTACCGGCACGCCTGCGCCCTGGACAGCACCGGGGGCCTGGTGTGCTGGGGCAACGACGACTACGGCCAGGTCTCCGACGCCCCCTGAGCCCGAAGACCTGACCCCTCGGGCCTGATGAACCCCTCCGACGCCGTCTCCAGCTTTGCACTGTTGACTCCCATTTGAACTCTAAGTGGGGTCCAATCAAGGAGGAGGCCGACATGCCCAACGAAGTCCAGCTCACCCTGCGCCTGCCCGCGGACCTGGTGGAGCGGGTGGACGAACTGGTGCCGGTGATCGACCGTCACCCGGAACTGATGGCCTACGGCCGGATCTCCCGGGCCGGGATCATGCGCCTGGCCCTGGCGGACGGGATTCGCCGACTGGAACGCCGTGCAGCAGCGGCAGAAGCCGAGGAGGACTGAGCCATGGGACGCAAGCCTCGAGAGCCAGGAAACCTCACCCTCGATCCGGTCACCGCCTATGCCCGGAGAGGCCCCAAGGAGGGCCGCTGGTACTGGCAGGCGATTCGCCGGGAGGGAGGCAAGCAGATCACCGTCTGGACCGGCTGGGGCAGGGCACAGGACATTCAAACACGCTCCCCAGCGCATGACCGTCAATCAGAGCGCGATCTCGCAGCCCTCCCCACCTCCTCGGCCCGGCCGGATCTGGCGTGCTGGCTGTCCAACGCTCCCGTAAGGCCCGCCTGCAGAGAGGCGCTCATCCGCAGGCGCACTTCTGCCCCGGGCAGCGCAGTTCGGGAGTGACCAGGCCTCATCTGGAGGCTACGCCGCGGGCATGGCCTGTCCCGGCGGTGCCCTGGCAGATCGCTGCAGGCTCCGCAGGACCTTGAAGGTCGCCGGTCCAGGAGTGACCACCGCTCTCGAGTTCATGGGCTTGGAGCAGTGTGGACAGGGCCCCTGGTTCTCCCTGTGGGAGGTCCTGGTACGACTTCTGAGCGCCAGGCAGCCCTGTCAGGATCCCGACACCCTGCTCCTTCGAGGTTGACACTCCGGATCGCGGAGGACCCGCCCGGCCCACGGGCGTCCCGCGCCGGCCGGCGTCCAGCCTCCATCGAGGGCATGGTGCCTCCCTGCCACGGAGCTGGAGGCTCGATGGCCCGCACTGCCCTGCTCGTCGTCCTCGCCCTCTGCGCGACCGGCTGTCGCAACAAGCTGCCGGACTCCGGCGACACCGGCCAGGTGATCCGGGAGACGGGCAACACCACCATCGACCCCGACAGCGCCGACACCGGCGAGACCAGCGACACTGCCGACACCGACTCGGAGACCGACGCCGACGGCGACGGCTTCGCCGAGGACGTCGACTGCGACGACACCGATCCCCACGTCCACCCCGAGGCCGACGAGATCTGCAACGGCGTGGACGACGACTGCGACCTGCTGGCCGACGACGAGGATCCCGACGCGGTCGACGCCACGACCTGGTACGGGGATCTCGATGGCGACGGCTGGGGAAGTCCGGACAACGCCACTTCGGCCTGCACAGCCCCCTCCCTCTTCGTGGACAACTCCGGTGACTGCGACGACACCGACGCCCAGATCAACCCCGACGCCACCGACGTCTGCAACGG
>CAZCVP010000317.1:0-5563 GCA_964501915.1 uncultured Enterobacterales bacterium
GTGATCACCACGAAGTTGATGATCACGAAGATGGCGAAGACCACCACGCCGACGACGTAGTTGCCGCCGACGACCACCTGGCCGAAGGCCTCGATGATGCGACCGGCCGCCCTGGACCCGTCTTGACCGCCCTGCAGCAGGATCAGGCGCGTGCTGGCCACGTTCAGGCTGAGCCGGAAGACCGTGGCCCCGAGCAAGAGCGTCGGGAAGACGCTGAACTCGACCGGTCGGTGCACGTAGAGCGTGACCAGCAGCATCAACAGCGACAGGCAGATCGACGAGGCGATGAGCACGTCCATCAGGACCGGCGGCATCGGCACCAACACGATCGCCAGCACGCCGAAGAGCACACCGGCGAGGACGATGTCGCCGCTCGGCAGGCTCATGCGGGCTCGGTTGGTCGTGTCCAGGGGGATTCCTCGGGCTCCGGAGGGCCTCGCCATCGGACGCTCGACGCGGATCTTGAGCCCGCACTGCCTCGGGCAAGACAAGAAGCCGGATCCCCTAAAGGAGCGGCGCTGCGGTCCGAACGAGCCAGGGTACCCCCCCGCAGGCCCGTACCATGTTGGTCCACCCGCCCAGGCAGCTCGTCGAGGTCATCCAGTCTGCCTGGGACCCCGAGGTCTCCGTCCACCACCTCGGTGAGCTGGTGCGGGCCGACCCCGACCTGTCCGACAGCATCCTGCGCTACGCGAACTCGCCCTTCCTCGGCCTGGGACGGGAGGTGGAGGACCCGCTGCGGGCCACGCTGCTGCTGGGCTCCAAGGTGATCGGCAACCTGTCCGTCTGCCACGCGCTCACGGCGGCCGTGCGGCGGATCGACCTGCCCGAGGCCACCATGCGGACCTTCTGGGCGGACTGCGTGCGGCGAGCCTGTGCGGCCGTCGCCCTGGCCAAGCGCCACGCCGAGGTCCAGACCGACCTGGCCTTCATCGTCGGCCTGACCCTGGAGTTCGGTCGCATCATGATGCTCGGGGACGCTCCGGCCGAGGTCCTGCGGATCGCCGACATCCGGCAGCTCTGTGGCACCGAGCGCCTCGAAGTCGAGACCGAGGTCTTCGGCAAGCACCACTACGAGGCCTTCCTGGCGGACGCCGAGGCCTGGGGCCTGCCCGAGGCGCTGCTCGAAGCGGTCGCCCGCCACCACGAGCCCGTCGACGAGCTGCCCACCCTGTGCCGCATCGCCCGCTGGACCGACCTCGCGGCGGAGTGCTACAGCGCCGCCGAGCGGGGCCCGGCCCGGGACCGGGTCGAGCGCATCCTGATGGTCGAGGACGGCTGGGACCGGCAGGGCGCCCGCGCGATGCTCAACGGCATCGCCGGTGCCATGCGGGCCGCCGCCGAGATGCTCAACCTCAACATCGGCGATCAGACCGGGCTGGACCAGCTCGTCCGCCGGGAGACCGGCATCTCCAACCCCGAGACCATGTCCCGGGAGGAGCTGCTCGCCTATCTCTACGAGCTCAAGGAGGAGCGGGACCACCTCTACAAGAGCCTCCAAGCCGCCCAGGCCGAGCTGCAGGCCCTGACGCAGTTCGACCAGCTCACCGGCCTGGCGAACCGCTCCCGCTACATCCAGACGCTGCGCCAGGAGGTCTCCCGCTGCCAGCGCTATGGCCAGGAGCTGAGCGTGGTGATCGTCGACGTGGACAACTTCACCTCCCTGAACGCCCGCTACGGCCAGAACGCCGGAGACCAGGTGCTCAAGCGGGTCGCCGCGCTGCTCGGACGCATCAGCCGGGACGTGGACTTCCTGGCCCGGATCGGCGGCGACGAGTTCGCCGTGCTCCTGCCGGAGACCAACCACGCGGGGGGTCGCGTCTTCGCCGAGCGCGTCCGCGCTGGCCTGGAGGCCCTGCGGGTCGACGTGGGCGACAGCCGGATCCTGCTCAGCGGGACCGTGGTCGGCGTGACCCTGGGCAGCCTCGGCGGCGAGGTGACCCACGAGATCGTGCACGCCGCCGCCATGCGGGCCGCGGCCGGTATGCGGGGTAGAGGCGGCAACAGGGCGAGCTGGGCGGCCTGACCCAGGGCAAGAAGAACCTGGACGCCCTCACCCTCACGTCCCCGTCATCCGATTCCGGAGATGTCCACCCCGCACCGACGCTGCGGACCAGGAGCTCATCATGCCGTCCACCGTGACCGTTCGAACGTCCATCCTGGAGCTCCTCGGGGCCTGCTCCGGTGAGGCCTGGACCTGGACGGTGCGTGCACCCGACGGCCGGGACTACCCGGGCACGGGTCGAGTCGAGACCTCCAGCGGCCAGGTGTGCTTCCGGCCGACGGCCAGGCGGCCGCGCCTGGGCATCGGCGACCCGGTCCACGTCACCTTCGCCGGGGGTGGGGCCTCCCACAGCTTCTACTCCGACGTCGTGAGCCAGAGTCGACAGGGTCCGCTCGTGCTCGCCACCCCGAGGCTGGTGCGCACGCAGGACGGGCGCGGACGGGCGCGCACCTCGGTCGAGGACAACGGCCTGTTCAAGGTCCGGGTCCGGGCCGGCCGGCAGGAGGCGGACTTCCAGGTCACGGACCTGTCCGCGCGGGGCCTGGCCTTCCGCACACCCGCGACGGGCTTTCCGCTCTTCGAAGGGCAGCTCCTGGGCCTTCGCCTCACCCTGCCGAGCGGTCGGACGCTCAAGCTCAGGGTACGCATCGTCAACATGCGGCAGGACCCCGGCCAGGTCAGGCAGAGACTGGTCGGCACCCGGTTCGAGCATGCCCCTGGGGACATGGTCAAGAAGCTGCAGGCGTCGCTGAAGCTCGTGGCCTGAAGGGGGACGTCACCCCTTCGTCACTTGCGGCCCGGGCCGGGATCCGTAACCCTGCCCGGGTCGGACCTGCGTCCGGCCCACCCCACCCCAGCCAGGGAGAACCCATGGATCGCAGCTCGATGCAGCCGACCTGGGCCTCTGGCAGTGGTCTCGTGAGCGAGACCCGACCGCGCGGGGTGGCCACCGTGAAGACCCGGTAGGGCTTCCACCACCTCTCCGGTCACCGGGGCCCCGGCCACCGGCTGCCCCTGATCCCCGCGGGGATGTCCCGGTCGTTCCGGGTGTCCTCGTCCCCCCCCACCTTCCCCTCCGGGAGGTGCGTCGTGTCCCGCGACGTCAAGGTCCTGCCCGAACACATCGGACCCCGCACGGTCCTCGACATCACCTGGCCGGTGATGGTCTCCATGCTGTCGTACACGGCGATGGGTGTGGTCGACACCCTCTGGGTGGGACGGCTGGGCACCGCTTCGCTCGCGGCGGTGGGCATCGCCATCCCCGTGTTCCTCCTGTTCGTCTTCTTCGGGCAGGGGCTGCTGGCCGCCGTCAAGATCGCCGTGGCCCAGGCCACCGGCGCCGAGGACCACGCCACGGCGCGGGCCTATGCCTGGCAGGGCATCTGGTGCGCCGTGGCCCTGAGCTTCGGGGTCTACGCCCTGCTGCCGGTCCTGCCCGTGGTCACCGGCTGGATGGGTGCCTCGCTGGCGGTCACGGAGCTGGCCGTCGCCTACGGCGCCGTGCGCATGCTGGGCACGCCGGGTCGCTACGGCTACCAGGCGCTCTCCGGCTGGTTCCAGGGCCGCGGCGACACCCGCACGCCGATGGTGGCGATGGTCATGGCCAACGCCCTGAACATCGCCCTGGACCCGGTGCTGATCTTCGGCTGGGGCCCTGTGCCCGCCCTCGGCGTGACCGGTGCCGCCCTGGCCACGGTCATCGGCGAGCTCCTCGGCGTGGCGTGGCTGTTCTGGCGGCTCCGCCCGGCTCTGCAAGGTGTCTCCAGGCGTCCGGTCCGGGCGCACCTGGAGCGTCTCTGGGAGCTGGGCCTGCCGCTCGGTGTCTCCTGGGTCACCGACGTGCTGGCGTTCTCGGTCTTCACGGCGATCCTGGCCCGGGTCGGCGAGGCCCACATGGCGGCTCACGTGGTGGTGGTGCGCATCATCATGGTCAGCTTCCTCCCCGGCCACGCCTTGAGCGAGGCCGCGGGGGTGCTGGTCGGCCAGGCGGTCGGTGCCAACCGTCCCCAGGCGGCGCGGGAGGCCCTGAGGTGGGCTGTCGTGATCGGGGTGGCCTTCATGGCGACCATGGGAGTGGTCTTCTGGTGGGTCCCCGGTCCCCTCATCGACGCCTTCGCCGTCACCGCCGAAGTCCGGGTCATCGCCCTGGACCTGATGGTGCTCGCGGCCCTGTTCCAGGTCTTCGACGCCGTGGCCATGATCGGCCACGGCGCCCTGACCGGGGCCGGGGACACCCGCTGGGCCATGGGGGCGATGCTCTCGGTGAGCTGGCTGGTGAAGGTGCCGCTGGTGTGGCTCTTCGCCAGCGTGTTCGCCTTCGGTGCTCCCGGGGCCTGGGCGGCGATGACCCTCGAGATCGTCCTGTTGGCCGTGCTGGTCGCCTGGCGGACACGGGGGGAGCGCTGGTTGAACCGGTGCGGCGAGGCCCGGGAGCGGGCGGAGGCCGCCAAGTAGTCGACGGGGTCCGAGCGCTCGCGAGGGCGCTCGGGCCCCCTGACCGCGGCGCTCAGCTCGGCACGGCCGCCTGCAGCCCGGTGCAGAGGGCCCGGAGCTCGACGCGCTCGGCGGCCCCGAGGACCTCGGCGCCGAGCTGACCAGTCGAGCGATCGAGGTTCCGGACCTGCACGTGGACCGAGGACCAGGGACTCCCCTGGAGCCGGACGACTCCCCGCAGGTACTCGCCCCGCTGCAGCAGCCGGGAGTGGTGCCCGCCCGCGACACGCAGGCCCCTGGCCGAGACGTCCACCACGTCCCAGCGCACCAGGTCGGCCTGGTCCCGCACCTTCAGATCGACGCTCACGTCGCGGACCGAGAGGCGGGGGAGATCCCGGCGCAGCTCGAGCCGCTCCAGGCGTCGGGGCATCGCCAGTCGCCAGTGCTGGCGATGGGAGGTCTCCACGACGTCGGCATAGCCCTGCATGACACAGCCGCCCCCCTTCACGAAGAGCTCCACCGGCCGGCCGCGGGTCGGACCCGGGATCCAGTTCCCGCTCAGAGGCAGGAAGTCGATCGTCTCCGGATCCGGCAGGTCCCCGATCCGGCCCGTGAGGCGCCCCCCAGGCCAGCGCAGCGTGACCGGGACCCGCTGCTCGAAGGTCTCGGCGAGGAAGATGGCCACCGGGCTGGACGGTGTGGCGTCGTGGACCAGCACGGCTCGGTCGCTGAGCAGTCGCAGCAGGTCGGGGGCGTCGTGGGCCCCCTCCTCCTGTCGAGCCCGGTGCTCCAGGTAGGCGTTCAGGACAGTCGCCCGCCGCGTGGCGGGCTCCGAGCTCCCCGGGACCCCCTGGGCGTCCGCTTCCTTGGACCCCCGGAGCACGTGACGGATCCTGGGCTCGACGCCGATCCACGTCCGGTCCCGGCGGAGCCGCAGGTAGACCAGGACACCACTGAGCACCAGGATGGCCAACCAGGCGAGTGCCGTGAGCATCTGCATCGTCCCCCTTTGTCGAGCCCAACGGGGGGAGGCACCGGTTTCCCTCACAAGGGGCGGAGATGGCTCCCTAGGAGGGTGTGGGGCATTGTGGACCGAGCATGGCGCCGCGACGTGGTTTCAGGTGC